>CAZAWU010000329.1:0-3496 GCA_964488915.1 uncultured Burkholderiales bacterium
GGGCCGTGTCTCAGTCCCAGTGTGGCTGATCATCCTCTCAGACCAGCTACCGATCGTCGCCTTGGTGAGCCATTACCTCACCAACTAGCTAATCGGGCATCGGCCGCTCCAATAGCGTGAGGCCTTGCGGTCCCCCACTTTCCTCTCTCGAGCGTATGCGGTATTAGCCAATCTTTCGACTGGTTATCCCCCACTACAAGGTACGTTCCGATGCATTACTCACCCGTGCGCCACTCAAGTGTATTGCTACACTCGCGTTCGACTTGCATGTGTAAAGCATGCCGCCAGCGTTCAATCTGAGCCAGGATCAAACTCTTCAGTTCGATCTCTGCAAAGTTAATGCTTTGTGGGCAAGTTGCCTTGCCCGCTCACTATCTCAAAGTAATTTCGGTTATGGAAATTACATTACTGATAAGGTGAGCACTTCAGTTACTTGAGTTTCGCTTGAGCCTTGCGGCTAAGCTTGAGCCTCAAACCAAGTGCCCACACCTATCGGCGGTAAGCTGCAAATTTTTAAAGATCAATGAGCCGCCCGGAGTTCGTTAGTGCAAAGGGCAACCGACGTCGTGCTTTTTGTACGTTTGGTTGCGGGGGTAGGATTTGAACCTACGACCTTCGGGTTATGAGCCCGACGAGCTACCGGACTGCTCCACCCCGCGGCTGCGGAGAAACGAGACTATAGCAAAGTATTGAAAACCTTGTCAAACATCTTCACGAAAAAATCTTCAGGAATGTCTAGCTGGCAATTCTGGATCGACCGCGGCGGCACCTTCACGGACGTCGTCGCCCGCCGTCCAGACGGGCGTTTGAGCACTATCAAACTACTGTCTGAAGACCCAGCGCGCCCAACCGACGCCGTGATCGAAGGCATCCGCCGCGCCATGGGCCTTGCGTCCGGCGCAGCCATTCCGGCAGAGCAAATCGACTGCGTGCGCATCGGCACCACGGTGGCCACTAACGCGCTGCTCGAACGCAAAGGCGAACCCACCGCGCTCGCCATCACGCGCGGCTTCCGCGACGCGCTGCGTATCGCCTACCAAAACCGCCCGCGCCTGTTCGACTTGCACATCGTGCTGCCCGAACAACTCTACCGCGAAATCGTCGAAATCGACGAGCGCATCGGTGCGCACGGCGACATCGTGCTTGCGCTCGACGAAGCGCGAGCGCAGCGGGAGCTCGCGCGCATCTATGCCAGCGGCATCCGCGCACTCGCCATCGTGTGCATGCACGCCTACCGCTACCCTCAACACGAGCAACGCTTGGGCGCGATCGCGCGCGAAATCGGCTTCACGCAAATCTCGCTTTCGCACGAAGTGAGCCCGCTCATGAAACTCGTCGGCCGCGGCGACACCACCGTCGCCGACGCGTATCTCTCGCCGCTCCTGCGCCGCTACGTCGATTCCGTCACTTCACAACTACCCGGCGTGCGCGTGCAATTCATGCAATCCAACGGTGGCCTCGCCGACGCACGCAGCTTTCGCGGTAAAGACGCCATCCTCTCCGGCCCCGCGGGCGGCGTTATCGGCGCGATCAAAGCCGCCGAAGAAGCCGGCTTCGAACACATCATCGGCTTCGACATGGGCGGCACCTCCACCGACGTGTGCCACTACAGCGGCGAAATCGAGCGCCAATTCGAAACTCAAGTCGCCGGCGTGCGCCTGCGCACCCCGATGATGTCCATCCACACGGTGGCCGCCGGCGGTGGCTCCATCCTGCACTTCGACGGCGCGCGCATGCGCGTGGGCCCCGATTCCGCCGGTGCGAATCCGGGTCCCGCTTGCTACGGGCGCGGCGGCCCGCTCACCATCACCGACTGCAACGTGCTGCTCGGCAAAATTCAGCCCGAGCATTTCCCACACGTATTCGGCCCGCACGGTGATCAACCGATCGACGTAGCAATCCTACGCGAAAAATTCGCCGCACTCGCACGCGAGATCGGCGCCACGACAGACACTGCACACACGCTCGAACAAATCGCCGCCGGCTTTATCGACATCGCCGTCAACAACATGGCGAGCGCCATCAAGCGCATCTCCATCGCGTGCGGCCACGACGTCACGCAGTACGCGCTGTGCTGCTTCGGCGGCGCCGCGGGCCAGCACGCTTGTTTGGTCGCCGATGCGCTCGGCATTGAAACCGTGTTCATCCATCCGCTCGCCGGACTACTCTCAGCGTACGGCATCGGCATGGCGCAGTTGACGGTGATGCGCGAGCGCAGCGTCGAGCATACGTTGAACGAAGAAGCACTCGCGAATCTCAGTCGCGTTTACGACGAACTCGAAGCTCAATGCCTCGCCTCACTCATCGAACAAGGCGCCGCGGGTGAGCAATGCAATTTCTGGCGCCGCATACACCTGCGCTACAGCGGCACAGATACCGCGATCGTACTCGACGCCGCGCCCTATGCTGAGCTGCGGGCCACGTTCGATCGCACCTACCAGCAGCGCTATAGCTTCTTGATGGCTGATCGGGCGTTGATCATAGAGGCCGCTTCCGTTGAAGCGACGGCCGCAACGGCGCTCGCACCCGCTGGTTATCGAGAGTATGGCTTGAAGAATAGCCAAGAACATTATTCTTCAGAATATACTCATCGTTCCACTCATTATGACCGCGCAAATCTCGCACCGGGTGCACACATCCCGGCCCCAGCGATCATCACCGAAGAGCACTCAACAACCGTCCTCGAACCCGGCTGGCAAGCCAGCGTCAACGCGCACCACCACCTCATCCTCACGCGCAGCACGCCGCGCGCGCAGCGCTACCCCGCCGGATCTGACTTTTTGGAAGGCCGCTTTGCGTCTTCCGGTGCGCGCGTCGACCCGGTCATGCTCGAAGTGTTCAACAACCTCTTCATGTCCATCGCCGAAGACATGGGCGCGCGCCTGCAACAAACCGCCTACTCGGTGAACATCAAAGAGCGCCTCGACTTCTCCTGCGCGCTGTTCGACGCGCACGGCAGCCTCATCGCCAACGCGCCGCACATGCCCGTGCACCTCGGTTCGATGAGCGAAAGCGTGCGCGCGGTGATGCGCGACAACGAAGGCCAAATGAAGCCGGGCGATAGCTATATGCTCAACGACCCCTACCGCGGCGGCACGCATCTGCCCGATGTCACCGTCATCACACCGGTATTCGATCAGCGAGAAAAAGAAATCCTCTTCTACGTCGGCTCGCGTGGCCACCACGCCGATATCGGCGGCATCACGCCCGGCTCCATGCCGCCCAGCTCGCGCCACATCGATGAAGAAGGCGTGCTAATCACCAACTTCAAGCTCGTCGAAAACTCTCGCTTACGCGAAGCCGAGACGCTGGCCCTGCTCCGCTCCGGCCGCTATCCCGCGCGCAACGCCGAACAAAATCTCGCCGACCTGCGCGCCCAACTCGCCGCCAACGCCAAAGGCGTCGAAGAACTGCACCGCATGGTCGCGCACTACGGGCTCGACACCGTGCGCGCCTACATGCAGCACGTGCAAGACAACGCCGAAGAATCCGTGCG
>CAZAWU010000330.1:0-3496 GCA_964488915.1 uncultured Burkholderiales bacterium
GATTCGGGGCTTTTTGTACGGCGTTCTTGAGCTCGATTTCCGCCGCGTTATGGTCACCTTTGCTTTCGTGCTCGCGTGCTTTTGCTAGCAAGCTGTCGACGGAGGGGCTGCAGGCACTGAGGGCAAGCAGTAGGACAAACAACCATAAACCTAAGGGTCGCGGCAACGGCAGGCGAACTGATGTGGAATTACTCATTTGCAACACCCGGGCAAAGTTCGAGAGCCAGAGTATGGCGCATGTAACTAGTGTGAGCGAGTCCTGCGCTCGCCAAATCGACTACTCGAGCTTTCCGAAAATTGTCTGCGTTGTCGCTTGGCTTTAGCGTCAGCTCGGCCAAGTGCGTCGCATATTGCGTGGAATTATCGTCCAACATTGCCCGAGCGCACACCGTCAACGTTTTTCACGGAGGGCTAGCAACGGTTGGATAAACTGACGATAACTCTCCGACCGATTCACCGAAGGTCTGCTGATTGGATTGCGCGCCTGAAACTGGCTTGCTGTAGCGATCGGACGTGTGTTTCTCTCCGGATGGAGGCACGCCTCGTCCCAGGGCAAATTACAGAATTCGAGGAGTCGTTTGATGGTGATTTCCGGGGTATCAACAAGCTTTTCATACTCGAGATCGAAGATTGCGTCGCGCCACGCGTTCGTCCAGTGCGTCATAACGCGCTGATATTGACCGTAATAGTGGACAAGGCTTGCCAGGTCGCAGGTATAAGGCAAATGGCCAGCGAAGTTGGTGGTATAGCAGGATAGACAGGTGTCAACCGCGTCACGTCGACAATGTACGATCTTAGCTTTTGGCAACGCCAATCGAATAAGCCCGAGGTGCCAAAAATTGTCCGGCATCTTGTCCACGATCTGTTTTGCAGCACCGCCTTTGCGTCGGGTAAAAGCAAGATAGTCGCGCCCGATCTTTTCGACATGCTCGGCACTCAAATAGCGAACGCTCTTGGGGTACGCAGTATTGGTTCGTGCGAGCTTGGTCAAGCTCGAGGCAACCGTGTTCAGAAGCGTCAACTCGCCAGCGCCATGAACCTCGGGGTGCGCCGAAAGTATCTGCTCGGCTAGAGTTGTTCCGGAGCGCGGCATTCCGACTATGAACAAAGGCCCCTCGTCAGACACGCCAAACTGAGCGCGTTCCTGAAAGAATTCTGGGCCGAACACATCGATCATGGCGCTCGCCCGGTCTTCGACCACTGCTGCGTCATAGTGCACCTGCTTCAGTGTGTTGGCCCGCTCGAAATGGGTAAAGGCGAGACTGTAGTGCCCTATCTCTTCCGCAAGTGCGCCCGCCGCGAAGTGCAGCAGAATCCGATCTTCGCGACTAACCTCGGTCGCGCTCAACCACTTTTCGGCGCGAGCCAGATACTCCTGCGCCGGCTTTGCGCCGCCCGCAAGCACGAGATTGTAGTACGCCTCGCCGTGATGAGGGTCAAGCTGCAGCGCGCGAGTCCACTCCGCGCGCGCCTCGGCAGCGTGTCCCAACTGCCCCATTACCATGCCTATCACGTTATGAAGTGCCGCGCTATTGGTATGCCGCATTCGCGCGGCGCATAGCACTTCGAGAGCATCGCGTTGTCGCGCTGAGGCGACGAGCGCTCTCCCGAGTTCGAGGTGCGCTTCCAACATTTCGGGCCGAAGCCGCACAACGTCGGCCAATTCCCGCGCGGCTTCCTCACCGAAATTCAACTGCTGCAATGCGAGTCCTAAGTTAAAGCGCGCCTCTGCAAAATCGCCGCGAAGCGCCAGTGCGCGCCGGAAGCAATCCGCTGCTTCGGCCGCCCGCTCGCCGCGCAACAACAACTCCCCGAGGTTGTTCCAAGCTGCCTCATGCGCGGGCCGGTGCGCTATCAAGCGCCGGTAGTTGCGCTCGGCTTCCACGAAGTTTCCGGTTTGGGTTTGAAGCACCGACAGATTAAATAATGCTTGGGGCAACAACGGCTTAAGCTCTACAGCATGGGCGAAGGCGCGCAGAGCTTTGTCGCTCTCGCCCATCGCCGCATAACATAGACCAACGTTGACGAAATAAACTGGCTGCGTGCCGTCGATAGCGACGGCTCTCTCTATGCTCTGAGTTGCGGACAGCAGATCCCCGCGCGCGCGATAGATAAGCCCAGACAAGTGCAGCGCTTCAGGTGCTCCAGGAAAGCGTTGGAGCACGCGCTCGCACTCAAACCTCGCGGCGTCAATCCTACCCTGTTGGAACAGCCGCAAAGCCGGTGCAATCGCTGCGGCGGATGAGTTGCTGGGCTTTCTCGTACTTCCCATTGCAGGTGTCGATCCCCTTTACACAGCACGTCGGGCAATGCATATAACCATCTGATTCAATGTACTAAAAATACCTGGCCTCATTCTTGCTGCGCCGGACGTTGCAGTCAATTCCGCAAATGTATTACTTTCAAAGGAGAGGAAACAAATGAGAACGAAAGCGTTGAGCGCAGCGGTTAGCGCGAGTTTACTGCTCGCCGCTGGAGCCGCACAGGCAGGCAGTATTTTCGTAACAGGGCACGACTCTGACGAGCACGACAACAGCCAGTATATGGCAGCGGGGCTGGACTACTTGCTGTTCGGCACAGCCTCCAACGCCGCCGGGCGTGCCGGAAAAAACATCGCCTATATTCAGACCGATTTGGGGGCGCCGCCCTCGGGGATCGCCGCAGCCGGCTACGCCGTCACGGGTTTCGACTCCAGCAACTTCGCCGGAGCGTTTACTGGTTTTGACGCGATCATGGTGGGTAGCGGCGGCGGTACGGCAGACCGTAACGCACTGTTTGCAGCAGCAGCGAGTTTCACGACGTACTTTAATGCGGGCGGCGCGATTTATATCAACACCGACGAAGGTTTCGGTCAGAGTTGGTACGATTTCGTCCCCTCGTTCGGAAC
Organism: uncultured Burkholderiales bacterium; assembly: GCA_964488915.1. GTDB lineage: Bacteria > Pseudomonadota > Gammaproteobacteria > Burkholderiales > JALYOK01 > CADEHE01. The sequence continues at coordinate 2,888 of CAZAWU010000330.1, forward strand.
CGCGGCGAACAACACGATTAGCACGTCGGGCGCTTTCAATCCGACCGCTGCAGGTTTGGCTATCGGACTAACCGACGCTATTGTCGATGCGGACGTCACCCATAGCTTCTATCGCGGTGTCGATACCAACACGTTCACTGTTTTTGAAGTGACCGACCCGGCCGTCTTCCCTGCCAACGACGCAAACTTGCCGGTGGCCTTCGGTCTGCGCGGCGGAACGATCGGTGGTGGCGGCTTCCAGACCTGCGGCCAACCGGGCCAACCTGCTTGTCCGACGCCGCTCCCTGGCATCCTGCCACTGATCGGCATGGGAGTGATGGGTTTACTCGGAGCTTTGGGAATACGCAGGAAGCACCGTCAATAGAAGTCTCTCTCTGAGCACGAAAATGGCGCCTCACGGCGCCATTTTTTTCCTGCTTTCAAAGGCGCTGACACGCAAAGCTTTGAGGCTACACTTGAGCACCTCACATGCTCAAACGTCCACGATGGAACATCTCCCTGCGGACTACTCTAACGGTACTGCGCCAGATCTTGTCTGGGACCTCACCGGTCGCCAACTGTGCGACCTCGAGCTGTTGCTGAACGGCGCGTTTGCGCCGCTGACCGGCT
>CAZAWU010000331.1:0-3493 GCA_964488915.1 uncultured Burkholderiales bacterium
TAGATGCGGCCCTTTTCGTCGATGGAGATGTCGTTCAGCGCGTTGAACTCCTTGCCTTCGAACATGCCAGCCAAAATGATGCTGCGTCCGCTCTTCATGTCGGTGCGAATCAGCATGCGCCCGCCGTAGTCGGCGCCGAGCGCGGCCAGCATGTTGCCGTCGCGGTCGAACTTGATGCCGTTGGACATGCCCGAAGGGCTGCGCCAGATCTTCGCTTCGTTGGTCTTAGGGTTGAGCTGCCAAATGTTGCCGGCTTGCGCGAACTTTCCGCCGGCGTCGCGACAGAACTTGGTGAAAGTGATGTCGCTGAAATAAACCATGCCGTCGTGGCCGGCGGCGACACCTTCGGTCAGCATGCAACCGCCATCGAACACGCGGTCGAGCTTTGCCCCCGCGGGTAGAACGCTCGCATCGCCGGTCGGCGCGGGAAAACCCGGGTCGGCGGCCCAAGTGTTGGTCGCGAACAGCAGCGCGGCCATCGAAACCATCTTGCTGCTCAAGCTGGTTGGATGCATGAACTCCTCCTGTGTGGTTCGTTGAGATCGCCGCCGCGTCCCGCGAAAACGCTCGCCGCGCGGCAGTGAAGCTTGAAAACCTGCTAGCCGAAATCACCGCAGGCTGCGTGGCAGCCCGCGCCCTGCGGCGGCGCTGTCACGCCGTTGCCATTCTAAGCCTGGTTTCAGCCTACGTGGCGAACGCTGCCTGAAAGAATCGGTTCCGATGCAGACCGCCCTTGGTCGCGGCCGGTCGTCAGCGATGCGTTACTATGTTTAAATTATGCAATAATATAACATTACTAAAGCTTGGCGAGTTGCTAACGCGCGTTGCCGCAGCGGCAGGACAAGCAAAAGCGGGCGCGTTGGCACGACTTCACGCGAAGCAACCATTTCGGCGATCAGGGGAACCTGGAGCGTATCCAACTCGTCGCAAGGGGCGACGACACCACTAGCTCAATTTACTTGGAGGACTGATGAGATTGGTTATCGCAGTAAGCGCGATCGCTTTTTCCCTGTTCACCGGAACGCTATCTGCGCAAGACATGAGCCACGACGAACTCGTCGCCGCACATGCCGAGATGGAGCGCGCGCATCAAATGATGGAGACGAAGGAAGCCGAGATGGAGCGCGCCCACGACGAAATGGTGCGCCGCCACGGCGGGGCCGCCGGTAGCGCAGACAGCGCCGAGCACAAGGCGATGGAGCGTGAGCATCAGCGCATCATCCGCGCGCATGCGCAGTTGGAGAAACGCCACGCCGTGCTGGTGGCGCAGCACGCGCGACTGGAGCGGCGCCACGGCACGGGCAAGATTTCGAAACGACAGATGATGCGTGATCACGCACGCATGCAGCGCGAGCACGAGCGCATGTTGGAAGAGCACGAGAAGATGATCGTCGATCATGAAGTCATGAAAGTGGAGCACGAACAGATGCTCGCCGAGCACGGCCGGTAGAGGCGTGCTGGAGTGCATGCGCAGCCTCCCCCGAGACGGGGCGCTAGTGCGGGGTGGTTGCCTCGTTTAGGAAGACCGGTGCGGAGCTTCTTTGGGTTCAAGCAAAGCGCTGGAAGCAACTTGACGGCTGAACCGCACTCAAGAGAGCCGGTGCCACGCCGCGCTTCGCGCTTTCGCTCTGTACAAGGGCGCGGTTAACCAACGGGCGCGGAGCCTCTGTTATTCTTGCGCGCTCTTGCAAGAACCGGCCCATGGCAAACGATCTAATCAAAGTCAGCGCGCTGCGCCACGAGTATGGCGGCGCAGCCGTACTCGATTTGCCCGAGTGGTGCGTACCGCGCGGCGCGCGCAGCCTGATCGTCGGGCGTTCGGGCAGCGGCAAGAGCACGCTGCTGCACGCGCTGGCCGGCATTCTGCGCCCAAGCGCGGGCAGCATAGCCGTCGACGCCACATTGTTGGAAACGTTGAGCGGCGCGGCGCTCGATCGCTTCCGCGGGCGCAACATTGGCATCGTACTGCAGCGGTTGCACTTGATCCGCGCGCTAACCGTGCGCGAGAACTTGCGTTTGACGCAGCGCTTAGCGGGCTTGGCGCAAGACGATGCGCGCATCGAACAGGTCATGACCGGTTTGGGGCTGGCGCAGCGCCTCGACGCCAAGCCGCATGAGTTGAGCTACGGCCAGCAGCAGCGCGTGGCGATCGCGAGGGCGGTTATCAACCGCCCGAAGCTGATGCTCGCCGACGAGCCGACCTCGAACCTGGACGACGATAATTGCTTGGATGCGATCCAGCTGTTGTTCGAGCAAGCGCGCGACTGCGGTGCGACGCTAGTGGTGGCCACGCACGATGCGCGCATTCGCCCGTTGTTCGAGCAAGAGCTGGTGTTGGAGGCGCGAGCGTGAACCTGTTCAGGCTTGCGCTCGCTTACCTGCGCGCCCGCCCGCTCAACACGCTGCTGAATATTTTCCTGCTCGCGCTCGGTGTGGCGATGATCGTCGTGCTGATGCTGTTCACGCGGCAGATGGAAGAGCGCTTGCAGCGCGATTTGAAGGGTATCGATCTGGTGGTCGGCGCCAAGGGCAGCCCGCTGCAGTTGATTCTGTCGAGCGTGTATCACCTGGATATTCCCACCGGCAACATTTTGCTCAAGGATGCGGAGGAGTTGCGCAAGCACCCACAGATCAAGGCGGCGATCCCGCTGGCGCTGGGCGATAGCTATCGCGGCTTTCGCATTGTCGGCACGGAGCACGCGTATCCGAACTTTTATGGCGCGAAACTCGCATCCGGCGCGCTGTGGACCAAGCCGCTGGAAGCGACGTTGGGTGCTGAAGTCGCGCAAACGGCGCGGCTCAAAGTCGGCGATCGCTTCACCGGCGCGCACGGTCTCGGCGAGGGCGGCGGCGAGCACGAGGAAGCGCCGTACACCGTTGTCGGTGTGCTGGCGCCGACCGGTACCGTGGTTGACCGGCTGCTGCTCACTGGCGTGGAGAGCGTGTGGCGCGTGCATGAGCATCATGGCGCGGCGAGCAGCGCGGATGGCGCGGCGCAGGTAGAGGGAGAGAAACACGACGCGCTCGAGGCGCGCGCCGGGGATGAGCATAAAGAACACGCGTCGCACGATGAACACAAGGAGCATGCAGAGCACGCTGAGCATGAGGAGCATGAAGAACTCAAGGAACATAAAGAGCGCTCGGCGCACGGCGAGAAACACGAAGAGCAAGCGGCGCTCGAGCACGAACACGCAACCCCGCCGAATGCGAATCAACAACGCGAAATCACTGCGTCCCCCAAAACCAGTCAACAGCGCGAGATAACCGCGCTGTTGGTGCAATACAAATCCTCCTTCGCCGCCGTCGGGCTGCCGCGCTTCATCAACAGCAAGAGCGCGCTGCAAGCGGCGTCGCCCGCGATGGAATCCGCGCGCCTGTTCCAACTAGTCGGCTTCGGCGTCGACACGCTGCGCGCGTTCGCGGGGATTCTCATTTTCAGCGCGGCGTTGTCGGTGTTCATCGCGCTCACCAACGCGCTGCAGGAACGCCGCTA
>CAZAWU010000332.1:0-3492 GCA_964488915.1 uncultured Burkholderiales bacterium
GCTATCGGTCTCCGCGCGCAAGGTCTTGCGCAGCTGCTTCAAGCGCTGGCGCGTGTCCACTTGCTCCTTGCGGAATTTGTCGAGCTCCGCGCGCTGCTCCGGCGAAATGACGAACTGCTGGCCCTCCCCCTTGTGCTTCTGCAGATCGTTGATGCGCTGTTGGGTTTGTTGCAGGCTCTGCTCCAGTTTCTGGATCTCGCCCATGTAGCTTTGTTGCGCCTTGGCCTGCATATCCATGACCACCGACAGCGGCCGGAACTGCCCGACGCGGCTGCGCAGGCTGATCAAGTTCTCGTCGCCACCGAACAAATCGACGAAGCCTTGCAACAACGCGATGTTACCGTTCTTCGGCACCAGCACACGCTGGCCGCTGAAATCTTGCATGACTTGCACGGCGGCTTGATCCGCGAGCATGTCCGCGTCGGCGATCAATACCACGGTGTTGTCCTTGGCGGACTCTTTCAGATGTGGTTGAGCCTTGTTCTCCTGCTCCGGCTGTTCTTCATCCGGATTATTCGGGTCCTTCTTGACCTCGGGTTTACCATCGGGGAACGCGGTGGTGAACTTGCCCGCAAGCCGTACAGCGACCGGATAAGGCTTGGTGCCGCCCACTGCCACCGCGTGCTGGCTGGCTGGCTGAGTGGCCTGCATGGCGTCCTTCAATTCGCCCTGCACCGAACTGCGGGCAAGCACGGTTTGCGTCAACCCCGCTGCCGGCTTGCCACCGAAGGCTCCCGAAAAGGGCAACACCAGCGTGCCGACCTGGCTCACCACGAGGTCTTTTGCATCAAGCGTGTCCTCGCCTTGCAGGAACAATACCGTCGGCGTCGACTGCTGGCCGGCACGTCCCATGAGACGCAGGTCCGCCACCACTTTCTGTTTCTCCAGCGTCACGCCCCAGTGCGTGAACAAGACGTCCAGACTGGAATTGCCGCCGCCCATCGGCATGGGGTTGTTGGGTGTGCGCACTTGGTCGAAGTAGGCGAACGGATCGACGAATGCGATCAGCTTGCCGCCGCGCAGCACGAATTGATCGATGGCGTACTGCGTCACGTCTTTGATGTCGCGCGGGTGTAGCACTACTAAAACTTTGATGTCGTCGTCGATATGTTGCGCCGACAGCGGCAATTGACGTACGTTGTAGTCGCGCCGCAGCTCGTCCAGGAAAGCCCATGCCGGGGTCGGCTGCTGTCCCATTTGAGGCATACCGGGCGAACCGAACACCGGCAGTGCGCTCATCAAGCCGACAGCGGGTTTCTCGGGTTTGACAACCTGCGTGATGGCACGCGTGATATCGTATTCGAGCAAGGTTTCGCGCTGCGGATTCAAGAACGCCAAAGTCGACTTACGGTCGAGCTGGCTGACCGCGAGGCCGAGGTAAACTTGCTCGCCCGTTTGCAACAACTGCGGCTCGATGCCGTCCAAGCCGGCGGAATCTTCGGCATCGGAGTCCGGCGCCGGATCGAATTTCTCGACGACCACTTTGCCCTTGCCGTACTGCTTGTATTCGGAGAGCAAGTCTTCGATATGCTTGGCGTAGGACTTGAGCGCAACAGGCATGGCCTGCTCGGAGCGGCTGGCGTAGTAGCGGATCTTGATCGGCGAGGGCAGCGCTGCCAGCACTTTCTTAGTGCCTTCGGACAGCGTGTACGTGCCTCCCGCGGTCAAATCCGCGCGCGCGCGCAACATGCCGGCCAAATAGTTCACCGCCAGCAAAATCAGCAGCAGGATCACGATCCCGCCGAGCGAATACAAAGAATTCTCGAATGATTTACTTTTCATGGAGCGACCCCGTTAACCGCCGCGATGCGCGCGGATGATGACGCCGGTGGTGAACAGCGAAAATGCCATCACAGAGAGAAAGAACACGACGTCGCGCAACTCGATCAAGCCTTTCTGCGAAAACGGATCGAAGTGCGTAATGGTGCTGAACGACGCGACCGTGTCGACCGCGCCGGGACTCAGCCAGCGGCCGATGAAATCGGTGACCGCCGAGTAGCCCGCCATCATCAACAGGAAACACACCACCACCGCGAGGATAAACGCGATGACTTGGTTGCGTGTGAGCGCCGAAGTCATGCACGTAATCGCAAGATAGGCGCCGGCAAGCAACAAGCTGCCGATGTAGCCGGCGATGATCGCTCCGTTGTCCGGATCGCCCAGATAGTTCACGGTGATCCAGATCGGGAAAGTTAGCGCCAGAGCGATCGCCAGAAACGCCCACGAAGCAAGGAACTTACCCAGGATCGCTTGCCACGGCGTGATAGGCAAGGTGAGCAGCAATTCGATGGTACCTTGCCGCCGCTCCTCCGACCACAGGCGCATGCCGATGGCCGGCACCAGGAATAAATACAACCACGGGTGCCAATAGAAGAAGCTGCGCAGAGAGGCTTCGCTCGCTTCGAAGAAATTGGCGACGTTGAAGGTAAAAAATCCCGTCAGCAGCAAGAAAATGACGATAAACACGTAGGCGACCGGCGACGAGAAATAGCCGGCAAGTTCGCGCTTGGCCACCGCCATGACGTTACCCCAAGCAGAATTCGCGGTGCTCATGCGCGTGCCCCCGCTTCGCTCGCATTTCGCTTGACGGTATCGGGCATTGTGATAGCGCGAAACACTTCATCCAAGCGCCCTTCTTCCACACGCATTTCGTTCACGCGCCAGCCCTGCGCGCGCGCCAGCTCCGCGACGCCGAGTGCTAACGCGCTCGCTTCGCCCGGACGCGGGAACGCTCGTACGACGATAGCATCACCGCTGGCCGGCAACGTCTGCGTTTGCGCGACTTGCGTCATGCTAGAAAGCTTGTCGGCAATGGCCTCACTATTGCCGTTCTGCACGCTCAGTGTGACCGCGCCGGACAAGTTCGAGCGTGCCTTCAGTTCTTCCGGTGTACCGTTGGCGACGATCACGCCGCGATCGATAATGATCGCGCGCGTGCACACCGACTCCACCTCTTCCAGGATGTGGGTGGAAAAAATAATCGCCTTCTTCTCGCTCATACGCTTGATCAGGCTACGCACTTCGTGTTTCTGGTTCGGGTCGAGACCGTCAGTGGGCTCGTCCATGATCAGCACTTCCGGATCGTGCAGCAGCGACTGCGCTAGGCAAGTGCGGTGCTTATAGCCCTTGGAAAGGGTATCCACGCTTTGATTGATGACCGCGTCCAAAAAGCACATCTCAACCACGCGATTGACCGCCGCACGCTTCGCCGCGCCGTGCAGTCCGCGCACTTCCGCGGCAAATCCTAGAAAGCCGCGCACCGTCATATCGCTGTAGGAGGGCGCGTTCTCCGGCAAGTAACCGATGAGGCGCTTGGCTTGAATCGGTTCGTCGATAACGTCATGGTTGCCGACCTTAATCTTGCCGGCATCCGGCGGGATGAACCAGTCGGAAGGATTCAGATGCCGCGACCGATCGGCCGAGAACTCGCGCTTGCTGCGGTAGGTGGTGCAGCCGTTGACCGTCGCTCGACCGATCAGTCCGCCCGTCGAT
>CAZAWU010000333.1:0-3484 GCA_964488915.1 uncultured Burkholderiales bacterium
CGGCCGGCAACAAGATGGCTTCGGGTGCGAGCTTGGCCGCCTTCATGAGGCCCATACCGGAATGCACACCCAATGCACGCGCTTCGTAAGTAGCGGTGGTGGCGACGCCGCGGCCGGCATAGTCGCGCAAGCGCATGCCCGGTTCATCCTCTATCCGGACTCGCCGCCGGCCGCCGATGACCAGCGCCGTTTTCTTGAACTGCGGATAGCGCAGCAATTCCACGCTGGCGTAGAACGCGTCCATGTCCAAATGTGCGATGCGGCGAGGCATACCCGGAGGCTAGCGCGTACAGCGCTCGATAGCCGCGTTACTTCGCCGGCACTTTGTAGCTAGCGAACAGGCGCTCGAGGTTTCGGTGCAGAATATTTTCGATGCGATGAGGTTCAAGGCCGCCGGATAACTCGGCGAAGCGATCGAGGATTTGCTTCTGCGTATACTCGGGCCAATCCGAACCAATCGTGCTTAACTGATCGGTCGTCTTGAAAAAGTAATGCATGTCGTCGTCCAAGCGGCTGCCGGCGTAGCGCATGATCGAGAAGGAGAAATCGATCATTAGGTTGGGGTTGGCGCGTACGATCTCCCACATCTCCAGCATTGTGGGGCCGGTTGCGTGCAGCAGCAGAACGCGAGTTTCTGGGCACGCGCTGGCGAGAAAGTCGACAACATCGGGCGCGTGGCGCGTGGCCAATCCACGCCGGCGAAACAGCGTATCGAGCAAGATGACCAGACCGTGTTTGGCCGCCGCTTCGAATACCGTCACACACTTCGCATCCAGAGGGTCGTACTCGTTGAGCCGGGGATGCAGCTTGATTCCGGCAAAACCCTGCGCAGCAATGCTTTTGACTACTGCTTCGACGCGCCGCGTGGTGGGCAGGGTGCGCGGATTGAGGCCGGCGATCGGCACGAAGCGTTCCGGGTGCGCACGTGCGCTTTCGAGGATGACGTCGTTGTCGACGTAATCCGCGATTGACACCAAGCATGCTCTGCTGGTGTTGGAGGCTTCCATGTCGTTGAGCAACTTTGGCAGGGAGGCATCGTAAATGCGCTCGCCCATCCAGCTTCCGTCGCGGGTGACGTGTGTCAGTGAATCGAAGAGCATGCTTTTGCTCGCTCCAGAATCAAGAGTCGGCGTTCATAGTAATACGTAACCGCGCAAGCGCCGCGGCAGTGCGCTGCATTGCCTCCGCAACGCTGTCGGCGACCGCCAGCAGGTAACCCGGCCGGTCATCTTTTTCGATGGCAGGACTGACTTTGCTACCGGGCTGGATGTGTAGATGCAACCCCAGCACGCCGGGCATCGCCAGCGCTTGATCGATATCGTCGATGGCTTGCACCGTACCGAAGGGCAAGCGCAGGAATTCGATATTGGCGGCGCGGTTCAGCGTCCGCTGGACACGTGGCGTAAGTCCCAGCGCAAGCTCGATCATGCAGCGATTGGCGTCGATACCGGAAATTGCCGGCAACACGTGCGTGTAGATCATGACGCCGCCGCCGCGCGCCGCTAGATCGATGGGGAATATTTCATTGCCGCGCACTTTGTACTCGCCGTGGAACATTCCCATGCGTAAGCCCAGGGCGGCGAGCGCTCGGCGATTGGCGTCGGCAAGCAACTGGTGCACCGGCTCGCTTTGCAGCGGCTGATACGTGATGTGGTCGGATACGGTGGGGTTCAGGGCGTTCGGCGTCTTGCGCGATATCCCCAGTAGCGCTGGTTCACCCGACAGAACGAGACCATCGACGATGTACTCGACGCCGTCTACCCACTCTTCCGCAAGCACCTCTGTCGCCAAACGGCTCTTGGCGCGAGCCGCGAGGTAGGCCGCGCGCAAATCCTGAGCGCGGGTGACTCGGGTCACGCCGCGGCCGGATTGGTTATCGAGCGGCTTGACCGTCAGCGGAAAGCCCAGCGCCGCAGCCGCCGTGAGATCGGCTTCGCTTTGCAAAAGGTGAAAGCGTGGTGCCGAGCAACCGGCGGCTGCGGTTCGGCTGCGCATGCGCGCTTTGTCGGAGAAGTTCAAGGCGGTTTCGAAACCGATGCCGGGCAGACCTAGCGATTCGGCAACGTAGGCGGCGGTGGCCACACCCACGTCGGTCGTGTCGCACAACACCCCATCTATGTCGTAGCGCTTGGCTACGCGCAGCGTCGCGTCATGGTCGGCAAGGTCGGCGCGTTCATGCCAATCGGCCAGCGCGAACGCCGGTCGATCTTCGAACGCGTCGGTGACGAGTACGCGATGGCCGAGTGCTTTGGCCGAGCGCACCGTCGGAACTTGCCAGTGCCCGCCGCCAAGAACGTGCAGGAGTTTAGGTTTCAAAACGCTCCGCGCCGCCTACCGGTAGATGTTCTTGACGATATAAGTCGGGCGGTTCTGGACTTGGGTGAAGACCTTGCCAAGATAGATGCCGACCACCCCTATCGCCGTGGTCATAATGCCCAAACTCAACGCGAGCAAACCCATGATGGAAGTGAAACCCATGAACGTGTCATCGAAAGCCAGCTTGCGCAGCAGCAAGTACAAGACATACGCGAAACTGAGCAGGGTGATGGTGACGCCCGTATGAAACAACCAAACCAGCGGCTGAGCCGAGAAGGCGCTGACGGCGTTCACCATCAGCGAGATGCGCCGCGTCAACGTGTAGGTGCTGCGGCCCTCGCGCAGCTTCTTGGCCAAGGGCAAGCCGAGCTGATCAAATCCGGTCCAGCTCATCATGCCACCCATAAAAATGTTGCGATCGCCCAACTGCAACAATGCATCAACGAAGCGGCGCGTCATGATGCGCTCGGTAGTGATGTTCTCGGGGATTTTCGTTTCGCTCAGCAAGTTGAAACCCTTCCAGAACAGCCCGCCGCTGATGCGTTCGAACACGCCACCTTTGCGGGCTTCTTGGTAGCCGTACACAAGGTCGGCGTTCGATTCTTGCTGCTTGCGATAGAACTCCGATAGCACGCGCGGTGAGACTTCCAAATCGCAGTCGATTAGAAACACTAGATCACCGCGCGCATGCTGTAGGCCGGCTTGTATCGCGTGATGATGACCGAAGTTTCTTGACAGGTCGACCACGACAAGCTGCGCAATGCCTCGTTTGCGCTCCACCGCATACCGAAGGCTTTCGTCAGGCGAACCATCGTTGACGAGCACAATCTCGAAATCTTGGCATTGAATTTCGGCAATGGCTTCGAGGCATTCATCTAGAAAGCGCTCAAGAAACGGCCGCGAGCGGTACATGGTGGAAACAATGCTCAAAGCCGGCTTGGGCGCAGTGCTAGGGAAGTTCATCGTCGAAGAAATCCGTCTTAAGGCCGCGAGTAGGCGGCGATTTTTCTGGTGGACACCCCTTTGTGCCGCGTATTCTGCCGCAATTCGATGGCGAATTGTTAGCGTGTGCTGAGTTCGGCCTAGGCTTTGAGGCGCAGCGGCAAGCTGCGCAAGCGCTGGCCGGTTGCCGCAAACACCGCGTTTGCTACGGCCGGGGCGACCGGCG
>CAZAWU010000334.1:0-3453 GCA_964488915.1 uncultured Burkholderiales bacterium
TGCGCGTCCCGCTCGCCGTGCCCGCCGAATCCAGTCAAGAAGTCGCATGAGCATCCGCATCGTGCTCGCGGACGACCATCGTATGCTGCGCGATGCGCTGGTCGGCTTGCTCGCAGCGGAAGCGGACATGGAGGTCGTCGCGGTGGCTGCTGATGGGCCCAGCACCGTCGACCTCGTGCGCCAGCACGCGCCGGATGTTTTGATCGTCGATGTGGGTATGCCGGAAATGAACGGCGTGGAGGTCGCGCAGCGCGTCCACACGCACTTTCCGGAGATCCGGATTCTCGCCCTGTCCGGCTACACCGACAAACGCTTCGTACAGGAAATGTTCAAAGCCGGCGCCGCCGGCTATGTGACCAAGTCCGCTGCGGCGAGCGATCTCGCGCGCGCGGTGCGCGAAGTGGCACGCGGCAATCTCTACTTATGCCCGGGTGTGACCGGCAGCCTGGTCGCTGACCTGGTACCTGGGCCGAGCGGCGGTGCGCCGCCCGTATCCATACTGACTACGCGCGAACGCGAGGTGCTCAAGCGGCTGGCAGATGGCGAGCGCTCCGCTTCGATCGCGGAGCAAATGGCGATCTCGTTGGCGACGGTGGAAGTGCACCGCCGTAACTTGATGCGCAAGCTCGATCTCCACACTATCGCCGAGCTAACCAAGTACGCAATCCGCGAGGGTTTGAGCTCCGTGTAGATTTATAGCTTTGTACAGGTCTCTACCGGTTTGCCGGTACTGCGCTATCCGGACTCAAGGATTGTTTTGTCCGGCGCCTTCTGCAAGCATTCAGCGCGTGTAAACGCCACTTCAACCGGGGAGAAGATAATGGCGCAGGTATATGAAATCGTTCGAGTACTCGATAAAAAGCGCTTGCGCAATTCGGAATCCGAATTGCACGAGTACGATCTAGGGCGTGGCCGAGGCCTAGATGTGGGCTTTTATGTCGTGGTTTGGCCGTCCCAGCATCAGGAGCTGAAATACGACGCCTCCGCGGCATGGCATGGTCCTTATGGCTCACGGCGCTCGGCGCTCGTCATGATGAGTATTTTGAGAACCCAGCCCAGCAATTCTGCCGCCAAGTCGCAGATGCGCGGCGGCGAACCGCCATTCGTGGCCGTAGCGTGACTATCGCGCGCCAACACCGGCGCGCGCATCGCGCTCAGTAGAGCGTGAACATCGGTATTTGGCTGCCATCCTGTGCGGCCTTGAACACGACTTTCACGCGCTGGCCGACCGCGAGCCTGTCAGCGTCGCAATCGACCAGGTTAGTCATCATCGCGACGCCTTCGTCCAGCGTGACGTAAGCGATCGTGTACGGTGCCGGCACGCCGCGCAGCGACGTGCTAAACGAGTAAATCGTACCGGTACCGGCGGCGGCGATCCATTCGGTGCGCTCGGACAAGCAAAACGGGCACAGCGCGCGCGGGTAGAAGTGATGCTCTCCGCACGCGTTGCAGCGCCCGATCAGCAGGGCCCCCTTGGCGCTGGCTTCGAAGAAGCGCTGATTCTCGGGGTTGATCGGCGGAGCAGGGATGATGCGCTCAGTTAGTTCGCTCATGGCCTCTCCTACTCCCGTTCCAGAATAAGTGTCGCACTGCCGTGGCGCGATCCGAGTTGGCCGCCCATGCCTTGCGCGAGCGCGAGCGTGCAGTTCGGCACTTGCACCTTCGGGTGCGCTTCGCCGCGCAGTTGCCGCACGGCTTCAATGATTTTGGTCATGCCGCCACGGTTGGCCGGGTGGTTGTTGCATAAGCCGCCACCGTCGGTGTTGAACGGCAGCTTGCCTTGGCCCGAAATCAAGTTGCCGTCGGCGACGAACTTACCGCCTTCGCCTTTCTTGCAGAAGCCGAGATCTTCCAGTTGCATGAGCACGGTGACGGTGAAGCTGTCGTAGATCGAAGCGTATTGAATGTCTTGCGCTTTGACGCCCGCTTCGGCGAACGCCGCGGCACCCGACCACGCCGCGGCGGAAGTTGTGAGATCGACCTTGCCGCCGTGCTGGCCTTTGGGCGCTTCGCCCGCGCCGATCAACTTTACCAGCGGGCGCCGCAGGCTCTTGGCGATCTCCGGGCGCGCAACGATGACCGCACCGCCGCCGTCGCTGACCACACAGCAATCCAAACGGTGCAGCGGATCGGCGATCATCGGCGAAGCGAGCACGTCTTCGACGCTGACGACTTCGCGCAGCATCGCATGGGGATTGTGCTGCGCGTGATGTGAGGCCGCGACTTTGATCCAGGCAAGTTGCTCGTTCGTGGTGCCGAACTCGTGCATATGCCGCCGCGCCACCATGGCGTAGCCGTTCGCCGTGGTGATGCCATACGGCACTTCGAATGCGGTGTCAGGCGCGTTGGCGCCGTAGTTGCGCGGCTGCGTGCCGGACGAGCCTTCCGAGCGCGGCCGGCCGGCGAGCGTGACCAGCGCCACATTGCATTTGCCCAGCGCAATCGCCTGCGCGGCGTGTGCGACGTGCACGAGGTAGGAGGAGCCACCGGTGTCGGTGCTGTCGACGTGGCGCAGTCTCAGCCCCATGTAGTCAGCCATGGCGAGTGGGCCAAGGCCCGGCGCGTCGCCGGCGCAGAAGTAACCGTCGATTTCGCTTTTCGCCAACCCCGCGTCAAGCAATGCGCCGCGCGCGCATTCGGCATGAAGTTGCGCGACGGATTTGTCGGGCGCTTTGCGCGTGGGATGCTCGAAGGCACCGACGATGTAGGCTTTGCCCTTGATGCTCATTGCGCCGGCTCGATCCAATTGTGTAAGGCGATGCCGCCGTCCACCACAACCGTGGTGCCGGTGACGTAAGAGGAGAAACGATCTGCGAGCAACGCCACGGCCATCCCCGCGATTTCCTCTGGCCGGCCCAAACGCCGCAAACTCGTGCAGCGCTCCAAGCGGTCGATGCCCGCGCCCTTTGCGTCGAAGCCGCCGCCGGGGATGGCGCCCGGCGCAATCGCATTCACGCGTATGCCGTGCGGCCCAAGCGCGCGCGCCAATTCTTTCATGAGCATGGTCTGGCCCGCTTTGGCCGCGCTGTAGTGCGGCAGGTTGCGCGGGCTCTCGGCATGCAACGAGGTGATGAACAGCATGCGGCCCCGTATGCGTTGCGCGATCATGTCCTGTGCGATTGCGCGTGAGAGCGTGAAGCCGGCGTGCAGGTTGACTTCGAGCATTTGCTGCCAGGTTGCGTCGTCGACCGCGAGCACGTGATCTGGTTCTTTGCGGCGTGGGCTGGCGCTATGCACAAAGATCGATAGCGGCATGTTCAAACCCCGTACCCGCGCCAGGAGATCCGCCGTGCCGGCCGACGTGCTTAAGTCGGCGGGCAGAAAGCGCGCATCGCAACCGCTCGCGCGCAAGCTGGCGGCGACTTCCTCGCCGCGCGTGGTGTCGACATCGGTGAGCACAACGCGTGCGCCCTCGCATGCGATGGCGATGGCAATGCTGCGGCCGATGCCGCT
>CAZAWU010000335.1:0-3444 GCA_964488915.1 uncultured Burkholderiales bacterium
AGCGCGCGTTTCTCACACGGCCGCCCCGGAAGTGAGTATTGGTAGCCTCTGACTTGGTGATGTTGGCTCACGAACACTTTATGCGCACCGCGCTCGACGTCGCGCGCCGGGCTGGCGCGCGCGGCGAAGTGCCGGTCGGTGCGGTGCTGGTTTTCGATGATGCGATCATCGCCGAAGGTTGCAACCTGACTATCTCCAGCAGCGATCCGACGGCGCATGCGGAGCTGGTCGCTATACGGGCGGCGGCGCAGCGGCGCGGCAACTACCGCTTGAACGAGAGTGTGCTGTACACCACGCTGGAGCCGTGCCCGATGTGCGCCGGAGCGATCATGCATGCACGCGTGGCGCGCGTGGTGTACGCTGCTGCCGATCCGAAGGGCGGAGCGAGCGGTAGCGTAGTGGATTTGTTCGCCGAGCGGCGCTTGAACCACCACACCGAAATTGTCGGAGGTTGCTTAGCCGAAGACAGCGCGGCTCTACTGCGGGAATTTTTTGAGTCACGCAGAGCGAAAGGGTAGAGTAAGAGAGGGGTGGTGTGCGTACGGTGCACGCTACACGATAAATCTGAGCGGAGATACTCCGCCACACTGCTCAACAGGAGAACGATCAATGAATGCTACTTTCAAGCACCGGCAGTTCATCGTGGAAACGGACTGGCTCGCGGCGCATCTGAACGACGCAAATGTGCGCGTGCTCGACGCCACTACCCATTTGTTGCCGAAGCCGGTTTTGTACGATCCCAAACCGGGCATCGAAGACTTTGAGCGCGGCCACATCCCCGGCGCGCAGTTCGTCGACATTGAGCACGATATTTCGGATCGAACCTCAGATCTGCATTTCATGATGCCGCCCGCGCAGCAATTCGGAGAGGCGATGGGTGCACTTGGCGTAGGCAACGATAGCCTGGTCGTCTGCTACGCGACCGCGAATCACTGGTGGGCGACGCGTCTGTGGTGGATGCTGCGTGCTTTTGGCCACGACAAAGTCGCGGTGCTGAATGGCGGCTTCCAGAAGTGGCAAGCGGAGGGACGGGCGATTGAAACAGGCAAGGCGCGGCCGCGGCCGAAAGCTGCGTTCACCGCGCGCCCGCGCGCCGGGTGGGTAGTAGGCAAGCAGCAAGTGCGCGAGGCTATCGGTGCGAAGGATACCGTCACGGTCAACGCGCTGCGCCCGGAGCAACACGCCGGCACCGGCGGCACCGTGTATGGGCGCCTGGGGCACATCAAGGGCAGTATCAACATTCCGGCGGTGAATGTGGTCGATGCCCAAACCAACGCTTTTAAGTCCGAAGCCGATCTGCGTGCGCTGCTGGCCCCGGCGCTGGCAGCGCCGCGCGTCATCACCTATTGCGGCGGCGGCATTGCCGCGACGAGCGTGGCGATGCTATTGATGATGTTCGGTCACGACAACGTGCAGCTTTACGACGCCTCCATGTCGGAGTGGGCGCCGGATGAGTCGTTGCCGATGGAGCGGTGAATGAAGATTGGAGAATTGGGCGGGTTAGTGGTGTGAGTGCGCGCCCACAGAGTATAGTCTCAAGAATTAGGACAAATCTCAATTGGCTGGCTATACTCTCCTCGCTCCTCTCGTCTCTCTCCCATCACGGCCGCGGAATCTGCCAACAGGTGTTGGTCGATTCAAACGTTATCAATAAGTCCTCGCCGTTGGGATAGGCGAAGTAGCGCAATCCCACGATATCGCCGCGCACGCGCCAGAACATCGATAGCGTTTGCTTCTCTCCGTTGCTGAGCACGTGGTTGTTGGCGTCGACTTTGAACGGCTGCCCGTAATTCTTCACGTAGTTGTTGGTCGTGGTGATGAGGTTCTTCAACGACGGCGCCAGCGCTTGATCGAACGCCGAGAGTTTGTCGTTGCAGAAAATCAAGCGCCACTGCCGGTTAGTGCGCTTCTCCGGTAAGTCCTGCACGATCAAAGTGTCGTCGGAGGCGTCGATCACTTGGTCGAAGTTCCACGTCGCCAGCAGTTGCTTGACGCGTTCGCGGCTAAGCCCCGTTTTGAACTCGCCGATCTCGAAGGCCTGCGCCGCGCCGCAGGCCAGCAGGGCGCCGAGCAAGGTCAAAAGCAAACGGGATTGCATCGTCATCTTCTTCTTGAGAGTGCGTATATCGCTTGGCCGAATGATAAAATTTGCCGGCGCTATCGTCTTGGCGTTACCAGCGAAATCATAGCATCCCCCGCCCCGATGCCGGAGCCGAAGTTCATCCACTTA
The DNA here is from genome assembly GCA_964488915.1 of uncultured Burkholderiales bacterium. Classification (GTDB taxonomy): domain Bacteria; phylum Pseudomonadota; class Gammaproteobacteria; order Burkholderiales; family JALYOK01; genus CADEHE01. The sequence continues at coordinate 2,231 of CAZAWU010000335.1, forward strand.
CGCTTGCATAGCGAGTACTCCATCGCCGACGGCATCGTGCGTATCGACGATGCGGTGGAGCGCGCGCACGCCGACGGCATGCCGGCGCTGGCGTTGACCGATCTGGGTAATCTTTTCGGCTTGGTCAAGTTCTACGAAGCGGCGCGCGCGCGCGGCATCAAGCCGATCATCGGCTGCGATGTGTGGGTAGCGAACGAGAGCAACCGCGAGCAGCCGTTCCGTCTGCTGCTCTTGGTGGCGGATCGCGGCGGATACCGGCAGTTGTGCGAATTGCTCTCGCGCGCCTACCGCACGAATATGCATCGCGGCCGCGCACTGTTGCAGCGTGAATGGCTGCACGAAACGCAGGGCTTGATCGCGCTTTCGGGCGGTGCGGGCGGCGACGTGGCGCAGGCGCTGTTGCAGGATAACGCTGCGCTGGCTGTGCGTCTGGCGCGCGATTGGCAACGCGATTTTCCGCAGCGCTTCTACCTCGAGATCCAGCGCTGCGGCGCACCGGACGAAGCCGCTTGGGTCGAGCGCACGCTCGATCTGGCCAGCGAACTGGAATTGCCGGTGGTGGCGACGCATCCTGTGCAATTCCCCAGTCCCGACGACTATACCGCGCACGAGGCACGCGTATGCATCGCCGAAGGCTATGTGCTGGGCGACAAGCGCCGGCGCAGCCGCTTTAGCCGCGAACAGTATTTCAAAACACAGCAGGAGATGGCGCAGCTGTTCGCCGACGTGCCCGAGGCGCTGGAAAACTCGGTAGAGATCGCCAAGCGCTGCAATATCGAGTTCGAACTCGGCAAAGCGCGCCTGCCGGTGTTCCCAACGCCCGCCGGCGTAACGCTCGATGATTTCATGGCGCAGGAAGCGCAGCGTGGTTTGCGCCAGCGTCTCGCGCAACTCTATCCGGATGAGGGCGAGCGCGCAGCACAACTAGCGCGCTACGAGGAGCGCCTGCAATTCGAGATCGGCACGATCAAGCAGATGGGCTTTTCGGGCTACTTCTTGATCGTCGCCGATTTCATCAATTGGGCTAAGCAGAACGGTGTGCCGGTCGGCCCCGGACGCGGCTCCGGCGCCGGTTCGTTGGTAGCGTATTCGCTCGGCATCACCGACCTCGACCCGTTGCGCTACGGCTTGCTCTTCGAGCGCTTCTTGAATCCCGAGCGCGTGTCGATGCCGGACTTCGACATCGATTTCTGCCAGGATGGGCGCGAGCGCGT
>CAZAWU010000336.1:0-3431 GCA_964488915.1 uncultured Burkholderiales bacterium
CGCAGAGATAGTCTTGCGGCATCGGGTTGATGGCGTATTGAATGTGCGTGGCCTTGGGGCAGTGCTTCGCGTACAGCGCGGCGACATCGCCCGCGAGAAACATGTAGTGCTGCATGCTCGGCAATTCCGCCGTTGCCCGTTCGGTGTCGTTTTCGTACATCGGTTCGAGCAGCAGAGTCGGCTTGGTTTGGCAGCCACCTCGATAGTGCACGCCAGCCGTGGTCGAATGATCGCGTTGGCGGATCTCGAACTTGAGCGCCCCATCGAAGGCGGTGGCAATGTGTCCGTCTTGCAGCTTCCAGCCGTCGGCTTTGGTCGCCGTGCCTGCGTAGCTTACGTTCAAGTCGCGTTGCTTAGGGTTGATCGACGAGAAGTTAACGCGGATCACTTGCAGTTGTTCGCATTGTTCCGACAACGCCTGCTGCAACACTTGCAACACGTCTTTGATCGGCGCATCACGCCCGGACTTAGACGCGCGGAACGCTTGCAGGTTCACCTTGCGCTGATCCGTCGCTTGGACGTTGACGAGAACCACTTCGGAGCAAGCCCCACGAAACTCGCCCACTACGCCGGTCTGGCCTTCGAGGGCCGAAGCCACGAAAGCACCCGGCTCGGCGTTGCGCGCCGAGTCCTTGATCATTGTCAAATAGACGTCACCGATTGTGCGCTTCAGCTGTTCGTCGTGCTCCCAGACCTTGGGTTCGGCATGGCTAGCAAAGTGCACTGAGCATAACGACACCGTCACCAAGGTTTGAAAGAAGCGAGCAAGTTCACTTTGCAAACCGATCTTCATGCAAACTCCATCAGCGATGGTACGGGCGCGGGCCTTGAGCAACAACAAATCGCGGAGCGGTTACCGTCTAGAAAACTCCCTCATCTTATTCTGAAATTCCTGCAGTCGTTCCTGCTGCACGCGGCGAAACTCGTCCTGCAGCGCTTTGCGCTCTTGCGCTGTCTTGGCGTTGCGCATCTTTTCTTGGAACTCTTTCGAAACTTCGTTCATGCCTCGCACGTGCGCTTCGCTGACCTCTTGCATCGCCGCGGCGCGCGCCTTGGCCTCAGCAACCGGATCCTTGCCCGCCGGTGCGGCCGGGGCGCCGCTGCTCGGCGCAATCGCTGGCGCTGCAGTCCCGGTCTGCGCGGGCGGTTCGGTACGCGCCGGTCTGCGCGATTGCTCGAGAGTGCCGGCCGCCGGAGCGCTCGCTGGATCTTGCGTGCGTTTCTTCGCGTCGGTGACCGGATCGGGGCTGCTCGGCGTTGGCGGGTTAGCGGTAGGTGGCGCGGTCGCTGGCACGGCTGCGTTGGTTTCCGGTGGCTTAGCCACGGGGCGAGTTTGCTCGCTCGCCTGCTCGGGTTTGCTGCCCGCCGGTTGCTGCGCCGGCCTTGTTTGCACCGGAGGCGGGGAATCCGCATTGCTTGGAGCCGCCGATGGCGTCGTTGTCCCGGTCGGCGGCTCCTTCCCCATCGGTGGGTCGCTCTCTTGCTCAGCACCCGCGATGCGCTCGCCCTCAGCTTGCAGTGAAGGCAACCCGCTCGCTGCGCGGTAAATGTTCGCACCAAGCTGCTGCATCGTGGCGCTGGTGCAGGTGTTTTTCTCAAAAAACATTTGGTTCTGTGGGAGCTGAATTTGCTGCGCGTAGTCGCCCACAGCATCGCGCATCCCCTGCACACTCCACTTGAAGCGCTCGCCGCGCTTTATCTTCTCCGTCCAGACCCTCATCATGTGCATAGCTTGGTCGCGCGTGAACTCCGGCAATTTTGGTGCGAAACGGCTGTCGACTTCGAATGATGCGGTGCCGGTCTCGTACTTGGGCTCAAAAGTAAGATCAGGAAGATTCGTTTCGCCGCCCACGTATTCGCGCGTCTGGTAATGAATGGTTGTGACGCTCTCCACCTGCGCACGGCAGTTCTTGGTGAACAGGCTGCCGTAGTTTGTGTACAAGAAAGTAAAATCGATCGTGTTGGTGTATGGCGTGAAGTCGCCGTCGAAAATGCGCCGCGCGATTTCGAAGTCGGGGAACTGCTGCCAAAAGGCGTCGTACTTGTACACGATGCCGGGCTTGCGGCGGTTGGCGTACGCGAAGTCCTTGCGATAGTCGGCTCGGATTTGCGCCACACGCTCGTACAGTGCGCGAAAACCCGCGAGCGTGATGTCTTGGCCTTTTGTGACCGAGAATGGACCGCCCATGGTGGATCCCGGCGTGGGCTGCAGAGTGAGCGTACCGCCTTGGTACGTGTATGAGTAGGAGAGGACGGGCAGGTCCGCGCTTTTGTCGTCCACAGGGGGACGCTGTGCGTCGCGAAAGTAGTGCCGCACAAAGACATACCCGACTGGTCCGCAGCTCGCGAGAAACGACTTCAACGCTCGATCGAGCTCGGCGTCGAACGCCGGCGCCGGGTTTTCCCCTTGGAACGGGATGATGGTTGCGTTAGGGTCGCTGGGCGAGTGTTGCAGATAGACTTCCAGTCCCTCTAGCTGCTTGGGGATGGGAAACAATTTCTCGGCTTCCGCGTTTAATACTGCTTGCTTCTCTCGCAGCCTCGCTCCGATTGCTTCGCGGTCTTTGTCCAAGTCGCGCATGCGCCGCTGCCCCTCTTCGCGCGGTAACTCGTTCCGATTGATCATTCTCGGGATTTCGCTTCCACGGCGCAGGTTATCGTTGATTTCCTTGTCGTACTCGGCCATCAACGGGTCATTGCGTTCGCGGTACCAATCGCTGCGCTTCGCGTGAATGGCCTGCATCTGCGCTTCCGTCATGGCTTTTTGACCACCGCGAAACTGCGCGGGGCAGATGTATTCGCTGCCGCGCTTCTCAGCGCCGGGCACGTGCGCCGTGTACGACGCCGCACGCGCGACCTCTGGCCCGATCCACCGGGCGCGATTTGCTTGGATATCAGCTGATGAAGGACTCGCCGCGAGCACTAACCCAAACGCGATCGCGAAAGATGATTGAGATTTGGAAAGCAGACGCATAGAAGTGTCCTCAATACTTTAGACGACGCGTTTAACGGCCCGCGAGTTCCCGGAGTTTCCTCTGGAACTCCTGCTGGCGCTCTTGCTGCTGCCGGCGAAATTCCAGTTGCAGTGCGCGGCGCTCTTGTGGAGTAGCGCTTTTCATCTTTGCCTGGAACTCTTGAAATGCTTCTTTGTTCAACTGCCCATGCGTGCGCTGTAGCTCTTGCATAGCGGCGGCGCGCTGCTTCGCGTCGTCGGCCGGAGCCTCGCCCACCGGCGCAGGCGTAGGCGCCCCGGCCGGCGCGCTCGGTTTGACGGCGGCGCTGCCGGTTGGCGCGGGCGGTGCGGAGCGATCTTGCTCGCTCGGTTGCGCGGGTGTGCCGGCCGCGTCTTTGGTTGCATTCTGAGGGCTTGGCGAACTCGAACCCGCCTGCTCCTGGCTCCGAGCGCGCGCTTGCTTCTCCAGGTACGCCGC
>CAZAWU010000337.1:0-3422 GCA_964488915.1 uncultured Burkholderiales bacterium
GATACGACGATGTACTTGCCGTCGGCGCAAGCAAACGCTTCGCTCGGAGCGAGCGTATGGTGCCGCGAACCACTGGCTTGCGGCACATCGCCGGTAACAAAGTAGTTCTGCGCTTGCCACGTGAGCAGTGCAAGCTGACAGTCAAGCAGCGTTGTTTGGATCTTGCGCCCAACCCCCGTCGCGCGCGCTTCAAACACCGCCGCCAGCACGCCAAGCGCGAGATACAAGCCGGCGGCAAGATCGGCGACTTGGTAGCCGCCGCGCACCGGCTTGCCGCCTGGTTCCCCGGTCAAGTGCATGAAGCCGCCCATCGCTTGCGCAATGATGTCGAATGACGGTTTGTTCGCGAACTCGCCTTGATCATGGAAGCCGATGAGTTCGCCGACGCACACGCGCGGATTGACCTCGTGCAAACTGGCGAAATCCAGGCCGAGCTTCGCGGGTACGTCGGGTGCGAAGCCGTACAGGACGGCATCGGCGTTGCGCACCAAGTCATAAAACGCGGCGCGTCCCAAAGTGTGCTTGAGGTCGAGCATGACGCTTTTCTTGCCGCGATTGACGGACAAGAAAAACGCAGAATCTCCCTCAAAAAAGTGCGGCGGAAATGCCCGTGACAAGTCGCCGCTTGGGGGCTCAACCTTGATAACCTCCGCACCCAACTGCGCAAGCAAATAGCTCGCGAAGGGTCCGCCGAGTACCCAGGTCGCGTCGATGATACGTATGCCGCTCAGCACAATGGCAGTACCCGCACGAGTAGAGCGTTAAGGGACAACGTCGAGGCGTTCATGATTCCGATCCTGCGCCGACGGCGCAGGATGGCCGCAGGACAATGGGCTACTTGAGATCGCCTTTGACGGCGTCAAGCGCGGCTTGTGCGCACTCTTCGTCCTGATCTGCCGAAGCGCCGCTCACACCAATACCGCCCACGTGCGCACCACTCGACATGATCGGCAGCCCGCCGGCAAACGTCGCCGTGTCCGGCGTAAGCTCCAGGCCCTGTACGGTCTTCGCAATTTCGCCGAACTTGCGGCTGGAAACCGGCACACCCGCGGAGGTATTCGCCTTGCGCTGCGACACACCGACACTGATCAAGAACGAGTCGTCCATACGCGTAAAGTGCTTGAGCACGCCACCGGAATCGACTACCGCAATCACCATCTTCCAGCCCTTCTCGCGCGCGAGTTTCTCGCATGCATCGGCCATTTTTTTAGCGGTGGCTTGGGTCAGCATGGGCCGTGTTTCTTGTGCGGCCGCCATTTGCGCGCAGGCGAGCATGGCGCCGGCGGCGATAAGTTTGGTTGCTTTTGAAAACATGAATTCCTCCATTGGTGTGGTTACGTAGGTAGTTGTTGGGTGTTGCGAGAGTGCGCAAGTATCCTCTCGTCTCGCGCAGCTAAGCTCCGCGAGACGGTTTCAAGAATTTCCGAGCGTTACGGTACGATGCTCTAGATTGCCTTCGCACCCATCTGCTTGTGGATGTATTCCGCCTGCCGAATGGCAAGCGCCACGATGGTCAGCGTTGGATTGGGCGCGCCAGAGCTGGTGAACTGGCTGCCGTCGCTGATAAACAGATTCGGGATGTCATGCGTTTGTCCCCAGCCGTTGCAAACGCCGTCGGATGCCTTGGCGCTCTGCCGCAGAGTGCCCATGTTGTGGCTGTTGGGGAATGGCGGCCGGGTGACGATATCTTTCGCTTTGCCCGCCTGGAAGATTCCTTCAATGGTCTTGCGGGCATGCTGAACCAGCGCGACATCGTTCGGCAAATCTTTCACCGGCGCGATGTGGGGGATGGGCAAACCGTATTGATCCTTTTGCGACTCGTGCAAGGTGACGCGCGCATCGGCCTGCGGCATATCCTCACCGCAAGTCCACACCGCGATCATGTGGTTGTACTGGTCGAGTAGGTTGGAAACCTTGCGCCCCCAACCGCCAGGCACGATGCCGGAAGTGAACGGTAAGCCGACGTTGAAGACTTCCAGGTGATAGCCGCCCGCGAATCCGCGCGAAGGATCGTGCCGCGCTTCGCTGCGCATGATCGCGGGCGCGTGTATACCGCGGTGCGCGTTGACCGGCTGCTCGAAGGTCGCAAAGGTATGCTGCGTCGCGTGGCGCATGTAGTTGCGCCCCACCTGGCCCGAGGAGTTCGCCATGCCGTCTTTGAACATGTTCGATGCGGAGTTAAGCAGCAGGCGCGGGCTCTCGATCGAGTTACCGGCAACACAGACGACGCGCGCTTTCTGGAGCTGGTGTTTGCCGTTCGCGTCCGCGTACACCACACCGGTCACCTTGCCTTTGTCATCGTGCTCGATCTTCAGCACCATGCTGTTGGGGCGCAGTTCGAAATTGCCCGTTTCCATTGCCTTCGGTATGTCGCTGATGAGCGTGGACCATTTGGCGCCGCTCTTACAGCCGGAAGTACAGAATCCGAGCATCTGGCATGACGGGCGCCCGTCGCGCGCCACCGAGTTGATGGCGGAAGGCCCCATCTCGAACGAGTAGCCGGCCTTCTTCGCGCAATGGTTGACGACTTTGAAGGCGTTGGTTTCCGGCTGGCGCGGCATGCCATGAGTGCCGGTCACCCCCATCTTTAGTTCCGCTTTGTCGTAATACGGTTCCAGGTCCTTCAAAGTGATCGGCCAGTCCAGCAGATTTGCGCCGGTAAGTTCTCCATACGTGGTACGAGACTTGAACTCGTAGTCCTTGAAGCGTATCGAGTAGCCGGCCCAATGAACGGTGGAGCCGCCCACGGCTTTAACGATCCAGATCGGTTGGCCGGAGCGCGGATCGAGCCAACTTAGTTTGCCGTACATCGTAAACTCGTCGTTGACGAAATCCTCGGGCTTAACGTGGTTGCCCGCTTCCAGGCAAACGACTTTCACACCCTTCTGCGCCAACTCATTGGACAGCGTACCGCCGCCGGCACCCGAGCCGACTACCACTACAACGCTGTCGTCACTTAATTCGAATTTTGTAGCCATTGTTTGCCCCCTCTCGCTGCTTTCGCGGAACTTTTGATCGCCCAGACTGCTGGTTGGTGCTGCCGAATCGGCTATTCAAGGCGCGTGTGCCGAGCACACGCCGGCTCACTTGTCGGTCCAGCTAACATCGTTAAAGCCGCGGTTGATGTACCCGCCTTTTTCCCAGGAGGAACCCTCGAAACCGAACTTAGGCCAGACTGCCGGGTTGTTGTAAAAATAGTATTGAGTCTTTCCTTGCATCGCGGCAAAGAAAGGTGAGGACTCGATCTTGGTCATCGCCGCAACTTGCTTGTCGGCACCCGCGGCGGTGAAATCGCCACCGACTTCCTCATTCAGCTTCGCGAGCCCATCGCGAATCTGCGTCGCGAGGTCGGCCGAGCCCGCCATCTCTTTATCGATAGATTCCACGACAATCTGGTAATACTCGTCGCCCAGCCTGTCGTG
>CAZAWU010000338.1:0-3415 GCA_964488915.1 uncultured Burkholderiales bacterium
TGGCCGGTGTTGTGCATCCGGTGCACCGCCATCAAGCCTTACATCACCGGCAGCCCAAGCGCCGCGCGGAAGCGGTTTTTCATGAGCACCGCATCGCGTGTCGGGAGCGCACGCGGCAGAGCGTCGGCCGCCACGCGCACGTTGGCCAGACCGCAGCCCTTGCGCGCTTTGATGCGCTGCGCTAGCTCAAGCAAATCGCGCATTGCGGTGATTTCCATCGTCCACTCGAGGCCACACGCGGCTGCGACTCCGGTCAAACTCGTGCCCTGCGCGGTGTGGCTCTTCTGCATGCCGGTTTCGCCGTAGTGGCCGTTGTCGAGCACCACGACAGTCAGGTTCGCGGGCCGCTGCGCGCCGATGGTTGCCAGCGCTCCGAGACCCATCAGTTGTTCGCCGTCGCCGGTGATAACTAAGACAGATTTGCTTGGCTGCGCCAGTGCCAGACCCAAGCCGATGCATGCGGCGCCGCCCATCGCGCCCCAAAGGTAAAAGTTGAGATCGCGATCGCCCGCGGCGTAGAGGTCGTAGGCGGAGGAGCCCAAGCCTGCGATCACCAGCGCGTCGCCGCATTCGTTCATCAGTGCCTTGACCACGGCGCGCCGGTCTAACGTTACCTCGCTCATTTCTCGCTCGTCCATTGTTTTCTGCCGATGAGGCGTTGCGCCAATAGCACGGCTACTTTCTGCTCGCTCTCGAACGCAAAACGCGCGGCGGCTTCCACGGTGTCGACGACTTCGTCCGAGTTGTTTACGCGATAAACGCTGAGGCCCATCGCTTCCATGACGCTTTGCGTGGCCTTGCTCATCGGTACTTGCCAGGGATTGAACTCACCCCACTCGCCACGCATGGTCACCAGCGTGAGAAAAGGAAAACGCCCCGCCGAGAGCAGCGAAAACATGTTCACGCAGTTGCCCACGCCGCTGCTTTGCATCAGCAAAACAGCACGCTCGCCTCCGAGCGCCGCGCCGCAAGCGAATGCCACGCCTTCTTCTTCGGTGGTCAAGGGCACGGCACGCATGGATTCATCTTGGTGCGCGCGCGCGATGAGGTGCGAATGTCCGGCGTCGGGCACGTAGCTAATCAGCTTGACGCCGCTTGCTTTGAGGACGCCGAACAGCGACTCCTGCCAAGTCGTCATGGATGCGGTCCCCAGGGGGCCGCCAGCAGGAGTTTGACTTCCTGCGACATGACCAACGGGCGGAACTTCGCCGCGAAGTTGTCCATGAAGCTGGGGTTGGCGAAAACGGCGGCCCAATGCGCGCGGCGGTCGGCGTCGTCGTCAAACTTCCACAGGTGCAGCAGCTGATTGATGGAACCGGTGTCCGCCTGAAAATAGCCGACGAGCTTCTTGTCGTGCCCGCCCTGCTTGAGCGCGGGGTAGCCGAAATCGGTATAGAGTTTCACCGCTTCAGCCATCTTGCCGACGTACAGCGTGTAAGTACGCAACTCGTAAATTGCCATTGCCTCCCCTTGCTTGTCTGAATGCCGTGTTAGCCAACGTGCTGGCGGAAGAACGACAGCGTGCGCTCGCGCGCGAGCTTGGCGCTCGGTGCGTCGAACGAGCCGCGCTGATCGCAGTTGAAGCCGTGGTCGGCGGCATAAATGAAGATCTGTTGCTTGGCGTGCCGCGCGGCGAGCTTGCGCACACCATCCACTGCGATCATCGAATCGCGTTCGCCGAAATGTCCCATTACCGGGCAGCGCGGCTCGACATCGGCGTTATCGAGAATGCCGCCGCCGTAGTAGGGCACGGCGCACGCTAGCCCATCTAACTTCGCCGCTGCCATCCAGGTGACGAAGCCGCCCCAGCAGTAGCCGACCATGCCGATCTTGCCCGCGTGCGCCACATGGCCGCAGGCGGCTTGCGCATCACGCAGCGCCGCATCGATCGGCGACTTATCTTTGAGCGCGCGGCCCTTGGCGATGTCATCGGCGCTGTAGCCGAGGTCGACGTTGCGCTGCACGCGGTCGAATAGCGCTGGTGCGATAGCAAGGTAGCCGTCGGCGGCGAAGCTCTCGGTCACCGCCTTGATATGGCTGTTGACGCCGAAAATTTCTTGAATGACGACGATCGCACCGCGTGGTTTGCCGGCCGGCTCGGCGCGGTAGGCGGCGAAGCGATGGCCGTCGGCGGCGGTGAGTTCAAGTGTCGTTCCCATGGACGGGTGCCTTACATGATTTGATTGACGATGCCGCCATCGACGCGCAACGCTGCACCGTTGGTGGCCGAAGCGCCGGCGCTGCACAAATACACCGACAGGTTGGCGACTTCTTCCGGCGTGGCGAGGCGGCGCAGTAGCGAGGTGGGCCGGAAGCTCACGAACACATCAGCCTCGACCTCCGCGACGGTTTTGCCGAGCATCTTCGCACGGTCGGCGCGAATGCGGTCGGTAGTTTCGGTGCGCGTGGGGCCGGGGAGAATCGAGTTGACTGTAACGCCGGTGCCGCTCAACTCGATCGCCAGTCCGCGCGAGACGCTCAGCTGAGCGGTCTTGGTCATTCCATAGTGAATCATCTCGCGCGGGATGTTCAAGCCGGATTCGCTTGAAATGAATTGGATGCGGCCCCAGCCTTTCTTGACCATCGCCGGTGCGTAGTGGCGCGAGAAGCGAATGCCGCTCATCACATTGACTTCGAACAATCGCATCCAGTCTGCGTCTGGAATCTCGAAGAAGGGTTTGCGCTCGTAGATACCGAGATTGTTGATCAAGATGTCGGCTTGAGGCACACGTGCGAACACCGCTTGCGCGCCTGTTGTCGTGGCGCAATCCGCCGCGATGCCATCGACACGCGCGTTCGGCACGGCTTTACGCACTCGCGCGAGCGCGGTATCCACGTTGGCTTGGGTGCGTCCGGTGAGCGTTACTTGCGCACCTTCGCGCGCTAAGCCTTCAACGATGGCATAGCCGATACCGGCGGTGGAGCCGGTAACGAGCGCGGTGCGATCGGCAAGTTGCAGATCCATTGCGGTCCTCTTAGCGGGAAACAGCGGCATCTGCCGCGAGGCGAGATGATACCGTCTTTGCTCGCATCGGAGCCATGGACGCTGCGCCGCATCCAGGGCGCGAGGTAAAAAACAGGAGTCCGCGGAAGGATCGTTGGGTGGACTATGCTGCGCGTTGCAGGCGGCTTTCAGGTTCGCCGGCGAGAGGCAAACGTAGCGTAACGGACGTGCCGCCGCTGGGAGTGCCCGAGACGTCGATGAGTGCGCCCATCTCGCGCGCGCGCCGGCGCATGTTCAGCACGCCGCGGCCCTCACGGCACCGATCCCCTGCAGGCAGCCCGCAGCCATCGTCGGTGACAGTGATGCACACTTGCGCCCCCTCCAGCCCTGCGCGCAGGGTGACGGTCTTGGCTGCCGCGTGCTTGATGATGTTGGTGAAGGCTTCTTGCAGAATGCGCAGCACGTGCAGGA
>CAZAWU010000339.1:0-3378 GCA_964488915.1 uncultured Burkholderiales bacterium
TCCACCAAACAATCGTAGAAAGTCGCCCCGCCGCCGAGATCGCTCACCCGTTGCGGTGTGACTTCATTTGCGTTCTTGCCGTCGGGCGCAAGCTTGCGCCACCAGATCGAACGCGCCACAACCACGCCCGGGCGCGGCTTATCGTTGACCAGCGCCTTCAAGCGCATGCTGCCGCGGTCGTTGAACATGCGCACATAGTCGCCGTCTTTGATGCCGCGCGTTTGCGCATCGCTGGAATGCAATTCGAGCGTCGGCTCGCCCTCTTGCTCGCGAAAGCGCGCCATGTTGGCGAAAGTGGTGTTCAAAAAATTGCGCGCAGGCGGCGAAACGAAAACGAGCGGGTATTTTCGCGCCAGCGCGGGATTCGTATCGGGCAACTCGGCCGGCGGGTTGTAGAACGGTAGCGGATCGAAGCCTTGCTTGGCGAGCGCATCGGAGTAGAACTCGCATTTTCCAGACGGAGTCGGGAAATTTCCTTGCGCGAAGGGCGCCCACTTTTCAGGAACGGCGAGGCGTTGCCAGCCATCGCGCTTAAGCGCATCCCAGGTCATGCTGCCCATACGCGTACGCCCGGCGCCGATCGCCGTGCGTGCGATGTCTTCGTCTGAATCCTTGAAGCACGCTTCCTCGAAGCCCATACGCGCAGCTAGCTGACGGAAGATTTCCGAGTTCGGCTTGCACTCGCCGAGCGGTTTGATCGAGGGATTGTTCGCCAGCATGTAGAGATGACCGTAGGACTTGTGCACGTCGTAGTGTTCAAGCTGCGTGGTCACCGGCAATACGATGTCGGCGTAGTCCACCGTGTCGGTGGGAAATTGTTCAAGCACGACTGTGAACAAATCTTCGCGCGCGAACCCGGCAACCACCTTGCTGGAATCTGGCGCGACCGCGACTGGATTCGAGTTGTAGACAACAATGGCTTTCACAGGCGGCTGCGCCTCGGTGAGCGCGTCGCCGATCGCTACCATGTTGATCGAGCGCGGTTGTCCCTGCGAAGTGAGCGGCATCAAGTCGGGGCGCTCGAGCGCGCTGTGGTCGAGGCTATAGAAATCGCCGGTGGAGAGAACGATACCGCCGGCCGCATCGCGCCATGCGCCGGTCAGTGCGGGTAGGCAGGCGACGGTGCGCACGGCGATGCCGCCGCCGGTATGACGCTGCATGCCGTAGTTCAAACGAATGGCGGCGGGACGTGCGGATGCATATTCACGCGCGAGCGCGACGATGACGCCTTCATCCAAGCCGCAGATGCGCGCAACGCGCGCAGGCGAATACTCCTGGACGCGTGCCCGCAACTGTTCGAAACCGAGCGTGTACTGTTCGACATAGCTGCGGTCGATACGGTTCTCGTTGATGATGACGTGCATCATGCCGAGCGCGAGCGCGCCGTCTGTGCCCGGCAGCGGCGCGATGTGCTGGTGGCATTTCTCCGCGCTCAAGCTCTTGTAGGGATCGATGGCGATGATCTTGGCCCCGCGCCGTTTCGCCTCCGTCACACGCGACCAGAAGTGCAAGTTGGAGGCGATCGGGTTGGAGCCCCAAATGATGATCAGCTTCGAATCTTCGAACCGCTCCGGGTCCATGCCGACATTCGCGCCGAGCGTGTATTTCATGCCGGCCTTGCCGGCACTCGAACAGATGGTGCGCTCCAGCAGGCTCGCGCCGAGCTTGTGGAAAAAGCGCCGATCCATCGAGCTACCTTGCACCTGGCCCATGGTGCCGGCGTAAGAGTAGGGCAGGATCGCTCGCGGCCCGTCGTTGGACGCCGCAATCGTTTTTAGCTTTGCAGCGATGGTATCGAGGGCTTCGTCCCAAGAAATGCGCACGAACTTGCCTTCGCCTTTCTTGCCGGCACGCTTCATGGGATACATGAGCCGATCCGGAGAATAGGTGCGCTCCAAGTAATACGCGACTTTCGTGCACAGCGTGCCTTGCGTGAACGGATGATCCTCGGCGCCCTGAATTTTGATCGCTTTGCCGTCCTTCACCGTCACTAGCATCGCGCAGGTGTCCGGGCAATCGTGTGGACAGGCGGCACGCACGACCTTGGTGTCGCTGACGGCGGGCGTGAACTCGAGGGGCGAGGCGCTTGGAGCGTTCATGATCGTTGCCTAGAAGTCAGAATTCAAATCATACTCTTGTGGCCATGCGCTAGCCGTCCGCGAGGGCCAGCGCGTCGCGTTCCTCGAACGGCTGCGTTTGCACCGCATCCAGTGCACGTAGTAGCAAATTGGGATCGTTATCCCGCAGCAGCCTAGCATCGGAGAGCATGCGCCGCCAGTTGCGCGCGCCGGGCAGGTGGTGGAACAGACCGAGCATATGGCGCAAGATGTTGCGCAAAAGCACGCCATGCAAAATCTCGTGCTGCGCGTAGGCAGCCATCGCCGCGATGACTTGCTCGCGCGACGGCGACGGCGCCGTATCTCCGAAGCAGCGGCGGTCGACTTCAGCAAGCATGAACGGGTCATGGTACACGGCGCGCCCGAGCATGACGCCGTCGACCTGTGTTAGATGCGTGTCGATCGCACGCCACTCGTTGATGCCGCCATTGACAACGACGGTGAGTTGCGGGAATTCGCGCTTGAGGCGATAGACGTAGTCGTACTTGAGCGGTGGGATCTCGCGGTTGTCCTTGGGGCTCAAGCCCTTCAGCACGGCCTTGCGTGCGTGCACGATGAAAGTATCGCAGCCGGCGTTGGCGACGGTGCCGACGAAGTCGCGCATGAAATCGTAGCTTTCGTCGGCGATGTGCGCGCCAGTCGCGTCGATGCCGATGCGATGCTTCACCGTTACTGGCAAATGAGCGGCGGTGCGCATTGCGCGAACGCAATCGGCGACCAGTTGCGGTTCGGCCATCAGGCACGCACCGAACGCGCCGCGTTGTACGCGCTCGCTCGGGCAGCCCACATTCAGATTGATTTCGTCATAGCCCCATTGCTGGGCAAGCTTGGCGCAGCGCGCGAGTTCCTCGGGTTCACTGCCGCCGAGTTGCAGCACCAGCGGACGCTCTTCGGTGTCAAAGCCGAGGTGGCGCGCGGCGCCGCCGTGCAGCAGCGCGCCGGTGGTGATCATCTCGGTGTAGAGCAACGCGCGGCGCGAAAGCTGGCGGAAGAAGTAACGGCAGTGCCGGTCGGTGTGATCCAGCATCGGCGCGGTAGAGAAGCGATGGCGGTGAGCACCTTGCATGCGCCACATTGTACCGGTGAGCGAGTGCCGCCGTAGTTGCTCTTGACACAAGAAGGTGCGTATAGCGCACCCCGCTATTAGACTGCGTATCCAGAGAAAGCGCGGGGGTAGGGGGCCGCGCCATCGCGGCGAGTGCGGCCGCCGTTGCTTTTGACAAAACAAGGTGCGCCCAGCGCACCCACGCTATTCGACTCC
>CAZAWU010000340.1:0-1244 GCA_964488915.1 uncultured Burkholderiales bacterium
AGCGGAAGCGATTGGGAGATATCTTTTCAAGGCGTGTTTCGATTCATCGGCGGTACGGGCAAGTACAAGGGCATACGCGGTGGCGGCCACTACCGAGGAGTAGCAACGCCCAGCGGCGTAACTCAGGACACCACCTGTGAAGCTGAGTATTGAAGCGCGTGCTGTGCCGAAGCTGCGAGTCGTCGATTGCGAACCGGCAAACGCATCGCTGGGCTGCCGTTCCTTTAATGTGCATTTAGCGGTGGTTTACCTGGGGATGGGTTGACTGACCCGGCATCCCTCCGATTGTGTATTCGCTGCGTCGTGCGTCCCGACAAAGCACAAGCGACCTTGCTCGAGCGCCTCGAGCTCAGCTTGCCGTTGCGTTTGAAGGCGCCGCAACAGCCCAAGTGTAGTGGCGACGTTGCAACGTAATCCGTAGTAATCCGTTGATATTGCACAACCGCCGAACTGTGGAGGTTGGGCCAACCATTCTTCTCGCTGCATAATTGCGCAAGAACCTCTGCGCAGAAGGAACTTCGAGCTAGCTAGACCTATGTCTTTAGTTGTATTGACGCCGCTGGCACCGCTTGAGAGGATATCGGTCGCGTCCGGAAAACCCACCTTAACTCGGAGACACTAATGAATACGCTGCGCATGACCATCGCTTTGCTCTCGGGCGCTATTGCGGCGGCGATCACCGCACCCGCCGCGCAAGCTGCCTGCCAAATCACCAAGACACCCTGGGGATTGCAAGTGACCGACTGCAACCTCTCGGAGTTTTACAAGAACCGTTACGACGTTCCGCTGGAGATCAGACCGAACCGACCGATATTGCGCATGCCTAACCTTACGGCTAGTGACGTGGACGGCACGCTCATCGCCAGCAACGCGGTCAGCATCAGCGTCGAAATTGAAAATACCGGCACGCTGAACGTTTCCTCTGCGTTCGAGGTCTCGGTCCTGGGTTCTGTGTCCAGTCCGACCGGCGGCGTGGGCATACCATTTATACCGTTCGCCCCGATATCTATCCCTGGACTTCCCGCGGGAAGTACCGCTGCCCGCACGGTCGGTACCGTCCCACTACCCAATCGTACTCAAGACTGGGATGTCTGCGCGATTGCGACCGTCGACCCAGCGCTAATGGGCGGTCCGGCTTGGGGCACTATTTTTGAAACGAACGAACTGGACAACACTAAAGACCGCTGCTGTCGCGTTTACGGTCCGAAACCGGATACCAGCATGCGTTCCTGCTGAGCGCTCGA
>CAZAWU010000340.1:1344-3341 GCA_964488915.1 uncultured Burkholderiales bacterium
ATGAGCCATTTAAGCCCCTTTACTCGCGGATACGGCATTTGGGCGGAAGCCGCTCCGGCGCGCCGACGCCGGTCCTGTCCGTCAGGGCTTGCCACGCAGCATTTCGATGAACTGTCGGCGTTTGTCTGGCGTGAGTTCGCGGCGAGTTTCGAAGGTGATCGGCTGCTCGGGAAGAGTCGGATCGATCGAGATTCCCCATAAGGGCGCGGTTTCCGTCGGCACCATCGCATAGCGCGCATCGCCGATGAAGTGCTTGTCCCGAGGATGTTCCACCAGAAGCCGATCCGAACATCTATGGAAGCGCTGCAACTCCCGGTACGCGTGCGAGTCCAACGGGAGCTTTCCCCAGCGCGTCGGGTCGACGAGTTCGACCTGTGGCCCCTGGTAGATCCGGGTCGAGCGCGTGCCGACGCGCACGGCGTCGATATGGGCGGAACCTCCGACGACGGCGAGCGAGCGCCACAGCAACAGATTGCCCATGGTCGGTTTCACCTGCACGCGTTGCGGTTCCAGCCCACGCTCGTACGCGAGCTGTTCGGCGGCGGCCAGCGCACGTTGGTGCTGGATCGCACCGAGTCCCAGATAAAGAATCGCGACGGCGAATCCCGCGCGCGACCAGTTGACAGCATGCAGTTTCCAGGCCGCGATGAGGCTTGCGAGCAGGATCAAGCTGAACAGCGGGTCGACCACAGCGATGATGCTCAGTGCGAACGCTTCGCTGCTGAAGGGCCAGAAGATGCGGGTGCCGTAGCTCGTGCAGGCATCGAGTAGGCCTGCCGTCGCGTAGCCGAGGAACGCGTAGCCGAAAATCGCAGGCCAAGCCAAGTGCCGTCGCAGGACGGGCCAGAGCATGAGCGAGGCGAGCAGCGCGCCGACGGGCACGAAGGCCAGCGCGTGCGTGAAGTGGCGGTGGTACTCGAGAACCAGCAAGGGATCCGCATCGCTGCGAATCAGCACATCAGCGTCGGGCAGAAGCGCTGATGCGAACCCGGCGAACGAGGCCGCTCGGATGCGCTCCGAGTTGCTGGCGCTTTGCGCAGCGACAGCTCCGAGCAAGCCATGCGTGACGATATCCATCGACTCAGCAATCCTTTGCGGTCTTGTTCTCGCCACATCGACGTGCAAAATTGCGTCAATGGCGGCGGCGCAGTGCGGACCTCGCGGCGCCGAAGGGCAGCAGGTTCCACATTAAGACGGGCGAAACCTCTAGATTAAGCCTACTCCCAAAATCTTGCTGACTTTAAGTGCATCATCATGCAAGGTGCCCAGACCGTATATGCTGTCGATAGCATATCCTATCTGAAGCGCATGCAAGCTTAGTCTCAAAGCTATACTGTTCGACACGGCGATTCTTTAACGACGTGCCGCCGCAACAAAATTCGCGCAGCGCACGAATTCCTCCACGCGCAATTGTTCCGCGCGCGCCTCTGGGTTTACATCCAGCGCAACGAAATCTTCTGCGCTGAGCAGCGCTTTGAGTGATTGCCGGAGCATTTTGCGGCGCTGATTGAACGCGGCGCTCACCACTTGCGCGAAGATGTTCTCGTCTTCGATGCGTGGCGCGTCACCGCGCAGCGGTTGCAGGCGGACAACGGCTGAATCGACTTTCGGCGGCGGGCGAAACGCGCCGGGTGGCACGACGAACAGGCGCTGCAGCGTGAACTTTACTTGCAGCATCACCGAGAGTTTGCCGTAGTCCTTTCCGCCCGGCGCCGCGACCATGCGGTCCACCACTTCCTTTTGCAACATGAAGAGCGTGTCGCGGATGTGCGTTGCCGTTGTGCTCAGGTGAAACAATAGCGGCGTCGAGATGTTGTAGGGGAGATTGCCGACGATACGCAGTTCGTTGCCCAACGCGGCGAAGTCGAAGCGCAGCGCATCCGCCTCGTGCACCGTCAGGCGCTCGGACGCGAATTCGTCGCGCAGGCGCGAGGCGATATCGCGGTCGATTTCAACCACATCGAGGTGTGTCACCCGCTCGAGCAACGGGCGCGTGA
>CAZAWU010000341.1:0-3329 GCA_964488915.1 uncultured Burkholderiales bacterium
GTGCGCGCGCAGTTCGATGCCGCAATCCAATACCAAGACGCAACGCTCGGCCAGCTGGGCGAAGAAACGCCGGAAGAAAAGCCGCGCGAAGGCGCCCAGGTTATCGACGTTGTGCTCCAGTAGCGCGGGTAGTTGCGCATGGCCGCGTTTCGGCAGCAGCGTGCCCACGTTCGCGAAGAAGCCCGCCGGATCGGTATCCGTAGCGTCGAGTTGGAACCACAGGTGCGCCGGACGACGGGCTTCGATGTAGCTTGCCACCAGCGAGGTCTTGCCTGCGCCGGCCGGCGCGCAAACATAGATAAGCGGGGTCTCGCGCGCTTCATCGAGCAGAGCGAACAAGCGCTCGCGCGGCGCTAGGCCGGATTGCTTGGGCCGCGTGTACTTCGCGAGCGCTTGTTTGGGCATGAGATTCCCGCAATCGCTAGGAAGCTATGGGATAGGCAAGTCTACCAAGCGAGGGGCCCTACTTAACCCTTTCAAGGAGCCTTTCGATCGTAGCGTTAACCTTCTCGGGGCTTTCCCAGTGCAGTAAGTGTAGCCCCGGCATGACGACCACCTCGGTACGCGTGGCGACGGTCTTTCCCCAGTTCTGCGCGGCCTGCGCCCAGCCCTTGTACCAGCCAGGTTCGAAGACGATATTCAGAACCGGAATCTTGCTTTCGATTGCCTTCGCCTCGGGCGTGTAGTCGGCGACGCTGCCGTCGTACATCAGCGAGACTGCGGCGGAGGTCGGGGTCCGGAGCACCTCGTCGGTTTTCCACGCCTTTTCGTCCTCAGTCAACGGCCGCGTCACCATGGCCTGCAAGAACTCGTGCGTTGCCTTGATTCGGTTATAGGCGATGCCTTCGTAGAAGCCTTTGAAGTCGACCGCGTTCCTGAGCGTGCCCCAGTCCCCCTCTTTCTCCATGATGTCCTTGGGACTTTGATCGAGGCATACGTAGCCTTTGACGTTATCGGTGCCGAACGCGCGGAAGTAGGCGTAGGCGTCGTGGCAGCCCCAGGAATGCCCCACCAGCACTACATCCTTGAGCTTGAGGGCGTCCATAAACGCCTTCAAGTCCGCACCATGCTGCGTGTAAGTGTTGTTCTCCGGTGTTTTCGACGAACGTCCCTGACTACGCGGATCGTAGACGATAGCCCGGTAGCGTTTACCAAAATGCGCAACTTGTTGGCGCAAATACGCGGTCGTGCCGGTCCAGCCGGGAATGAAGATGATGGGCCGGCCGGTGCCTGCCTCTTCGTAGTAGATCTCCAAATCGGGGCTGACGCGGACGTAAGAACCCGCGTGGACGCTATTGGCGAGCAGAACAACGACGCCGATGACTGCTGAAAGCAACGTGCTTTTCATGGGGTGGTCTCCTGTGGACGACGCGCCGCACTTTGGGCGCACGGTCCAAGCTACCCGGGTGCCCGCAACAGATCAGTAACCGATGCAAAATCGCGCAGGGCAAGCGGCAACGCCGATCTAACGCAATCTCGCCTTGCAGCCTCGCTTGGTTAAGACCCATTTGCTATGATTGAGGCGTCAAAGCGCGCATCCGGCGCGCTTTCTTGTTTCTTATTGGGTGTAAACAAAATGAAACACGTTGATCCAGCAAAGAAAATCACTTCCTTCCATCCCCCGCAGCGTACTTTGATGGGCCCTGGGCCTTCGGAGATCAATCCGCGCGTGCTGGCGGCCATGTCGGTGCCTGCGATCGGCTACCTCGATCCGGCGTTCGTCGGCATGATGGACGAGTTGAAGCTCCTGTTGCGCTACGTCTATCAAACTGAGAATCCGCTGACGTTTCCGATTTCCGGTCCGGGCTCGGTGGGTATGGAATCGTGCTTCGTGAACATGGTGGCGCCGGGCGATAAAGTGATCGTCGGGCGCAACGGTGTCTTCGGCGGGCGCATGATCGAGAACGTGGAGCGCTCGGGCGGCATCCCGATCATCGTGGATGACACCTGGGGCGAGCCGGTCGATCCAAACAAGATCGAAGAAGCACTGAAGAAGAATCGCGACGCTCGTATCGTCGCTTTCGTCCAGGCGGAGACTTCCACCGGTTGCGAATCCGATGCGAAAACCTTGACGGCGCTGGCACACAAACACGATGCGCTGGTGATCGTCGATGCCGTGACTTCACTCGGCGGCTCGCCGGTGAAGGTGGACGAGTGGGGCATCGATGCGATCTATTCCGCTAGCCAGAAGTGCATTTCTTGCACGCCTGGTCTGTCCCCGGTTTCGTATAGCGAGCGCGTGGTCGACTACGTCAAAGGCCGCAAGGAGAAAGTGCATAGCTGGTTCATGGATTTGAACTTGATTCTCGGCTATTGGGGCGCCACGACCCGCACTTATCACCATACCGCGCCGACCAACGGATTGTTCGCGCTGCACGAATCGTTACTGTTGCTGCACGAAGAGGGTTTGGAACACGCCTGGGCGCGGCACCAGCGTCATCACATCGCGCTTAAAGCCGGTCTGGAGGCGATGGGACTCAAATTCCTCGTGAAGGAGAAGCATCAACTGCCACAGATGAATGCGGTGATGGTGCCGGAAGGCGTGGACGAAGCCGCTGTGCGCCGCACGCTGCTCAACGAGTTCCAACTCGAAATCGGCGCGGGCCTGGGTCCGCTCGCCGGCAAGATTTGGCGCTTCGGGTTGATGGGTTATTCCTGCCGCGCGGACAATGTGATGCTGTGTTTGTCCGCGCTCGGCTCGGTGCTGGCCGACCAAGGCTACAACGTGAAAGTCGGCGAAGCCGAAGCCGCCGCGCACAACGCCTACGCGGCAATGCACGCGAAAGCGGCCGAGGCCAAGCGTAAGCGGGCCGCCGCTTAGCGGTACTTGCCTTTGGAACAAAAACGCGCCGCTTGCCGGCGCGTTTTTGTTTCCGCTGTTCGCAACGCCGCTGGTTCACAGCACCGGTGATCCGCGCTTATCATGTGGTGCAAATCAATGGGGGTGCCATGAAATCGATCTGCGCGCGTCTCGCTTGGCTGTGCACCAGCCTGCTCTCGGCTTGGCCGGCCTTCGCTCAAACCCTTTCACCAGGTGTCAGCGAGCGTGAGATCAAGATTGGCCAAACCATGCCGTATTCCGGGCCGGTTTCGTCCAATGGCACGATTGGCAAGGCGCAAGCGGCGTACTTCGCCAAGGTGAACGCCGAGGGCGGCATCAACGGGCGCAAGATCAAATTCATCTCGCTTGATGATGCGTACACGCCGCCGAAAGCGGTGGAGCAAACGCGCAAACTGGTTGAGCAAGAGGGCGTATTCCTGATCTTCGGTTCGCTCGGCACCGCCGTAAACAGCGCGACGCAAAAGTACCTGACCGCGAAGCAAGTGCC
>CAZAWU010000342.1:0-3263 GCA_964488915.1 uncultured Burkholderiales bacterium
CACTAACTTGCCGCTGCAAAGCGCGGAGGTCGAGTTTGTGCTCGAGACGCGCGGGCCGGAGCATATCGAACAGATTATCGCAGCGCTGGCCAAGGCGGGGTTTGCGGCGAGATTGCATGGATGATATGCCGGCTCGCAGGCTGTCAACAAGCGTGCGGTTGGCGCGGTAGTGCGGTTAACACTACACTGTCGTTTAGTCGCCAGCGGCCCTTGAGGGCCAGGCCGTTGCCGCCGTCTATATCAGGTTAAAGAAAACAACAATTCCCTGCCATGTTGTTCAATTCCTACGCGTTTTTGGTGTTGTTTTTGCCGGCTACGGTTGCTGGTTACTTCTGGATTGGTCGACGCAATCAAACCGCCGCCGCAGCATGGCTGGCCCTGGCGTCGTTGTTTTTCTACGGCTATTGGGATTACCGTTACCTGCCGCTGCTATTGACGTCGATTGCCGTGAACTTTGGATTGGGGCGCTGGATTGGACTGAGCGAACCGCGGTTGCGCCGTCAGCTCTTAGCCGTCGCGGTCACGGCCAACATCGTGCTGCTTGCTTACTACAAGTATGCGGATTTCTTCATTGGCAGCGCCAATACTTTGTTGCATACGCAGTGGCCGTTGCTCGGTATCGTGCTGCCGATTGGCATCTCCTTTTTCACTTTTACGCAGATAGCTTTCCTCGTCGACACTTATCAGGGCAAAGTCAAGGAATACCGCTTTATCCACTATCTGCTGTTCGTCACCTACTTTCCGCATTTGATCGCCGGCCCGGTGCTGCACCACAAAGAAATGATGCCGCAGTTTGCTGATGCCAAGAACTACCGCATCTCGGCACAAAACTTCGCTGTGGGACTGTCGATTTTCGTGATCGGGCTCGCCAAGAAAGTGTTGATCGCGGATAACTTGGCGCCGCACGCCGCTGACGTCTTTGATGCCGCAACGTATACGCCGTCGCTCTTCGTCGCGTGGGGCGGCGTGCTCGCTTATACATTTCAACTGTACTTCGATTTTTCCGGCTACTCCGACATGGCGATCGGGCTATCGCGCATATTCGGCGTCAAACTGCCGTTGAACTTCGCTTCGCCCTACAAAGCGACCAACATCAGCGAGTTCTGGCGGCGCTGGCACATGACTTTGTCGCGCTTCCTGCGTGACTACTTGTACATTCCGCTGGGCGGTAATCGCAAGGGCGGCGTGCGCCGTCAGGCGAACTTGATGATCACCATGTTGCTCGGGGGCTTGTGGCACGGTGCCGGCTGGAATTTCGTGATATGGGGCGGGCTGCACGGCCTTTACTTAGTAATCAACCACGCGTGGAGCAGTGCCACAGCAAAACTCGTGACGCTTAAGAGTTCCATGGGATGGCGTTTCTTTGCTCTGCTTGTTACTTTCATCGCAGTTTGCTTTGCCTGGGTGTTCTTCCGAGCGACCGAACTGCCGCGCGCGCTCGCGATCGTGAGCGGCATGATCGGCGGCTATGGCGTCGGGCTTCCCGACGCCATTGGCAACCAGCTCGGCCCGCTGAAATCCCACTTGGAAGCGTTAGGCGTGAGCTTCTATCTCGGCGGCGGCATTCGCTTCATCGAGACCTATGCGTGGGTAGCGGCAGCCGCGGTGGTCGCATTCGCTTTCCCGAACACACAAGAGATCTTGTCGCGTTTCGAACCCGCGCTGGACTTTGATGCCAAGCGCGCGCCGCGGCGCTGGTTGTGGCAACCTCGCCGCGCATGGGCGATTTGGATCGGCGTGATCGCGGCCGTCAGCGTACTTTCTCTCAATCGTCCGTCGGAATTCCTCTATTTCCAGTTTTGAGCATGCTTGACCAGGAGCCGCATAGCCGCCGGTTCATTTGGCAGATGAGCCTGGCTTTTTTGGCCGCCTCGCTGTTGGCGGTCTGTTTTGTTGTCCTCGTAGATCCCTACGGGATTTACGGCATTCTCGATGCGCCGGAGATCAACCGCGTCAAGCCGTATCCGCAGCGCTATCAGGCGGACATCAAGATCGCTCGTGCCGCCGCACTGGGCGTGGACACGCTCATTCTCGGCAACTCGCGCGCGGAAATCGGCTTTGATCCCGACCATCCAGGCTTCAAGACTTTGGCCTTGCAGCCCTACAATCTTGCTTCGCCTGGCAGCGACGTACAGCAGTACATTGCGATCATGGACAGCTTGGGCGCGAACGGCGTCAAGATGCGCATGATCGTTGCGGGACTGGATTTCCTGAGTTTCGGTGTCAGTGCGACCCAGAATGCACCGAGTTCTTCGCACCTCAGCAGAGAGCTGCGTTGGCGTTTCGATACGCTGTTTTCGTTTACCTCGGTGGTGGACGCCGCAAAGACGATTCGTATTCAACACTCGAACGAAGCCGAAACAGTGGCCGCTTCGGGCCTGAATCCTCGATGGGACTACAACGGCATCGCGCGCAGGGACGGCTACTACGTCATGTTTCGGCAGCGTGCGGAAGAAAACGTACGGCAGTACCTGCGTTGGGGGCGCCGATTAGATGGCGAGAGCTTGATCCGTTCGCACGAGTTCGAAGCCTTGCGCAAGTTTCTGCGCTCTGCCGCGAGACAGGACGCTACGCTGCATTTGGTGATCTACCCGTACCATGCGCAGTTGTTCGCCCTGTTTGAAGAGAGCAGGGCCTGGGCTCTTTTTGAAGCATGGAAGGATGCCGTTACCAAAGAGGTTTCCGCGGTGCGCCTGGAGCATCCTCATGCGCAAATACACCTGTGGGACTACAGCGGCTACGCCGGCTATCGCTGCGAGAAGATTCCGGCACGCGGTGACCGCAAGACGACGATGCAGTGGTACTGGGAGGGCGCGCATTTCAAGAAAGGACTGGGCGATTTGATGCTGGATCAAATACTGCTCGGACGCCCCCACAGCCAGATTGCCGGCACAGAGTTGGTCCCGGATCGCATGCAAGAAAACCGCGAGCGCATCCTTGCGGAGCGCTCGGCGTGCCACCAAGGCAATCCCGAGCTTTTTAGTGAGGTGCAAGAAATCACCGAGAAAGCACTATCCGCGTATCGGTAGTTGCGCGTGTTTGAAGACGTAGGCGGCTTCATTGCCGATGCGTGGTATCTGCACAGCGATGCACATCTTGGCTTACCGCTCAAGGCGAGCGAGACGCTCGAGGCGCGCTTTACCCCGCAAGGCTTCGATCGATGCATTTGTCGCGATTGGGCACAAGGCGTGCCAACCAGCGCTCGCGAGGCGTTCGGTTATACTGCCCATCCGCAAATTTCATCGCTCTTTCGAGCGCATCGA
>CAZAWU010000343.1:0-3262 GCA_964488915.1 uncultured Burkholderiales bacterium
AACGGCACGCGGCCTTCGACGCCGAAGGCCATCAGCATGCGGTCGGCCTTGACCAAGAGATCATCCGGCAGCGCAGTGAGCAAGTCGGTGTACTGGCAGCGTTGCAGATGGCTCCAAGCGTTCGGTGCGCCGCGCCATACGTCGGCGAACGCCGTGTCTTGCTCGGCCCATGCGGCGCTCAGTTCGGGGCCGAAGAGTTGCCGCGACCAGCCTGAGCGCCATTGATTGCCGGTGCGAAAACCGCCGCTGCCAGGCTTGATGAGCGCCTTGGCCCAGCGCTCGACCAGCGGCACTTTGTAGCGGCGGTAGCCGGCAAAGGCTTCGTCGCCGCCCTCGCCGCTGAACACCACTTTGAGTTCTTTGCCGGCGGCTTCGGCCAAGCTGCCGGTTGGCAGGCAGGCGTAGTCGCGCATCAGTTCGTCGCACGCCCACACCGTGTGCGGCAAGCGCCGCCAAAGCGCTGCTTGATCGAGCTCGAGGACGCTGTGCTGCGTGTTGAACTGCGTGGCGACGCGCTGCGCAGGTTCAACTTCATCCCGCATGCGCGCGCCCTTGAATCCCATGGTGAAGGTGCGCAGCGGCTGCTTTTGATAGCGCTGCAGCAGCGCGGCGAGAATGCCGGAGTCGACGCCGCCGGAGAGAAACAGGCCATAAGGCACATCCGAGCGGATGTGCTCGCGCATGACTTGTTCCATCAAGCCGTCGAACTCTTCGATGGCGGCGTCCAACGAAATCTCGCGCAGCGCGGTGTCTTGCGGAGACCAATAACGCCATTGCCGAACGCGCAAATCGGCATCGATCGCCATCGCCGTGCCCGGCGCGAGGCGCTTGATACCGGTGACGATAGTGTGCTCGCCGATCGCGAATTGATGCAGCAGGAATTGCAGCAGCGCCTGCGCGTTGATCTCCACCTTCGGCAGCAGCGGCAACAGCGCTTTGATTTCGGAAGCGAAGGCGATGCGGTCGGGAAGTTCAACGTAGTAGAGCGGCTTGATACCGAGCCGGTCGCGCGCCAGCGTTAAGCGCTTTTCTCTTGCGTCGTACAACGCGAACGCGAACATGCCGTGCAGATGGCGCAAGAAATCATCGCCGTGCACCGCATGAGCGTGCAAGATCGTTTCCGAGTCGGAGTGCGTGAGGAAGTCGCAGCCGCGCTGCTTGAGCTGCGCGGTGAGTTCGACGTAGTTATAGATTTCGCCGTTGGCGACGACCCAGTGACGCTCGCTCGCGTCGTGCAACGGCTGCCAGCCGCCTTCCAGGTCGATGATCGATAGGCGCGTGTGCACCAGGCCGACGCGATCGATGGTTTTCGTGCGCGCCCCGTCCGGGCCACGGTGCGCGAGGCGCTTGGCCATGCATTCCAACAATTCGGGTTCGGGCGCAGCGGCGCGAGTAATGAAACCGGCGATGCCGCACATCAGGGCTTGATTACTCTGCGTCGCAGTGCATGAAAGCGACGGCCAAATCGTCGACCTGGTAGCACTATGGACCCAAAACCGTCGTCCATTATTATTCGTCAGCCTTAACTATTAATAGTATGTGGATCAGGGCTCCGGATCGAAGCGATAGCCGAACAATTCGATATCGCGCTTGAAGCGCTCCGCAATCAACGCCGCGAGCGCATCATCGTAGTAAGCGCGATAGTCCTTGTTGCGGTCTTTCGCTTCGCGCCGATGCGGCAGCGCCGGCGTCGGGATACCGATGCGCTGGCAGGCTTGCGCGAAATCGTCGTGCAGGCGTTCGTAGCGTCCGATGAAGTCGACAATGACATTGCCGTGTAAATCGACCAGGTAGTCGGATTGCAGTTCGATCGAAGTGTCGATGTGAAATTGATACGGCCGCTCGGGATCGAGCTTCCAACGAATGAAGGCAGGAAAATCCGGCGTGTGCGCGACCAAGTGCGGGCGCTCGCGCTTTAAGTGATGAAACGAGCTGACCTGCAAATCCCACGGGTTGCGCACGAACACGAACTTGAACAGCTTCGCGTACAACTCGTGCGGCAGCATCTCCTTTGCCGCGATTGCTTTGGCGTGGCGCGGAAATTTCGCGCCGATCTTGTGACCAGTCCAGCCGCTCAAGCGGCTGCAGATGAACTGCGGCAAGTACATCGGGTCCCGCCAGCGGTAGCGTTGCAGCGCATCGCGGATGCTGGTGCCGCCGGTTTTTGCCGTATGCACGAACAGGAAGTTGTATTTGAGCGATAGCAGCATGGGCCCGAAGCGTATCAGGTCAGTCCGAGCACTTCCAGATAGCGCTGGCCGCTGGCGGCTTGTGTATATTCGCTAGCGGCCGCGCGCAGTAATTCCGGCGGCGAAGGCCGATCGAGCGCAGCGAGCATGGCTTGCGCAAGCGCTTGCACATCGCCGACCGGCACCAACGGGGCAACCGCGCCGCCGCGCAGAATTTCGCGCGGCCCGCTCGGGCAATCGGTGGCGACAACCGGCGTGCCCAGGGCGAGCGCCTCGGTCAGCACATTGGGCGAGCCCTCCCAGCGCGAGGACAGCACGAACAAATTCGCGTGCGCCATGTACGCATACGGATTGTCGACATGGCCCGGCATCGACACGGCGCCCGACATACCCAGCTCGTTTGCGAGCGTCGTCAGCGCGGCGCGTTTGCCGCCTTCACCAAGGATAATCAAGCGCGCGGGGCGCCTGCGGCGTACCAGTGCAAATGCGCGCAGCAGAGTGGCAAAGTCCTTCTGCTCCGTGAGTCTGCCGGCGCCGAGGATGAGCGGTGCATCGCCCGCAGCAAATTCTTCCGGCGCCGGCGCTTGCGCCAGCTCCAGCATGCGCGGCGTAATGACCGGATTGCGGATCACGCTGATGCGCTCGGGCGGCACCCCGGTCAGGTGGACCGTGTCTTGCGCGACGCCCTCGGAAACCGCGACGATGTGATCGACTCGCGCGTACGCGCGCCGCAGCGGCAAGCAACGCAACCAGCGCTGCACGGGATGCTTGTGCGCCAGCGCTTCGGATAAGTTGGTACCGAGCCGCCCGACGATGCGAATGTCCGTCCCGGCCCGTTTGCGCGCACGCACCGCAGCGCGTATCGCCCGATCCTTGGCGGCGAGCATCACCAGCGGCGGCAAATCGCTCGCCGCGGTTCGGCGCCGCCGTGCATCGTAACCGCGTAAATATTGCACAATGGCCGGCACCGCGGTCACGTTGTGGTCCGCTCGCAGGTCGATCAGCCGTACATTGAGCGGGATCGAGTTGGTCGGCGCTTCGCGCGCGCGTATCGCCAGCAAATCCACGCGCAC
>CAZAWU010000344.1:0-1265 GCA_964488915.1 uncultured Burkholderiales bacterium
GTCTGGTTGAGCGTGACCATACCCTGCGCCGCACCCTGCTGCATTTGGTTCTGCAGCTCCACGAGATTGTTCTCTTTGATCGCATTCGCGACGGCTGGCGTCGAATTGCGCAGCACCTCATACGCCAGCACGTATTTTTCCTGGTTGGTGTGCGGCAGCAATCTCTGTGCGACTACGCCGATCAGTTTGTCCGCCAACATCTCCAAGCGCGCGGCGCGCTCCTCGCCGGGAAACATCCCGACGATGCGCGAGATCGCGCCCACCGCGTTGCCGGCATGCAACGTTGCCAGTACTAGATGGCCAGATTCAGCCATCCGAAACAACGCCTCCATGGTCGGCTTGTCCACCACTTCGCCGATCATCATGACATCAACGGCCTGGCCGTCGAGCGCATCGTGGATCCCTTGCAAGAAACTCGGCACCGCGTCCGGCACCGTGCGCTGCGTAACGATCGACTTCGCAGGCGTGTGTATGTACTCCAGCAGGTGTTCCAAGGTAATGATGTTTGCGTGGCGCGATTCGTTTATGGATCTGATAAGACTGGCTAGCGTGGTGGTTTTGCCGCTGCAAATCTGTCCAGTGACGATAACCAAACCGCCAGCCGGCGAGAGCATTTGCGTGAGCCCCAGCGGCAACCCCAAGTCGGGCAGCGACGGCACCACGACCGGTAGGTTGCGCACGTTGACGGTGAAATCGGGCGGCTTGCCAGCACCCGGCGGGGCGCACAGCGCCACCTTGCAGCGCAGCCGCAATTGGCGCTCATCAAACGGAAACATGAACGCCAGGCCGGATTTGCTTTCGAGCATTTCGTCGAGCCAGTTCTTGCGTCCGCACATGTCCGCCACGAAGCCAATCAGCCACTCTCGCGTAGGAGGCTGCGGCCGCGCACCTGCTGCGAAAGAGCTGATCGGCAACCAACCGCGCGGTGTTTTCACGCGCGTTTCAACGCCCGACCGCATGAACAGGTCGGTATAAGCATCCGTCTCGATCATTCTGAGAATCGGTGCGATGAGCGCTTCGCCGGACATGAATACAGTTTAGCACTGGGCAACGGACGAAAAAAAACCGCCCCGTAGGGCGGTCGAGAATCGCTAAGTTTTCTCAAGGCTTGATTGGGCTGACGATGAAGCATTCGCTGCGCAGAGCGCCGGCAATCAGTGCCGGCTGCGTCGCTTCGCCACTCTTGAACTTGATGAGCAGTTTCTCGCCGGACATCACGTCGGCGGCGAGCCGAACTTGGTCGCGCCGCAACGTGATCTCGCATG
>CAZAWU010000344.1:1365-3259 GCA_964488915.1 uncultured Burkholderiales bacterium
CTCGGTAACCTCCAACAAAGCGCCATTTAGAAACGCACGTGAGTCTTCTGTGAGGATAACGCCCTCGACGACACTCAGTGCTCGACACAGCGCGGCCGCCGGCAGCGTCAGCTTTACCCGAGCCTCTTCTTGCTTCGGCTCAACGAAGGCCTTCGGATCGATGCAAGACAACCGCAGCGTGGTACCGTTTGCCTTCAGGGTCAAACTCTTGTCTTTCGGCATGAATGCGATCGGCCCAGCTAGCCGCGTAACAATTTCCGCGAGATCCCCCGAAACGACCACGGCGAACGCTTCGCCCGACATGGGTATCTGGGTTTGCACGTGAAACACGGCATTCTTGGTCGCTATTCTCATCACACCGTCGCTCGCGCTCAACAAGATGCTCCGGTCGATCGGCGTGCCTGATCGAGACAGGCCACCGCGAATCGCAGCGAGTGCCGGTGCGATCACTTCCTGCTGTATGACCACCATAGCGGCCTCCTAGACGGCGAGCGAACGTTACTGTCCAAAGAGCGGTGCGTTCGGCTCGCCGCCGTTGTCTTTTGGCGTCGTCGCAAACGCGCTGCGGGAAGTGCGCACGTAATCCAACACTTCCGCGCGCGCCTCGCCGTCCAGGCTTTGTTCCGCTTCCGCAGCTACCTGATCCAGATCCGCGAGCGTTTTGGCTTGGTCGGCCTGGCGAATTAGCTTTGAGACGGTGAATCTGCT
This sequence comes from uncultured Burkholderiales bacterium, assembly GCA_964488915.1. Classification (GTDB taxonomy): domain Bacteria; phylum Pseudomonadota; class Gammaproteobacteria; order Burkholderiales; family JALYOK01; genus CADEHE01. The sequence continues at coordinate 2,074 of CAZAWU010000344.1, forward strand.
CGACGCGGCGCCAGCGGCTTGCGCGGCCGCCTTGGGAGGATGAGCCGCTTTCGAAGCCGCCGCCGCAGTCGACGCCAGCGCGCTCTTCGCCGGCGCGCTGTTGTCTGCTTGCTCGGGCGCCGTCGCTGTCTGCGTCGACGCGGCTGCGGAAGGGTCTGCTCGAGCGCCCTCCTCCGCTGCCTGCTTTGGCATCTTCGCTGCCGCGAGTATTGCTTCGAGGTCCTCACCGCCGGCGGCCGGCTCTGGATCTCTCACGACCTCGGCTGCGCCCATGTTCTTGACCGTTGGCGCGCCGGCGAAGTCCAGCAGTTCGTCAGTGGTTGGCATCCCAACCAGTAGCTCTGGGCAGTTTCTCTTGCCGAAGAACGATGCAGCTCGATACGGGAACATTACATCCGGTATCGTTCGCCACTTGGAGTCCTCGCGCTTGTTCCATCCCTCCGCTTTCACCATTGCCCAAGTGACCTTCGGTCCTTCTAGCACCCTATCGCTGCCAATTGGGCGCGTCCACGCGGTACATCCGCACTGATCGCCTTCGCCGTCGAAACGAAACTGCAGCGGTTCGTAGCGACCGCAAGAGTTGATCTTGGCGATAACCATTTGCCCGTCCCAACTGGGTTTGCCTCGCACGACAGACAGATGCTGCATGACCATCAACGGAGACATCGCCATACGTTCAGACAGTTCGATTGCGATCGTGCAGTTGGGGACGCTGCCTTGAAACGCTTCCGGCACCAGCGACGACTCCGCAAGCAAATGCGCCATGCGCACAGCCGCCTGAAAACGCTCAACGTTGAGAAACACCGACGGTGCGGCCGCGGCAGCCACGGGTAGATCGTTTGGGTTCATAAGATTTCCTTGTTAGTAGTTTTGAAGTACGAGATCGGCGGTGGAGTTGCGCGCCCATCTCGGCAGAGCGATCTCTTCGATCGATCCGTTTGGTTGATAACCAGGCCAACTATTGGTCTCGACGCAGTGCGCGTAGAGACGTTTCGCCGCCCGAAATCGCTGCTCGCCCTCTCGCAGCATCGCTGCGCTGGGCTTGTAGAGACAAATTTCGAACGTGCTCTCTTCGATGACGAGAAACACCACTGGCGGCGCTGGCTCGCCGTAGGCGCGCTTGACGCCTTCGCGATACATCGCTAAGGAAAGGTGGTAATCCAGCTCGACGATGCGTCGCGCGAAG
>CAZAWU010000345.1:0-1686 GCA_964488915.1 uncultured Burkholderiales bacterium
GCCAAGACCAATGAATTGGACATGCCGAAAGAAGTGGTGTGCGCGCAGGACTCCTTCGGCGATCAGGCCAAGGGCCAGACCGCGATGGAAAACTGTCTGCAGAAGAATCCGGACATCAACCTGGTGTACACCATCAACGAACCTGCGGCGGCCGGCGCATATCAAGCGCTCAAGGCAGCGGGCAAGGAGAAGAGCGTGATGATCGTTTCCGTCGATGGCGGTTGCGCGGGCGTGCGTAATGTGAAAGCGGGCGTCATCGCCGCCACTTCGCAGCAGTATCCGCTCAAGATGGCGGCGCTCGGCGTCGAAGCAGGTGTCGAGTACGCCAAGAGCGGCAAGAAAGTCTCGGGCTACACGGATACCGGCGTGACGCTCATCACCGACAAGAAGATGGCCGGCGTCGACAGCAAAGACACGAAGTTTGGCTTGGGCGCATGCTGGGGTAAATAGCGCCCGTTCATACAACGCCGCCACCCGAGCGCGCTCGCTCGGGTGGCTTCTCTCGTTGAGGACTTATGGCTGATCTCGCTGCGCAGGGCGGCTCGACAAGTTTGCGCGAACACTTGCCGCCGCTGGCGGTGTTCGGACCGTTCATCGCGTTGTTCGCCGCGTGTGCGTTCTTTGCCACGCAGTCTGACCGTTTTCTTACCGGACAGAACTTTTCGCTGATCCTGCAGCAAGTGATGGTGGTGGGCATCATTGCCATCGGTCAGACGCTCATCATCTTGACCGCCGGCATCGACTTGTCCTGCGGCATGATCATGGCGCTCGGCTCGATCGTCATGACAAAGTTTGCCGTCGACCATGGCATGGACCCTTACGCTGCCATCGCGTGCGGGCTGCTGGTGTGCACGCTGTTCGGTCTGCTCAACGGCGCGCTGATCACGTACATCAAGCTGCCGCCGTTCATCGTCACGCTTGGGACGTTGAATATCGCCTTCGCCATTACACAGATCTATTCACAGGCGCAGACCGTCACCAATCTGCCTGAGCCGCTGCTGTTCTTCGACAACAACATCAAGTTTGGCGAGACCGTTGTCAAATACGGCACGCTGTTGATGCTGGGTTTGTATCTGCTCACCTGGTACGTCCTGCGCTCAACCGCACCCGGACGGCATGTGTATGCACTCGGCAACAACGCCGAAGCTGCGCGCCTGATGGGTATCAATACCAAGCGCCAACTCATTGCGATCTACACCGTGGCTGGGCTTCTCTACGGCATCGCGGGCTGGCTGCTCGTCTCGCGTACCGGGGTCGGTGATCCCAACGCCGGACAGACCGACAATTTGGATAGCATCACCGCCGTCGTGCTCGGGGGCACCAGCCTGTTCGGTGGGCGCGGTTCGATCCTCGGCACGCTCATCGGCGCGCTCATCGTTGGCGTGTTCCGCAACGGCTTGACGTTGATGGGTGTAGCCTCTGTTTACCAGATTCTCATCACCGGCATCCTAGTCATTTTGGCGGTGACTACCGATCAACTGTCCAGGCGCAAGGGGTAGCCATGCCCGAGCCTACACCAGTACTACGGGCGCGCAGTCTGATCAAACGCTACGGGCATGTCACCGCGCTCGACGGCGCGGATTTCGATTTACTGCCGGGTGAGATTCTCGCGGTGATCGGCGACAACGGTGCCGGCAAGTCGACGCTCATCAAAGCGCTCTCCGGCGCGTTGGTTCCGGACGAGGG
>CAZAWU010000345.1:1786-3247 GCA_964488915.1 uncultured Burkholderiales bacterium
TCGAACATGGTGCTGGATTTGATCCGGCGGGTGCGCGATCGCGGCCTGCCGGTGATCCTTATCAGCCATAACATGCCGCATGTGTTCGAGATTGCGGACCGCATTCACATTCAGCGTCTCGGTCGGCGCGCCGCCGTGGTGAATCCAAAGAAGATCGGTATGCCCGAGACCGTGGCAGTCATGACCGGCGCGCGGCGCCCGGAAGAACTGCCAGCGGACGTGCTCGCGTGACGGATCTATCTTCCGGCGGCAAGTCGCTACTGCCGCGCACGGTCGGCTCGAATCATGTCGGCATGCGCCAGTTCAACGAGCGCATCGTGCTGCAAGCGATCCGGCTGCACGGCGCGCTGCCGAAAGCGGACGTGGCGCGGCTGACGCGGCTGTCCTCGCAGACGGCTTCCGTCATCATCAACGGGCTGCTCGAAGACGGATTGGTGGTGAAGCAAGAACGTGTGCGCGGGCGCATCGGTCAGCCCTCGGTGCCGATCGCCCTCAATCCCGACGGGGCGTTCACGCTCGGCATCAAAGTCGGCCGGCGCAGCTTGGATGTGCTGGCGATGGACTTCGTCGGTCAGGTGCGCCATCGCGAAGCGCTGAGCTACGACTATCCCGATCCGGAAGTTATTTTCCCTGCGATCGAACGCAAGCTGAAGTTGGTGGACGCGCAATTGGAGGGGTACGCCGATCGTCTAGTCGGTGTCGGCGTCGCGGCGCCGCTGTGGCTCGGCGGCTGGCGCGATTTTTTGGGCGCGCCTGAAGGGGTAATGGAAGGCTGGGATGCGATCGACATCCGCGCGCGCATCCAGACCATGACGCAACTGCCTGTTGAGTTCGCCAAGGACACCACGGCGGCGTGCGCGGCGGAGTTGGTGATGGGGCAGGGCAGGGCGCTGCGCAACTTTCTGTATTTGTTCATTGGCACCTTCGTCGGCGGCGGGTTGGTGATCGACGGCCACTTGCATGTCGGTGCGCGTGGCAATGCCGGTGCGGTGGGGTCGCTGCCGCTGCGCGGTGGCCGCAACGAGCGGCCAACGCAAGTCCTGCACAAGGCCTCGGGCTTTGTGCTAGAGCAAGCGCTGAAGGCGCTCGGCGCGCCGGCGATCGCCGCCCACGATGAGCGCGCGATGTCCCCAGAGTGGCGGAAGGCGACCGAGCGTTGGCTCTACGATGCCTGTCCTGCACTGGCGCTGACTATTGCCAGCTCGACCGCGGTGCTCGATCTCGATGCCGTGGTCATCGACGGCTCGCTCGACCGGTCATTGCTCGAGGAGATCCTGCGGCGCTCGGAGCAGGCGCTGGACTCCTACAGCTGGGAGGGTATTTCGCGTCCGCGTTTACTGGCCGGCAGTATCGGCGCCGATGCGCGCGCGATGGGCGGTGCGATACTGCCGTTGTATACCAACTTTGCGCCGACGCACGAATTGTTCTTAAAAGCCGAACCGCTCGCGGTAGAGCAATAGC
>CAZAWU010000346.1:0-2035 GCA_964488915.1 uncultured Burkholderiales bacterium
TGCGCCAAGTTCACATCCTTGCCGACGAACATGCTGTTCTCTTGGATCATCTCCAGCGCACCGACGTAAGCTGAGGTGGAACCGTCCGCCAAGCGCCAGCGGTGGCGCAGCTGCTGCTGCGCCGGCGTCAAGCGCAAATCGGGCGGTAAGCTCGCGCGCTGCATATCGTTCAAGCCATTGGCGCGGCGCCAATTGTCGTCGTGCTCGCGCAACGCTTCGGCGACGGCGAAGCGCACCAATCCCGCGCAGTCGCGCTGCGTCCAGCGCGGTGTCGGTCCCTGCTGAAATTGCGCTCGCACCAAGCGCACCAACCAAGCGCGGAAGCGGCGCGATTGCTCCAAATCCAAGCGTGCGCCAGTCGCTGCGCCTTGTCCCGGCTGCAGCGCGGCAGCTGGTCCGGCTAGCAAGCACAGCACCAAAACGCGCAAGCAACCGCGACGGGCTTTGACTACGCTCGTCGTCATTTGGCTGGTAGGTCGCGCCATTCGACCGGCACCCACGCTGCCGCTCCCGAGAGTGGCGTCTGCGTCACCAACAAGGCTACGGGCTCGCGTTTGGCAAGTTTGTCTAAACGCGGGCCCAGTTGACGCGCGACCGCTTGCGCAAGCACGGGTTCATCGCGCAAGGCCTGCTCGGCTTCGCGCTTAACGATCGCGGACAGCGCTTTTGGGTGGAGCAAAGCCAAGGTGTTGCTGCGCGCGGTTAGCGGCAGGGTTTCGCCGATGTTGGGATGACGCTTTTCGATTGCGGCGATGGCGCGTTCGACCAAGCGCGCGTCGGGCGAGAACAGCACGTATTGCTTGGCGAGCGCCAGCGCAATCTTGGTCTTCGCCCCCTCTTCGCCTTTGTTACGCGGTGCGAACCGCGCTTCGCGCAGCCACACGGTGCCATCCTTGCTTCGCGTTTGCGCCAGTTCGCCAGCGCTGGGCATACTCCATTCGAACAGTTTTCCGAGTTGTGCGCTGGTGTCCGCGTTCGGCTCGCCGCGCAAGCGTGCGACGAACAACGGTGCGCTAAAACCCGCCTCGCGGTACCAGCACGCGGCGGCCGCAGTGCCAGCCTGCGCGAGCAGGCTATCGAACTGCTGCGCGCCTCCCGCGGCTGCGGCCAAATCGTCGCGCAATTGCTCGCCCATCCGCTGCCAAGCGACCGGTAAGAGTACGCACAGTGCAGGCCCCGCCGGTAGCGCTTCCCAAAGCTGCATGCCGTTGAGCGCGTCCGGCGGCAACTGCTCCGGCGCCAGGCGCAGGTGCGTCGACCACTGCTTTGAGTCGAAATCGAAGCGCGTCGCGTCAAGCCCGGGGAAAAAATGCTGATAGCCGAGCGACAGCGTATTTGCGCCGATCAGCACTTGATGTCCATTGGTAGCAAGCTCGCTACCGGCAAAGTGCTGCGCAAAGAAACTTGGTTGCTGCGCATCGGTAAGCAATAGCTTTGCTACGACCGCGGCGGAGTCCTCTTTTACCGCACCCGCCGGGTCCAGCAGCATGCCGGGCGAAGACAACATGACCAATCGATCGCCGCGCGAGGCAAACAGCAGCGTGCGCCGCGGCGCGTAGGCGAGGCTCAAGACATTGACCTCGTCGCCGTCCACTTTCAGCGTACCGGCTAGCTTCAGTTGTTTGTCTTTCAGTGCAACGGCAGCGGCTTGTTCAAGAATCTTGGCCAACGCATTGCGTTTGAGCAGCAACGCGAAGTGGCGCAAGGCGCCTTTGTCGTCGCGCCAGAGTGCGATCTCCGCGGGCTCGTCGAGCAGCTCCGCCACCAATCGGTCCGGCCACTCCAGCTCGTGTTCGTACGCGATGCGGCGCAGAGTGCCGGTTAAACCGGCGCGATCGGCGTTGTGCTCGTAGTAGAAGACGAAATCCTCGTCGAGCAGATCTTTCAGCAACGGCTGCGCCAGCAAGTCGCGCGGCAGATGAGCGAGATGCGACGAGCGAATGAGCGCGTCGGGTTGGTCAAGATCGACGTGGACCGCGCTGCTCTCACCGGAATAACGCTGCCAGGAGTTGAGTTGCTGCGCAAAGATGCCGAG
>CAZAWU010000346.1:2135-3231 GCA_964488915.1 uncultured Burkholderiales bacterium
GCGACGAAGTCGCGCCCTTGCAGCCGTTCGTTGAGCACGCCGTACAGGCGCTTGCACTCCTTGGTGTAACGCTCGATCGCGTACGCTACTGGCTCAGGCGCGGCGCGCAGGAAGTGGTGCACCTGACCGAACATCGGACCCACACCGCCCATTTGCCACATCAGCCACTGCAGCACTTCGTATCGGCTGCGCGGATCCTGCGGATAGAAACGGCCAAACTTCTCGCCCAAATAAATGAGCATGGCGCCCGATTCGAACACCGTGATGGGCCGCCCGCCCGGACCCTCGCTATCGACCAAAGCGGGAATCTTGGAGTTAGGATTGATCTTCTTGTACTCGGACGAGAACTGCTCATCCTTGCCGATGTTTATTGGGTGGACGTTGTAGGCAACGCCCAATTCCTCCAACAGGATGGACGCCTTGCGTCCGTTAGAGGTGTTCCAGGTGTACAGCTCGATCATATGCGCTCCGCCTTACGGCGGCCTTCAAGCAGGAGCGCGTAGTTTACTTCTGATAGATGGGATTGACGTAAGGAACGAAGGCCTGCTGGGTATCGAACTCACGCGCGAACATGTCGAGTGCGTACAAGAAAAGCAGTTCGGCGAGAACCTCTGGCGAAAAACCCTTGCGCCCACCGCGCTCGTCGATAATGAGCTGGTTGGCGTAGGGCTCGAAGCGCGGCGTGCCCCAGCGCGTCATCAACTCCTTCATGATGCGCGGGTAGTGTTGCTCAAGTTCTGACTTATATTCTTCTGACATCAGCCGGTACAGGAGATAGCGCGGGGACGTTGACTATCCCAGTAATTAACTTGGCAACAAGTTTAGCACACGCATCGAGCCGCTCCTACTGCCGCAACAGGGTGTTGCGCTTCGAGGTTCACTAAATCAATCGGGATCGGTGACCAAATTTTACGACTGCCGGCCCCCTAGAGCCCACCCGCGTCAACGCATGCCCATGGGGAGCGTTAGTTGCCAGTGAGTACACAGGACCTGCTGGCGCTGGTGACGATTTACAAAGGCGGCGATCGCAGGATAAAATGCTAGGTCTTTGTTTTGACGATTACTTAGGGTAAGGAGAGCGCATGAAAGTTCGTAC
>CAZAWU010000347.1:0-3226 GCA_964488915.1 uncultured Burkholderiales bacterium
ACCGCTACGATCTCGGCATTCCCGCGCGCGTGCCGGGACCGCTGCCGCTGCCTCCGTTCCTGGTGCCGCTGCCTGTTCCTGGCTCGCCGTTGCAAGGGCGCGACGCTGTTGCAGCGCCCAACGGGCATACGGTAGTGTCGATCTTCGACGGCGGCAGCAGCCGCTACGGTCACGGCCAAGAGAACTACATCGATTATGTGGATAGCGTGCCGGCCAGCGATGCGATCGTGCAGAACTATCTCGATGCGCTAGACGAGGCCGGCTACACCGGCACTGGTACGACGCTCGCCGTGGATGTCTCGGTGCCGAAAGAGTAGGCGCGGGCGGTCAGCGCGCGGTCAGTCCGCCGCGAGCGCTTGCGCCGCGCCAATCAGGGCCGGATGAGGTGCGAGGATGACGAATGTCGGAATGGCAGCCACGTAGGCGCTGAAACGCCCTTTGGCTTCGAAGCGGCTGCGGAAAGCGGAGCGGTCGAACCACTCACCGAGCTTGGGCACGATGCCGCCGCCGACATAGATGCCGCCGCGCGCGCCGAGCGTCACCGCCAAGTTCGCCGCTGCGGTGCCGAGCATGGCGCAGAAAGCTTCGACCACTGCGCGGCACAGCGCATCGGAGCCATCTAGCGCGCGCTGCGTGATCTGCTCGGGTAAAAGTGCCAGTGCCGGCTTGCCTTCCAATTCCGCGATCGCACAATACAAATTTTCGAAACCGATGCCGGACAGCAGCCGCTCGTTGGAGACGTGAGCATAGTTGCGCCAGACGATGCGCAAGATGTCGGCTTCGCGCTCGTTCGCGGGGCTGAAGCTCACGTGCCCGCCTTCGCCGTCGATGGCGACCCACCCGCCGGCGCTGGGAAATAGGCCCGATACCCCAAGTCCGGTGCCGGCGCCGATCAGGCCGAGCGGCGCCCCGCGTACCGCCTTGCCGCCGCCGACTTGGCGTAACTCGCTGGGCGCTAAGTGCGGCAGTGATAGCGCGAGGGCGGTGAAATCGTTGAGCGCCAGCAGACGCTCGAAGCCGAGCGCGCGGCGTGTGTCCTCGATGGAAAACGTCCAAGCGCTGTTGGTCATCTGCACCTGATCGCCGTCGATGGCTGTGGCTAACGCAAATGCCGCACGTCGCGGCGTGGCGCCGGTCTGCTTCAAGTAGTCCGCAACAGCTGCGGCGATGCCGGGATAGTCGGCGCAGGCGAGCACGCGGCCGTCGCGCAGATGGCCTTGTTCGACCAGCGCACAGCGAATGTTGGTGCCGCCTACATCGGCAACGAGATCAACGCTTGTGCTTCTCATTCGACGCAATTCATCTGCATTCTGTCAGCGCAACGACGCCGTGCCGAGTGTATCGCTCGAATATAATCCGAGCCAATCAGAAAACACGCAAGGAATGTTCACATGCTATCCGATATCGAGATTGCGCAAGCCGCCAAACCGACGCGCATAGCTGAGCTGGCGCGCGAGCGGCTCGGCATTGCCGATGAGCACCTCGAACCGTATGGCCACTACAAGGCAAAGGTGTCGCTCGAGCATCTCGCTTCGCTCAAAGACCGCGCTGACGGCAAGCTAATCTTGGTGACCGCCATCAGTCCCACGCCTGCGGGCGAGGGCAAAACCACGACCACTGTGGGCTTGGGCGATGCCCTCAACCGCATCGGCAAGAAGGCGCTGATTTGCCTGCGCGAACCTTCGCTCGGACCGGTGTTCGGCGTCAAGGGCGGCGCGGCGGGCGGCGGCTATGCGCAGATCGTACCGATGGAAGACATCAACCTGCATTTCACCGGTGACTTTAGCGCGATTGCGCTCGCCAACAACCTACTGGCGGCGCTGCTGGACAATCACATCCATCAAGGCAACGCCCTTGGTATCGATACGCGCCGGGTGACGTGGCGGCGCGTGGTGGACATGAACGATCGGGCGTTGCGCGATATAGTCGTCGGCCTCGGCGGCACGGCGAACGGCTTTGCGCGCGAAGACGGCTTCGATATCGTCGTGGCCTCGGAAGTCATGGCGATCTTCTGCCTGGCGACCTCGCTGCAGGATCTGAAGCAGCGCCTGGGCAACATCGTCGTTGCCTACACGCGCGAGGGTAAGGCGGTGCGTGCGCGCGATCTGAACGCGCATGGCGCCATGACGGTGCTGCTCAAGGATGCGCTCAAGCCGAATCTGGTGCAGACGCTGGAAAACAATCCCGCGTTCGTGCACGGCGGGCCGTTCGCCAACATCGCGCACGGCTGCAATTCGGTGATCGCCACGCAGGCGGCGCTCAAGTTATCCGACTACGTTGTCACCGAGGCTGGCTTCGGCGCCGATCTCGGCGCGGAAAAGTTCATCGACATCAAATGCCGTAAGGCGGGGTTGAAACCGTCCGCAGTGGTGGTTGTCGCCACCATCCGCGCGCTCAAGTACCACGGCGGCGCGGATTTGAAGGATCTCAAGACCGAGAACCTTGCTGCGCTGGAGAAGGGGTTGGCCAATCTGGAACGCCACGTGCACAACGTGCGCGAGCACTACGGCCAACCTTGCGTGGTGGCGATCAATCACTTCGTGCAAGACACCGAAGCTGAAATTAAGCTGGTGCAGATCGGGATTGCGAAGCAAGGTGTGAAAGTCGTGCTGGCGCAGCATTGGGCGCGCGGCGGCGCGGGGGCGGAAGAATTAGCCCGCGCGGTCGTCGAGTTGACCCAGGCCGGAAAACCTGCCTTCAAACTGCTTTATGAAGATTCGTTGTCACTGTGGGAGAAAATGAGAACGGTCGCCACCAAGATCTATGGCGCGGCGGATATCAACGCGGACGCCAAAGTGCGCGTGCAGATTCAGAAGCTCCAGGACGATGGCTATGGCCACTACCCGGTATGCGTGGCGAAGACTCAATCGTCGTTCTCGGCCGATCCGACTCTGCGCGGTGCGCCGAGCGGGCATGTCGTCAACGTGCGCGAAGTTCGGTTGTCGGCCGGTGCGGAGTTCGTCGTTATGATCTGCGGTGACATCATGACGATGCCGGGGCTGCCGAAGGTGCCAGCGGCGGAGAAGATCGATTTGGACGAATCCGGCAAGGTAGTCGGACTATTCTGACCGCGGAGAGCGCGCAAGCGGTAAGCTCACCCGCGAAATCCAATCCAGCCGAAAGGCTCGAACCCACAAGAAAAACGGCACCGGACTGGCCGGTGCCGTGAAGCACCCTGGAGCTGAGGGAGGGTGCGGGGAGGAGTCGTGAAGCTCATGCACCGCAT
>CAZAWU010000348.1:0-3214 GCA_964488915.1 uncultured Burkholderiales bacterium
CACAAGGGCCTGCTGCCGAAAGACTACGAGAAATCGTGGAAGGACGTGTGGCAGTACAACACGCCGTGGGATCTGGCCAAGGCGGCCAAGGATTGGCCTGGCCTCAACTTCATCATCTATCACACCGCGTTGCGTCCGTTCTTCGAACTGCCCGATGCGGAATTGGCGGAGTTCGAGAAGTCCGGCTACATCCAGTGGTCAAGCGACGTGGCGAAACTGGTGTCCGAGCAAGGTCTTAAGAATGTCTACGGCGAAGTCGGCACATCGTTCGCCAACTCCGCCGTTGCCAACCCGCGTTTTGCCGCGGCGTTCATCGGCCAATTGGTCAACTTGATGGGCCCGGATAACGTGGTTTGGGGTTCGGACTCGGTCTGGTACGGCTCGCCGCAATGGCAGATCGAAGCCATGCGCCGCCTCGAGATTCCCGACGACATGATGGCCAAGACCAAGTGGAAGACCAAGCTGGGCGATGCCGACAGCGCCGTCAAGCAGAAGATCTTCGGTCAGAACTCGGCGCGGCTGTACAAATTCAACGTGCAGGCCGAGTACGAAGGCATCACGCGCGACCAAATCGCGTTGATGAAGAACGAGTACGAGAAGGAAGGCGTGGAGCGCAACAACGCGTTCTACGGCTACGTGCCGAAGACCGCCTAGCGCTTGTTCGCTAATTCAGCCCGGACATGTACCGGGCTGAAGCGGTAGGCCGTGCAAAGGCCCCGAAGCCATGTTGGCTTCGGGGCTTTTTTCTTGGGCTTACGCGTAGCGGCGCAGCCGCTGAGAAAATTCTATGAGCGGGCGAATGCCGCTCGCCTCCGCGCGCTGACACCAATCCTGTAGCTGTTTGATCAGCTGTTCGCGCGTGGCCGCCGAGCGACCCCAAATCGCCGCGAGTTCGCCGCGCATGGCCAGCATCGTCGCCAATCCTTTGGACTTGGCGGAGGCCTCGGTCAGCTTGCGGCGGACGTGTTCGGGCAGCATCTTCTCGTCTTGGTTCAGCCAGCGGCGCAAGTTCTCGAGCGGGCGGGCATCTTTGGGTGCGCGTTCGCGCAAGCGGGCGAGTTCGTCTGCGTAGACGCGCTTGAGCGAGCGGGCGTACTGCGCCAAGACGTCGTAGCGGCAGGCGATGACCGCTTGCAGCGTCTGCAGATCGAGATGAGTCTTCGGTTCGGCCAAGCTAGGCGTGGGTGCCACGTGCTTGACCGTGGCTAAGCCCAAGGTTTCAAGCACACGGATGTAGAGCCAGCCGATGTCGAACTCATACCACTTCATCGAGAGTTTGGCCGAAGTCGGGTAAGCGTGATGGTTGTTGTGCAGCTCCTCGCCGCCGATCAAGATGCCGATGGGCACGATGTTGGTGCTGGTGTCGGCGGTGGACCAATGGCGATAGCCCCAATAGTGGCCGATGCCGTTGATGACTCCGGCGGCCCAAAACGGAATCCAGGCGATCTGCGTCAGCAGGATGAGCGCGCCCGGAAGCAGACCGAACAAAGTGACGTCGAGCAGGCCCATGAGCGTGAGACCTACTACCTGGAAGCGCGAGTAGAGGTTACGCTCGAGCCAATCTTTCGGCGTGCCTTGGCCGTAGCGCTCGAGCGTCTCCGGGTTGTGCGTTTCTTTCACGTACAGGAATACGCCACCGAACAGCACGCGCCAAATGCCGACCACCTGCGGGCTGTGCGGGTCTTCCCGCGTTTCGCATTTAGCGTGGTGCTTGCGGTGCACCGCGGCCCATTCGCGCGTGACCATGCCAGTGGTCAGCCACAGCCAGAAACGAAAGAAGTGCGATGCGATCGGGTGCAGTTTGAGCGCCTGGTGCGCTTGATGGCGGTGCAGGAAGATCGTGACTGAAGCGATAGTCACGTGCGTAAGCGCCAGCGCTACGGCAACGAGACCCCACCAGGGCAGGTCGAAAACACCGGAATACAGGTTTGGCATTAAAGCTCCATCGAAAATGGCAAAAGCCGCACAGCGCCGCGGATGCCTTCGCGGGCTGCAGGGATACGGCGAAAGGTCCAGCGCTTGCCGATGATGTTCGTGTTCAGAAAAGAAACCCGCGGCATCGCCGCGGGTAGATAGGCTTCGATCAACTTGGAGGAGTGTGTCGAAGTGACGGCATCATGCTACGAGTTGCCGCCTTAAGAATTGATCTAGATCAGTTTTTGGTGAGGCCGTAGCTACCTCGCGCCCCTATAAAAGCCCAGGAGAGGTGGGCTAAGTCATCGCCAGGCGCTGCAACGCGGCCAAATCGCGCAGCTGGACGTGGCGGTTGCGCACCAAGACGACGCCTTGGCGTGTCAGGCGCGTAAGCACGCGGGTGACGGTCTCGGCGGTGAGGCCGAGGTAGTCGCCGATATCGCTGCGCTTCATGCGCAGCACGAAGCTGCTGCCGGAGTAGCCGCAGGCTTGCTGGCGCTGTGAGAGCCACAACAGAAACCCCGCCAGGCGCTGTGCCGCGCTCAGCTTCCCATGCAAATGCGTGCCAGGATTGCGCAGGATCTCGGCGCTGATCAGCTTGTTCAGCCGCCGCTGCAGCGGCGGGCGCTGGCGCGTGAAATCCTCGAACTTGGCAAATGGAACGACACACACGGTACTGTCTTCCAGCGCGACCGCGTCGTCGTTGTGTGCCTCGCTGGCGATCGCATCGACGCCCATCAGCTCACCGGTGAGGAAAAACCCGGTGACCTTTTCCTTGCCCTGGCGCAGCACTTGCTGCGTCTTGAACGAGCCGGAGCGGATCGCGTAGAGCGATCTGAACGCATCGCCTACGCGATAGAGATACTCTCCGCGCTTGATTTTGATGCGGTGGCTGGTGACCTCGCCGTCCAGCGCGGGCGCGGCGTCGCCGTTTTGCGGCGCGCACCACGGATACATGCGGCAGGCGCTGCATGTGTGCGTGGGTGCCAGCTTGGCGGTGTTGCTTGAAGGCATAGTCGACAATCGTTGGCTACGCCCGGTAAGTTACCGCGTTTTGCTCTGCTTTGCAGGCGCCGCGCGCCAGAGTGCGCGACGCAAGCCGGCGTGGCTAGGCGCGCGCCTACGTGAGCACCGGTCTTACGCGCTGCGCGAACAGGCTCATCTGCTCATCCAGATCCGCGCCATCGGCCGACAGGAACTCGAGCGCGAGGTGCTCTACGCCCGCGGCCCGCAACGCCCTGAGCTGATCCGCGAGCGCGTCGGGTTCGCCCGCGAGCACGCGCCCGCCATGCAGCGGCGG
>CAZAWU010000349.1:0-3181 GCA_964488915.1 uncultured Burkholderiales bacterium
CACGAACTTCGCGCCGAACGCGGTGGCGCGCCACTTGTCCGGGGTGTAGCAGGCGAGCAAGACGTTTTCGGTGGGCACCGCCATGGTCTGCAGGAACACCGAAGCGGCGACCAAGAAGAACACTGGCCCACCGCCGAACGTCGCAGCGAGCAGGTATACCGGCAATTGCAGCAGCGAAGCGAATACGTACAGGCTGCGCGCGGAAAGCTTGTCCGACAAGTATCCGCCGACGAGTTGCGACGCCATCGCACCGACGTACACGATCGACACCAGCAGCCCCGCGCCGGTGGCGCTCGCCCCGGTCCAGTCCGGCACGCGCTCGGCGAAAATCTTCGGCATCGCGGAAGACATCGATTGGTAGATCAGCCCGTTGCCCAGCATGGTGACCGAAAGCACGACGAAAGCACGCCACATCGCTTCGCGGCTCGGCTTGTGCTGCCGCGGGCGCGCATCGGCCTTGGTTTCAACCACGAGCCCGCGCGCCACGCAATACGCGAGCGTGAAACCGGTCAAAAGCACGATGACGCCCGGCACGATGAAAGCCGCGCGCCAGCTGATCAGATCAGTCAGCGCGCCGGCGATGAGCGCGGCGCTAGCGACGCCGAGGCTGCCGAATACGCCGTTGACGCCGAGCGTGCGTCCGGCATGTTGCGTGTTGCGCAGCAGCCACGACATGCCCACTGGGTGATAAACCGCCGCGAACAAACCGACCAGCCCTAACCCTATCGTCAGACCAAGCGGCGACGACACCAATCCCGTCAAGATCAACGAAGCGCCTAGCCCGACGAAGTAGATGAGCATCATGCCCACCGTGTTCCAGCGGTCGCCCAGCCATCCGGCCGGCAGCGCAGCGACGCCGAACAGCACGTTTCCCAGCGTCATCAGCACCAGCAAGTCGCCGTAGCTCATGCCGAACTGTTTCTCCAGCGCCAGCACCACGGTCGGATACAACAGCATGGAGATGTGACAGAACGAGTGACCGACTTGGGCGTAGGTTTGTGAAAGCGCAGTGGAGGGGGCGGGAGACACTCGAATTACGGTTTTGTTGTGGTGCGAACATTGTACGGCCAAAGGCGCGCGACGGCGTAAACGCCTTGCGCTTCACTCTTCACTGCGCATGCCCGCCCTATGCACCGCCTCCTTTGCCCGCTCCCAGGCGTCGTGCAGCGTCTTGACCACGTTTTCAGCGCCGAGGGCATATAAGAACCCGGAGCGCTGCACCAGCGAGGCGGGTTGCTGCTGCAAGCCGCAGAGGATCAGTTTGCCTCCGCGCTTTTTGAGCAGCGCGTACAGTGCTTCGAGCGACTCCAAGCCGGTGGTGTCCAAATTGATGAGTAGGCTCATGTCGAGAATCGTCACCGGCGGTATGCGGCGCTTAGGATCGAGCAAGCCTTCCATCTTGTCGACCGCACCGAAGAAGAGCGAGCCGGACAGACGGTAGGCTTCCACTTTCGTGTGATCGACACCGACGGCGATTTCTTCCGTCTCGGTGATCGGCTCGATGCGCGTGAGCTTGGACACGCGAGTGATGAAGAACAAGCACGCCAGCACTAAGCCTACTTCCACCGCCACGGTGAGATCGATGGTCACGGTCAGCACGAAAGTGGTCAGCAAAATGGTGCGGTAATTGTTAGAAAAGTGCCGCAGACGCGCGAACTCGCGCCACTCGCCCATGCTGTAGGCAACGTACATCAAGATCGCCGCCAAGCACGCCAGCGGGATGTGCTGCGCCAGTGGCGCAGCGACCAACACGATCACCAGCAAGCTCAGCGCATGAATGATCCCGGAAACCGGCGACACCGCCCCGGAGCGGATGTTGGTGACGGTGCGCGCAATGGTGCCCGTGGCGCAGAATCCGCCGAACAGCGGTGCGGCGAAATTCGCCACGCCCTGGGCCATGAGTTCTTGATTGGCGTCGTGGCGATCCTCGATCATGCCGTCAGCCACGCGCGCGCACAGCAGTGACTCGATTGCGCCGAGCATGGCGATAGTCAGCGTCGGCGCGAACAATTGCCGCACCAACTGCCAATCGAAATCGGGAATCGACGGCAGCGGCAACGAGCGCGGAATGCCGCCGAAGCGCGTGCCGATCGTTTCGACATTCAGATGCAGCAGCGTGACCGCAGCGACGCCGAGCACCAAGACAACGATAGTGCCGGGGACGTGCATGGCTACGCGCGCCCAAGCTTGCTTCGGCTGCGCCCAAGGTTTGGGCCAGTAGATGATGATGAGTAGCGATACGGCCGCGAGCACCAAGGTCGCAAAATCGACCGTGGGCAGCGCGGCGGCGATAGTCTTGATCTTGGCGAAGAAATCCGCCGGCATGTTGATAATTTGCAGGCCGAAAAACTCGCGCACTTGCGAGAGCGCAATGAGCACCGCGATGCCGTTGGTAAAACCGATGACGATCGCCACCGGCACGTAGCGCACCAAGTTGCCCAAGCGCAGCAAGCCCATGGCGAACAACAGCACCCCGGCAAACATGGTGGAGAGCAGCAAGTTCGCGACACCGTAGCGCTCGACGATACCGTAGACGACGACGATGAACGCACCGGCAGGCCCGCCGATTTGCACGCGCGAGCCACCCAGCGCGGATATCAGAAAGCCGGCGACGATGGCGGTGATGATGCCCGCTTCCGGCTTCAACCCCGAGGCGATGGCGAACGCCATGGCCAACGGCAGCGCCACCACGCCGACGGTCACACCGGCTGCCAGATCGTGTTTAAACTGAGCCGCGCCGTAGCCGCTCAGGCTATCCAACAGCCGTGGGCGAAAACGCAGCGAGAACGAGGAGATGAGCGTCACGCCGCGGCCCGATTGATCAAGCTTCGTCCGGTTCCGGGTCTTCGACGGCGGCGGCTTGTTTCAACCGCTCGATCATTTCCTGCGGCGCTTGCGCGGGAATGCGAGGTGTCGATACTTGCACGTCGGCGTTCTGTGCGCGCTGGCGCAGCGCGTGATCCATCAGCACGATGGCGAGCATCGCTTCGCAGATCGGCGTGGCGCGAATGCCGACGCAGGGATCGTGGCGGCCGTGCGTATTGACGATGACGGCGTTGCCGGCTTTGTCGATTGAGCGGCGGTCGAGGCGGATGCTCGAAGTGGGTTTGATGGCGACGTTGACGACGATGTCCTGCCCCGTGGAGATGCCGCCGAGAATGCCGCCGGCATTGTTCGACAA
>CAZAWU010000350.1:0-3144 GCA_964488915.1 uncultured Burkholderiales bacterium
CGCCTGCTACACCCCGGACAAGTGGCGCGCCACCGCGTTCGGCGCGAAGTTCGTGCTAGCCCTCGGCGTCGGCGCGCTGGGCGTGCCGCTGGTAGCGCACATTCATGATACGACTGGTGGCTTCTATTGGTATTTTGTGTTCTTGACGGTGGTCGTCGGTGGCATTCTGCTCGCCTCATTGTGGCTGCCGAACGAGCGCGTCGGCGCACGCACGCGCGCAGCGCAGCCGGCTGCTTCATAGGCGGGGAGCCGCAGCCGCTTTCGTTGTCTTCCTCCCTCTGGTAGTGTCTGCGCTCGTTGAGCCGCTCGTGTGGTTGAACCCCTTGCAGGGGTACTCTGATGGGAGTCAGGGTGAAAATAAGAGACCTAGCCTTACTTGTAGGCATCCTAGGCCTAGTATTCACGGGCTACTTCTGCCTGCGCGGTGCTGGTACGTCACGTCACGTCGCCACAAGCGCGCCGGCGCCGGGCGCACCGCCCGCAAACATCGTACTCACGCTGCGCGAAGACGGCTCGATCGTCGTCGCCGGAAGCGTGCGCGACGCAGCTGGCAAAGCCAACTTAGTGGACGCCGTGCGCGAAGTGTTTGCGCCAAAACGTTTGACCGACGCTTTGACGGTGGATGCGCGTGTGGGCGGCGTCGGGCGCTTGACGCTGATGGGGCGTGCCGCGACTGCCGAGGCCAAGGCGCGCGCGGGGCAAACCGCGCAGAAGATGCTCGCCGGTGTAGCGATCGAAAACCGCATCGAGCTCACCGGCGGCGCCGGTTCCGCGTCAGCCGCAAGCCAGCAACGCAAGCTGCGCGAGGCGCTGGCCGAGAGCTCGGTCGAGTTCGAAAGCGGCAGCGCCAAGTTAACGGTCAACGGCAAAACGCTGCTGGACGAGCTTGTCGTCATCATTCAAGAAGACGCCGATACGCGCATCGAAGTACAAGGACACACCGACGGGCGCGGCTCAGCGGAGAAGAACCAGCGCCTATCGGAGGCACGTGCCGTTGCGACGGTCGAATACCTGGTTGCGAAAGGGGTTGCAGCCAAGCGCTTGGCCGCGGTCGGCTACGGGCAGAACCAGCCGATCGCCGAAAACGACAGCGAAGAGGGGCGGCGCCAAAACCGCCGCATCGAGTTTGTCGTGGAGGAGAGTAACTGACATGGGACAGTTCTGGTGCTGGGCGGCCACGGCGTTCTTCGGCAGCTTAATCGGCTGGTGGTGGCGCGCGCGCGGCGCCGATGCCTATCTCGAGCGCGCGCAGAACTTATGGACGCGTCGGCAAGAGGAACTTGGCCGCGCTGCGCGCGACGGCCACGCCAGCCTGCTAACCGCACAAGAGGAGTGTGATGCGCTGCGCGTGCGCTTGCAGGAACTGGAACGCGAGCTTGCCGGCGTGCGTGAACAGCTCGCGCAGCGAGCCAGCGTCACCGAACTGGCGCAGCACGGCGCCCAGACAGAGCTCGAGCGCGCTCGCTCGCACACTCAGCAACTGTTGGCGCAGTTGGACGAGCGCACCAAGGAGGTAGGGCTGCGCGCTACCGAACTCGCGGAACAGGCGAACGAGCGTGCCGGCGCGCAGCGCGCCGCCGCCGAAGCCAACGCGGCGCGCACCGCGCTCGAAAGCGAGTTGGCCGCGGAGCGCAGCGCCAAAGCGAGCGCGGTGCAGGCGCTGGAACATGCCCTCGCCCAAGCGCGCGGCGCGATAGAAAGCCGCGCGCAAGAGTATGCAGGCTTGCTCGAGCGATTCCGTGAGGTCGAACCCTTGCCGGCGCTGTTGCGCCGCAAGGACGAAGAATTGGCTGCGTTGCAGCGGCGACTTGCTGAGATAGAGAAAGAACTCGGTGCCGCTTTGCGTTCGCTCGATGAGGCAACAAAGCGCGCCGGCAGCCTAGAAGGCGTTCAGGTGGAGCTGCGCGCGCGCGAGGCGGAGTTGGCGGCGGCACGCCAGCGCGCCGCTACCGAAGAGCAGCGCGCCGACGCGGCACAGCGCAATGTGGCACAGGCACGCCAGCGTATCGGTGAGCTCGAGCCGCTGCAAACACGACTGCAACAGCGCGACCAGGAAATGGGGCAGTTGCACGCGCGGATTGGCCAGCTCGATGGCGTTGCCCATCAACTTGCACAGCGCGAACAAGCGCTCGCGCAGGCGCGCACCACTTTGCAATCGCGCGACGCGGAATTGACCGCGCTGCACGGGCGCTTGGAGCAAGTCGAGACGGCGGCTAGGCGCGAGCGGACAGAGTTGGAGATGATGCGCGCGCACGCCGGTGACATTGAATCGCTGCGCAGCGAACTCGAGGAACGTCAACACGCGCTGCAGCAACTCACAACTCGCATGGCGGAATTGCAAATAGACAAAGATCGCAGCGCCGCTAATGTAACGCTCTTGCAGAGTCGTTTGGATGCATTGACGCCGCTGCCCGAGCAACTAGCCCAGCGCGAGGCCGAGCTTGCGGCGCTGCGCACACGCGCGCAGGAACTCGAAAAGTTGCCGGCGCAGCTTGATGAACGCGACCAAGTCATCCTGCAGTTGCGTGCCGAAATTGAAGCGCTGCGCCGGCAACCCCTGTCCGAGGTGCTGGTGGTCGAGACCGGCGTTGATACCTCGAAGGAAGCGCCGCTCGCGCATCCGATCGGAGAAATCGAGCAAACAAGGAAAACGCGAAGCCGCGCGAGAGTCCCGGCAGTGCCGAGGCAAACCAAGTCATCCAACGCCGCGGCGAAGGCTGGCTCGCAAGGCAACAATCGCGCGCGGGCCGAGCGTGATGACTTGAAGCTGATACACGGCGTTGGGCCGGTGATGGAGAAGCTGCTCAACGACAACGGCGTGCTCTGGTTCCGCCAAGTCGCCAAGTGGAAGAAGAAGGACATTGCGAAATTTGAAGCGCTGCTGCCCAATTTCAACGGCCGTATCGAACGCGAAAATTGGGTGCGCAGCGCAATCGAGCAGCACTACAAGTCCTACGGCACGTGGCTCGGTGAGGGCGAACCGGGCATCGCCATACGCCAGGCGAAAAGTTAGCCATTTGTGCGAAGGTGGCTGTGGCGACTATGCGATAATTGACGCATCGCAACAACCCGCTTTCGCTCTCCAATACCATGAGCGCCCTCACGCTCTACGACAAACTTTGGAATGCGCATGTCGTCCACGAA
>CAZAWU010000351.1:0-3136 GCA_964488915.1 uncultured Burkholderiales bacterium
ATTTTCTCTGGTTCGAGCAGCTCGCCGACCATAGCCGCATCGTCCGGGCGTGCGCGCTCGAAGCGTTGGTCGATTTGGCGCAACGCGACCCGAGCCTGCGTGCGCGCGTCAGCCAAGCGCTTCGCGCCGCCGTGAGAGCGCGCAGCCGCAAGCTGTCGGCGCGCTGCCGGAGTTGGGTGCGCACATGAGGCAGTCGCAAGTTCATCTCGCGTACGCGCCGCGCGGGGCGGGATTGATGTGCGCCATGTTCTATGTTGCTAATGACGCTGACGTGTACGGTTGGTACTGCGGGGCGCGCGCCAACGAGCAGCCTGCGAGTTTTTTCATGTTGGAATACTTCTACTCCACACACGCAACGGCGTTTTATCGAACCCACATCAGCGATGTGTACGCCGACTGGTACCTTGCGTTTCCGCCCATTGAGCAACTGACCGACCAACCACCAGTGCCTGAGGCTATCTGCCACGAACTCGAGCATCTTCAATACGTGTTCGCGCGGGAATGGTTGTTCTATTCGACGGACGCCGATCAGAATGAGCAAGCGGCTGCATATCGGAACATGGGTTTACCGCTTCAGAACGTGAACATCCACGCGAAGCGGCTGAACAAACTCGACAAGGATGCGGCGGTGTGGACCTATTCCACGCATGGATTCGATCTGAACGTGCTGGAACATCTCGCTGCGAACTGGCCCATGGATTACCGGCCCCAGTAAGCTCTATCAAAACTCAATAGCGCTCATTCACAAGCACTTAGTATACGTAGTATATCGGTAATGACCGTCAAAGGAGTCAAGCATGACCGCGAAAGAGATCAAATTCCACGACAGCGCGCGCGCCAAGATCTGTGATGGCGTAAACATGCTCGCCAATGCCGTCAAAGTTACTCTCGGTCCCAAAGGACGTCTGGTAGTGCTGGAGCGCGCCTTCGGCGCCCCCACCGTCATCAATTCCGGCGTAAAAGTCGCGAAGGAAATCGAGTTAACTGACAAGTTTGAGAACATGGGTGCGCAGCTCATCCGCGAAGTGGCGAGCAAGACTTCCGAAATGGCCGGCGATGGCACCACCACCGCAACGGTGCTCGCTCAGGGGATCGTGGTCGAGGGCATGAAGTACGTCGCCGCTGGCATGAATCCGATGGACCTGAAGCGCGGCATCGACAAGGCGGTCGATGCGGTGGTAGCGGAGCTCAAGGCGATCGCCAAACCGTGCCAGACCAACAAAGAGATCGCGCAAGTAGCCACTATTTCGGCCAATGGCGACACCGGCATCGGCGAGATCATCGCGCAAGCGATGGAGAAGGTCGGCAAGGAGGGCGTCATCACTATCGAAGATGGTCGCGCGCTGCAGAACGAATTGGAGATTGTCGAGGGCATGCAGTTCGATCGCGGCTACCTGTCGCCCTACTTCATCAACACACCCGAAAAGCAGATGACGGTGCTGGACGACGCCTATGTGCTGCTGTACGACAAAGAAATCTCTGCCATCGCCGACTTGCTGCCGGTGCTCGAACACATCTCGCGCAGCGGCAAACCGCTGCTCATCATCGCCGAAGACGTCACCGGCGAAACGCTCGCCACGCTGGTCGTCAACAATATCCGCGGCACACTCAAGAGTTGCGCAGTGAAAGCCCCAGCCTTCGGCGATCGCCGCAAGGCCATGCTGCAAGATATCGCCGTGCTGACCGGCGGCATTCTCATCTCGGAAGAAACCGGTTTCAAACTCGCCAAAGCGACGCTCGATCAATTAGGCCACGCCAAGCGCATCGAGATCGGTAAAGACGCCACCACTATCATTGGCGGCGGCGGCGATGCGCAGCAGATCGATGCGCGCATCAAGCAGATCCGCGCAGAGATCGACAAGAACACCAGTGACTACGATCGCGAAAAGCTGGAAGAACGCGCCGCCAAACTCTCCGGCGGCGTGGCAGTGATTCGAGTCGGCGCCGCCACCGAGACGGAAATGAAGGAGAAGAAGTCTCGCGTGGAGGATGCACTGCACGCCACGCGCGCCGCCGTGGCGGAAGGCATCGCCCCGGGCGGTGGCGTCGCCTTACTGCGCGCACGCCGCGCATTGCACGAGCTCAAGACCGGGAATATGGACCAAGACGCCGGCATCAAAATCGTCGCCCGTGCCTTGGAAGCGCCGCTGCGGCAGATCGTCACCAACGCCGGCGAAGAACCGTCAGTGATCGTGCAGCGCGTGGCCGAAGGCGACGGCAGCTTCGGCTACAACGCCGCCAGCGGCGAGTTCGGCGATCTCATCGGCATGGGCGTGATCGATCCGGTCAAAGTAACCCGTCTCGGACTACAGAACGCCGCATCCATCGCGGGCTTGATTCTGACCACCGACGTGATCGTCGCCGAAGCGCCGCGGAAAGAGGTTGCCGGCGCAATGCCCGAGATGGCGGAGATGGGGATGTAGCTCTGAAAAGGACGCCTCCGCTATTCCACGCCGCCCAACAATGGGGGATCACAATTCGAACGAGGGCACCCACTCTCACTCGATGTTTTGGTCAGCTTATCAACAGGATCAGGCGCGAGCCTTCATAGAGTTGCGCACCGCAGGATTCGGTTTCGCGGTCCTCAGCGCCGCCTTCACCCCTCGCTAAAACTCTCGGCCTTCGCCGCAGGAGCCAAACCGCGCGCATAACGCTCGCGCCACTGTGCGTGGCCGTGCTGGAAGTCGTTCTTGCCGCTGCGGTCGGTCCCGCGCATGAGCCACAGCGGCTGGTTGGCGATGTTGAAAGCGCTGTTGAATGTGCGCCCTGCCACGAGCGCGCGATCATAGTGCGAAGTGGCCGGCATGTAACGCATGATCAGCGCCGCCCGGCGTTTGCCGGATTTATTCGCGGGCGAACCGTGAATCATGCGCACATCGTGCAGCGAAATCTGCCCTGGTTCGAGCACGATATCAACGGCGTCGCGCTCGTCAAACTGATCGGCGTCCAACTCCAAATTGAGCACGATGTCTTTGCGCTCGCTCTTGTGGTGACGATACAAGCCCTCACGCTTGTGCGAACCGGGGATGAAACGCATACCGCCATTTTCCGGCGTGGCCTCGTCGATTGCTACCCACACCGAACACGTCGCCAGCGGGCGCATCGGCCAATATTCGCCGTCTTGATGCCACGGCAC
>CAZAWU010000352.1:0-3123 GCA_964488915.1 uncultured Burkholderiales bacterium
ATCTTTTGGTCGGGGTGGAGGGATTTGAACCCCCGACACCCTGCTCCCAAAGCAGGTGCGCTACCAGGCTGCGCTACACCCCGAACTTTAGTCACCCATAGTTTACTGCATATCGCGTGCACCTACCGACATCGCCACGACAGAGAGTGCCAACGGTCCCCAAAACGCCGGTTACCCGTTCTTCGCGGTGACCAAGGCTCAACTGCATGGCAGCCTTGCCCGTCACGGCAGAAGGCGTGCTATTTTCCCGTGAACTTTGGTTTGCGCTTCTCCACAAACGCCGCGCACCCTTCCGCGAAATCCGGGCTGCGCGCCGCTACGGCGAATGCTTGCGACTCCGCCTCCAACTGCTCGGCGAGCGTGTTGTCGATCGACATATTCATCAAGTGCTTGGTCTGGGCAAAAGCGACCGCTGGCCCGTTGGCTAAGCGAGCAATGATTTCGTTGGCTTTGGCTTCGAGTTGGTCTGGCGGCACGATCCAGTTAACTAGCCCAAGCTCCAGTGCCGTCTTGGCATCGAAACGGTCGGGCAGCAGCGCCAACTGCATCGCGCGGTGATAGCCGACCAAGCGCGGCAGGCTATACGTTGTGCCGCCATCCGGGATCGCGCCGATGTTGCTATAGGCCAGCGTGAACACCGTGTTATCCGCCGCAATTGCCAGATCGGCCGCGGCGACCAGCCCCAAGCCCGCGCCAGCGGCCACACCGTGCACGCACGCCAGCACCGGCTTGCCCATCTGACGGAGATTCAATATCGCCGCATGATACTCACGCGTGAAATGCACAATCAGCTTCGGCATGTCGGCGATCTTGTTGTGGAACTCGCTGACGTCGCCGCCCGCCATAAATGCGTTGCCCGTTCCGCGCAGCAGCACGGCACGTACGTCCGGATCGTCCTTGATGGTCAAAGTGAGGTCGCGCAGTGCGAACATGGTGTCGCTGTCCATCGCGTTCATCACTTGCGGGCGGTTGAAAGTAATGATGCCGATGCGGTCTTTGACGGTGTAGAGCGGGTTGTCTGCCACGGCGCGGCTCCTCAGGATAGGTTGCGGCTATTTTGCCATCAAGGCTGTTAGGCCCGTGCAACCAAGTAAGGCTGCAGCATCGCCTCCAAGCGCGCGCGCCGCGCGTGCAGCACGGCAGCAAGCGCCAAACACAACAGGCCGTTGAGTAAGAAAGCACGCTGCACGCCAAAGTTCTCTGCGATCTGCCCCGCGGCCAGTGCGCCGATCGGCCCTGCGCCGATGAACGCCGCCGCGTAGAGGCTCATGACGCGCCCGCGCTTATCGTCCTCGACGATGGTCTGCAGCAGCGTGTTGCAGCACGCGCCGACCACGATCATGCCGAAGCCGACCATGACGATCAGCAGGTGCGAGATTGGCAAATTGCGGCTGAGCGCAAACAGCGTCAATCCAATCGCACCGATCATCTGCGCCGCGCGCAAGAACCAGGTTAGATGCAGCGTGCCGCGTCGCGCGGCCAGCAACCCGGTGCCGATCACCGCGCCCAAGCCGGCGCAGCTAATGATGGTGCCGACCGTGCGCGCATCGCGTTGGAACACTTCACCCACGAAAGCAGGCATGAGCGGCACGTAGGCGTTGATGAGAATACTCACCGCAGCGAGGATGAGCAGCAGCCAGCGGATCGGTTTGGTGGCGAAGGCGTAGCGCAATCCTTCGCACAGACTGCGCCAGACCGACGCGGTCGCGCTCTTGCGCACGGGCAGTTTCAAGCGCATCGACAGTAGTGCCAGCAGAATCGCGAGGTAACTGAATGCGTTCAGAAAAAAGCATACTGTCTCGCCGAACGTCGCGATAACGATTCCGGCGATGGCAGGACCAATCAAGCGCGCGCTGTTCATGAGCATGGAATTCAGCGCGATGGCGTTGGGCAGATCGGCGCGATCTTCGACGAAGTGCACGAACATGGATTGCCGTGCCGGCATGTCGAAGGCGTTGATGGTGCTGGCGATGAGCATCGCCGCGATTACGTGCCAGACTTGAACAACACCCGTTGCCGCTAGCGTCGCCAGCGTAAGCGATTGCGCGAGAGATAGTGTTTGCGTCGTCAGCAAGATGCGGTGCCGGTTCCAGCGGTCGCACAGGATGCCGGCGAACGGCGCGATGACCAGCATGGAGATTTGGCCGGCGAAACCTGCCAGCCCGAGCATGGCTGCCGAGCCGCTGAGCCGGTATACCAACCACATCGCCGCGATCTGGTGCATCCACGTGCCGATCATCGACAACGATTGTCCGCAGAAGAACAAGCGGAAGTTACGGTGTCGAAGGGCGCGAAGTATATGGGGCATGGGCTTGCCCCGCTGCACGGGGTGCAGGTTTGGTCGCGGTCCGCGTTACTTGATTACAACTCCAGCGAGATTTTCTTCGGGTTGCGGATACTTCATCTTCAAGCCTTCGAGTGTCTGAATGAGAATGCGCGAGATGAGCAGGTTGCGACTGCTCTTCGAGTCTGCCGGTATGACGTGCCAAGGGGCCCACTCGGTGCTCGTTTGTGTGAGCGCGTCTTCGTACGCGGTCATGTAGTTATCCCACAGCTTGCGTTCCGCCAGATCGCCCAAGCGGAATTTCCATTTCTTGCTTGGATCGTCGAGGCGTGCTTGCAAGCGCCGCTTCTGTTCGTTCTTGGAAATATAGAGGAAACACTTGACGATGGTGGTGCCGGTTTCGGCGAGCAGCTTCTCGAATGCGTTGATTTGCTTGAAGCGCCGTGCGACTTCCTTCGCATCGATCCACTCGTGCACGCGCACGACCAGCACGTCCTCGTAGTGGCTGCGGTTGAAGATGGCGATCTCGCCTCTGCCCGGCACGACTTTGTGCACGCGCCAAAGGTAATCGCGGTCCAGTTCCTCCTTGGTCGGCACGCCGAAACTCGCTACGCGCACGCCAAGCGGATCGACCTTGTCGAAGACGTGACGGATCACGCCGTCCTTGCCAGAGGTGTCCATGCCTTGCAGGACGAGCAGGACCTTGTGTTTGTGCTCGGCGTAGAGCAGATCCTGCAGTTCGTCCAAGCGCGCGGCCAGCTCCGCCAGTTCGCGGGCGTCGTCAGCGCCTGTACCAGGCGAGGCGGATTTGTCGGCTGGATTCCAGTCTTTGAGTTTGA
>CAZAWU010000353.1:0-3095 GCA_964488915.1 uncultured Burkholderiales bacterium
GCCAGCAACGGACCCAGTTTGGGCGGGCTCGCCTCAAAACCCACTTTCACGCCATACTCGCGCAACGCGTGCGAACAGACCGGCCCGACAGACGCCACGAGAGTGCGGTTCAGATTTTCGCGCAACGCCGTATCGCGCTGCCGCTGCGCGGCGACCGCGAACAGATTCTTTGCTTGCGAGGCGCTGGTGAACACGACCGCATCGACTGCGCCGCGCTGCAGGCGGTCCATGAGATCGATGAGCGGATCGATGTTGCGCGGCAGCGCCCACCGATAGGTCGGCACTTCGGTCACGCGCGCGCCTTTCTCTCTCAGCGCCTGATCCAGCTCAGTATTGCTTTCGCCGTAGCGCTGAACCAGGACGTTCTTGCCGTGCAAATCCAGGTGAGCGATGGCTTGCAGCACTTCGCGCGTGGTATGCGGTTCGCTCGCGCTCACGTCGATGCGTACCTTGCGGCGGCGCAACTCGGAAGTCGGCTTCGGCCCGCGCACCGCCACCACGGCGTTTTGAAGCGCCCGCTGCAACGCATCGGTCAACGCCATCTCATCGCAGGTATCGAATAGCGCTTTGGTGCCGACACCGGTCTGAAAAATCGCCAAGTGCGGCGGGTCACCGGCAAAACCTTGTACGAGCGCGCGAATCGCGGGCGGATCGATGTCCGGCTCCTCCGCAAGCGCGGGTGCCCAGATCGGCGTCGCGCCTTGCTTGGCTACCAGGCCAACCAAGTGTTCGCCCACACGGTTCTCGAGGATGGCAATGCTGCGTCCTTGCATGAGCGCAAGTATATAGCGGCACCCGCGCCGAAGTCATCGCGCGTTGCCGGTACAATCGCTGCGACGATATGCAGCCGCTAGTGATGCCGTCCACCGATCAAACCGACTTCACCTGCGCTTTTTGCGGGCTCGCGTGTGACGACGTGCGCGTCGGCGTCGCCGGCGCCGCGTTGCAGGTCACCGCGCAAGGCTGTCCTATTAGTGAGCGCGCATTGAACGCTCTGAGCGCCGTCAGCGCCGAACAAGTTCGACCGCGCGTGAACGGGGCCGCTGCAAGTCTATCGGATGCAGTGAGCGCCGCGGCCGAGATCCTGCGTAAGGCGCCGCAACCGCTGCTCGCCGGTTTGGGCACCGACGTCGGGGGCGCGCGTGCGGCGATGCGCTTGGCGGAGCGTTGCGGCGCTGTCACCGATCACATGAACTTTACCGCCAAGATGCGCAACGTATTGACCGTGCAGGATCGCGGCTGGATCACTACGACGTTCGCCGAAGTGAAAAACCGCGCCGATTTAATCGTGGTGCTAGGCTCGGATATCGGCGCGCGCTTTCCGCGTTTCTTCGAGCGCTTGGTTGCTCCCGCGGACGCGATGTTCGTGGCGAGTAAGGACGTCGTTTATCTCGGCGATGCGGCCAATGCTGCATCCTGCCGCGCCGCGCTCCCAACAACGAAAATGGAAGTCATCGCCTGCGCCAACGAGCAGTTGGCCGAGGTGCTGGGTGTGCTGCGCATGTTGGTGTCGGAGCACCCGGCGTGCGCGGGATTGCACCCACTGCAGGCGGCCGGCGTCGAACTCGGGCGGTTGCGGCAATTGGCGGCTCGGCTCAAGGCGGCTAAGTACGCCGTATTCGTCTGGGCTGCCGCCGATTTCGATTTCGCGCATGCCGAGCTGACTCTGCAGCGTGGCGTCGAACTGGTGAAAGACTTAAACAAAACCACGCGCTGCGCCGGCTTGCCGCTCGGCGGCAACGACGGGGATTTGAGCGTCAACCAAGTGCACGTGTGGCAATCCGGCTTCGCGCTGCGCTCGGACTTTGGGCGCGGCCACGCGGATTATGATCCGTACAACAACGCCGCGACGCGTCTACTCGAGCGCGGCGAAGCCGATGCCCTGCTGTGGATCTCTAGTTTCAACGAAGCGCGGCTGCCGCCGCCGGCACCGATTCCGACCGTCGTTTTGGGGCGTCCCGATATGGCGTTCGAGCGAGAGCCGGAAGTGTTCATTCCCGTGGGCACCCCGGGGGTCGATCATGCCGGGCATTTCGTGCGCTCGGATAAGGTTGTGACGATGCGGTTGGGCAAACTGCGCGAGAGCATGCTGCCCACGGTGGCGCAAGTCCTCGGGCAGATCGAAGCGGTGCTGTGATGCTGAAACTCAAGGGCGGGACGCTTTACGATCCGGCGCACCAGGTCGACGGTATCGTACGTGATATCTACGTGCAAGACGGCCGAATCGTAGAAGCGCCGCGCGCGGATGCGCGCATCGATCAAGAAATCGATTGCAGCGGCATGATCGTCATGGCTGGCGCGATCGACATGCACACGCATATCGGCGGCGGCAAAGTCAACATCGCGCGCGCGATGCTCACCGAAGATCATCGGCGCGACCCTTGCGCGCATGGGATGCATGGCGAACATACCAGGTCGGGCTGCGGTCACGCGGCGCCCTCGACGCTCATTACCGGTTACCGCTACGCCGAGATGGGCTACACGGCGTGCTTCGAGCCGGCGCTGCTGCCGATCAACGCGCGCCAAGCGCACTTGGAGATGGGCGATACGCCGATCATCGACAAGGGCGGCTACGCCATGTTGGGCAGCGATGACTTTTTTTTGCGCATGCTCGCCGCCAAAGAAGATCAAAAAGCGATCAATGATTACGTCGCCTGGACGTTGCATGCCGCGCAGTGCATCGGCATCAAAGTCGTCAACCCCGGCGGCATCAGCGCGTTCAAATTCAATCAACGCAAACTCGATTTGGACGAGGAGCACGCCTACTATCGCGTGACGCCGCGGCAGATACTGAAATCGCTCGCGCAAGCAGTGCACGATCTTGGCGTGCCGCATCCGCTGCATGTGCATTGCTCTAATCTCGGTGTGCCCGGTAATGTCGACACCACGCTGGGTACCATGCAAGCCGCGGAGGGCTTGCCGATCCATTTGACGCACATTCAGTTCCACAGCTACGGCGCCGAAGGCGACAAGAAATTTTCTTCCGCCGCAGCGCGCATCGCCGAGAGCGTGAATCGCATGAAGAACGTTAGCGCCGATGTCGGCCAGATCATGTTCGGCCAAACGGTGACCGCCTCCGGCGACAGCATGGCGCA
>CAZAWU010000354.1:0-3061 GCA_964488915.1 uncultured Burkholderiales bacterium
ACTTCGGTGACGGTGATCCCTTGCACGCCGATGTGCGAGAGCGCTTCGCGCACTTCATCCAGCTTGAAGGGTTTGATGATTGCGGTTACCAGTTTCATGTGAGCTCCTCGAGTCGGGTCGCGGAAAGCGGCGCCGCACTCATGTCTTAGAACGATTTCTTGATCGACAGCACCAAGGTGGAATCGGAGATGTTCTTGCCGTTCACGCGGATGTCTTCGTCGGTGTCCACGTAACTCAGGCCGAGCAGAAAACCGTTCCAGTCGTAGGTCGCACCGATCGACCAATCTTGGATGTCGTCATCCCCTTGCACGTCATCGATCTTTTGCAAGCCGTAGTGCGCGGTGAGCGTCACTTTGTCCATCAGCGGATAGTTGGCGTTGCCTTCGAGGTAGTACGAACCGTCGCCCTTGTCGACACCGAAGAAGTCCGTGAGCGAATACGACAACTTTGCGCCGACCCAGTGATAGTTCAGCCCGCCGAAAATCTCGAACGTGTTGTACTTCTGGTTGCCGACTTTGGCGCCGGGATACCAGTAATAAATGCCGCCGACGTTGTAAGTGATGTCCTTGGTCACGTTGCCGTTGTAGCCGCCGTAGAAGTCCCACTCCAGGCTGCCGTCTTCAAAGAGCTTGCCGCTTACGTTCGAGCCCCAGGTGCCGAGATAGAATCCGCTCGCATGCGCATAGTCGAAACCGCCTTGCAGCGCGGGCTGCTTCTGCGTTTGCGACACACCGCGGAAGCGATAGTCCGTCGTCAGCGCCAAATTGCCGGTCAGCGTGTGCTGCGATTTCGCCTCTTGCGCGCTCGCCAACGGCATCCAGCAAGCCGTGATCGCAGCCGCTGTGCTGAGCAAAACCAATCTCGATTTCATACGGTGCCTTTTGCGAATTCCGATGTACGAGCCTTCAGCAGGTTGCGTGCCACGGAAAAGATCAGTGTTCAATCAATTGGTTACAAGAGCATTGAGGAAGTGCCGCCCATGCTCGGCACCACTGCGGTGCGGTTCGATTCGGCGGGCGCACCAATGCGGTGCGCTAAGCGACGCCCCTTTTTGATTAAACTAACCGAGTCAATTGCGAAGGAGTGCTGCGCATGATCAATTCGAAATTCCTCGATGAAATGTCGGCCAAGATGAGCGAGTTGATCGCTAATAGTCCGCTCAAGGACGTCGAGAAGAACACGCGCGCCATGATGAACAGCATGTTCACCAAAATGGATCTGGTCACGCGCGAAGAATTCGACGTCCAGAGCCAAGTGCTGGCGCGCACGCGCGAAAAGCTGGAAGCGCTGGAAAAGCGCGTGGCGGAGCTTGAAGCGGCGCGTAAGCTCTAGAGCGCCTTCTTAACCGGCTGCCTCGCTTAAGCGCTGCACTCGCAGAGATGGCCGTCGCCGTCCTTTTCAGCCGTGCACTCGACGGTCTCGATGCACCGCTCGTCACCGTCGAAGCGCATCTGGCCGGCGGACTGCCGAGCTTCACCATCGTCGGCTTGCCCGAGGCGGAAGTAAAAGAGGCGCGCGACCGCGTGCGCGCCGCTATCCAGAACGCGCGCTTCGAGTTTCCTCAGCGGCGCGTCACCGTCAATTTGGCCCCGGCCGATCTCCCGAAAGAATCCGGCCGCTTCGACTTGCCGATTGCGCTCGGCATCTTGGCCGCTTCGGGGCAGATTCCGTTGAACAAACTAAAGGATTACGAGTTCGCGGGTGAACTTGCGCTCACCGGCGAACTGCGGCCCATCCGCGGTGCGCTCGCCATGACTTACCGCGCCACACGCGATGGCCGCGCATTTATACTACCAAAGGACTCCGCTAGAGAATCAAGTCTGGTGCGATCGGCGGAGATATACCCCTGTGATAACTTACTGCAAGTGTGCGCTCACCTGGCCGGGCGCGAGGCGCTCGCGCGCCACATCCCGGAAGAGCAAGCGCACTCGAGCAGCTACCCCGATCTCAACGAAGTCAGAGGTCAAGCGCACGCCAAGCGCGCGCTCGAGATCGCCGCCGCAGGCGCGCACAGCGTGCTCATGACAGGCCCACCCGGCACCGGGAAATCGATGCTCGCCGCGCGCTTGCCCGGCATCCTGCCGCCGATGAGTGAGGAAGAAGCGCTGGAAAGCGCAGCGGTCCAATCGCTGGGCAGCAGCGGTTTTCGCGTCGAGCAGTTTGGTGTGCGACCGTATCGCTCGCCGCATCACACCGCATCCGCGGTTGCGCTGGTCGGCGGCGGCAGCAATCCGCGCCCCGGGGAAATATCGCTCGCGCACCACGGCGTGCTGTTTCTCGATGAATTGCCGGAGTTCGAGCGCAGTGTGCTCGAAGTGCTGCGCGAACCATTGGAGTCAGGACGCATCCACATCTCGCGCGCCGCGCGGCAGGCAACCTACCCGGCTCATTTTCAGCTCGTAGCCGCGCAGAATCCGTGTCAGTGCGGATATCTAGGCCATTCGTCGGGAAAATGCCGATGCACGCCCGATCAGATCGCGCGCTATCGCAGCAAGGTTTCCGGCCCGCTGCTTGACCGCATCGATCTGCACATCGAAGTACCCGCCGTGCCCGTCGAGGAACTCACCGGGCATGCAAGCGGCGAAGACAGCGCCACGATCCGCGCGCGCGTCAGCGCGGCACGCGAGAGACAGATCGCGCGCCAAGCCAAACCAAACGCGCAACTCGGGCCGAAGGAAATCGAAACGCACGTTCACGCCGAGCCTGAAGCCGAGACGCTGCTGCGCCAAGCGATCAGCAAGCTAAGCCTCTCCGCGCGCGCGTATCACCGCGTCATGAAAGTCGCGCGCACAATAGCGGATTTGGCAAGCAGCGAGCGCGTGACGAAAGCGCACGTTGCAGAGGCGATTCAGTACCGGCGCGGAACGGGCAGCTAGGGAACCCGAGCTGGCGGCACGCGAACATAGCCGCACCGCCGAGAATGCTGTTACAGTGACCGTCGCCAGCGCCGACAGAGAGCCAGATCGTCAATCACAAGGCGCGCGCAACGCATACAGCAATCCAACTTGGAGGAGTCAAAACCGATGAAACTTTACTACGATCCGATCACGGTCAACTGCCG
>CAZAWU010000355.1:0-3059 GCA_964488915.1 uncultured Burkholderiales bacterium
CAGCGCGGAGTTCGGTTTCTTCGGCGTGGTGGTGTACACGCGCGTGCAAACACCCCTGCGCTGGGGCGAATTCTGTAGCGCAGGCACCTTACTCTTAGCGCGCTTGTCCGCGCGGGGCTTGCGCATGAGCTGATTTATTGTCGGCATTGAAAATTCCTGGAGACCGCGGTCATGCTGAGGGTAGCCACTTTGCGCCGGGGTAGCCGCCTCGCTGGGGTTACGTCCAGCGAAGCAGCCGCATTCACGCAGTTGGCTGCCCGGAAAAGACCGCGAATTTTAGGGGTGGAAGAAGTTAGTGTCAAGGCTGATCCCTGCAAGAACTATGCTGCCTGCTCGGTATCGGCGCGGTCTTCCACCGTATCGATGGCAAAGCGCACTTCCCCTGCCTCCGAACGGCGCTGCTTGCGCCGGGTGTTGTGATAGGCCAAGCCTGTGCCGGCCGGGATCAGGCGGCCGACAATGACGTTCTCCTTCAGGCCGCGCAGGTCGTCGCGTTTGCCCATGATGGCGGCTTCCGTCAGCACGCGGGTGGTTTCCTGGAACGATGCCGCGGAGATGAACGAATCGGTCGACAGCGAGGCCTTAGTAATCCCGAGCAGCACGTATTCATAGCTCGCGGGGCGCTTATTTTCCGCCTTGACGCGATCGTTCTCATCCAGCACTTCCGCACGCTCGACCTGTTCGCCCTGGATGAACTGGGTCTCGCCAGCGTCGGTAATCTGCACCCGGCGCAACATCTGGCGCACCACGACTTCAATGTGCTTGTCGTTGATCTTCACGCCTTGCAGGCGGTAGACATCCTGCACCTCGTCGATGATGTAGCGCGCGAGCGCCTCGACGCCCAACATGCGCAAGATGTCGTGCGGATCGGCCGGACCGTCGACGATGGTTTCGCCCTTATTCACTACCTGGCCATCGTGCACCGTGACGTGCTTGTCCTTCGGGATCAGATACTCGTGCGCCACCCCGTCCAAGTCGGTGATGATGAGGCGCTGCTTGCCCTTGGTGTCCTTTCCAAACGAGACCGTGCCAGTCACTTCCGCGAGCATGCCCGCATCCTTCGGCGAGCGCGCTTCGAAAAGCTCCGCCACGCGCGGCAGACCGCCCGTGATATCGCGCGTCTTGCTGGATTCCTGCGGAATGCGCGCCAGCACCTCGCCGACGCTGACGTGCTGACCGGCCTTCACTGTGATGATCGCGCCGAGCTGGAAAGTGATGCTGACCGGCGTATCGGTGCCAGCCACTTTCACTTCCTCACCTTTGGCGTTGATCAGGCGCACCAGCGGCCGCAACCCTTTAGTCGCCGCGCTACCACGCCGCTTCGGATCGATGACCACGAGCGTGGACAACCCGGTGACTTCGTCGACCTGCTTCGCTACCGTCACCCCTTCTTCGACGTTCTCGAAGCGCACTTCGCCCGCGTACTCGGTGATGATCGGGCGCGTATGCGGATCCCACATCGCCAGGACTTGGCCAGCTTTCACCTTGTGGCCGTCCTGCACCATCATGGTGGCGCCGTAAGGCAGCTTGTGGCGTTCACGCTCGCGACCGCTGTCGTCGACGATCAAGATCTCGCCGTTGCGCGAAATAGCGATCTGTTCGCCGCGCGCGTTGGTGACGTAGCGCATGCCGGTGGTAAAGCGCGCCGTGCCGTTGGACTTCGATTCAATCTGACTCGCCACCGCAGCGCGTGAAGCCGCACCACCGATGTGGAAAGTACGCATCGTAAGCTGCGTGCCCGGTTCGCCGATGGACTGCGCCGCCATGACGCCGATCGCCTCGCCCACGTTGACCAGCGTGCCGCGGCCCAGATCACGCCCGTAGCACTGCGAGCACAGGCCGTAGCGCGTATCGCAAGTAAGCGGGGCGCGTACTTTGACTTCGTCAATACCGGCGCCCTCGATCGCGTCCACCGCGTCTTCATCGAGCAATTGTCCGGCTTTGACCAAGATTGCGTTCGTTTCGGGATGCACCACCTCCAGCGCTGCCACGCGGCCGAGCACACGTTCACGCAGCGCTTCGACCACCTCGCCGCCCTCAACCAAGGCACGCAAGACCATGCCGTTCGTCGTGCCGCAGTCCAGATCGGTGACCACCAAATCCTGCGTCACGTCTACCAAGCGGCGGGTGAGATAGCCAGAGTTCGCCGTCTTCAACGCGGTGTCAGCCAAACCCTTGCGAGCGCCGTGCGTAGAGATGAAGTACTGCAGCACGTTCAAGCCTTCGCGGAAGTTCGCGGTGATCGGCGTCTCGATGATGGAGCCGTCCGGCTTTGCCATTAGGCCGCGCATCCCAGCAAGCTGGCGGATTTGCGCAGCAGATCCGCGAGCGCCCGAATCCGCCATCATGTAGATCGAGTTAAACGCCTCTTGTTTGACGTTCTTGCCTTTGCGGTCGACTACATCTTCGCTGCCCAACTGCTCCATCATCGCCTTGGCGACTTGATCGCCGGCGCGGCTCCAAATGTCGACCACCTTGTTGTAACGCTCGCCTTGCGTCACCAAACCGGAGGTGTATTGGCCTTCGATCTCTTTGACTTCCTTTTCGGCTTGGCCGATCAGGGTTTCTTTCTGTTGTGGCACCAGCATGTCGTCCACCGCGATCGACAAACCGGCGCGCGTGGCTTGCGTAAAGCCGGTATACATCAACCGGTCGGCGAAAATAACCGTTTCGCGCAAACCGCAGCGGCGGAAGCTCGCATTAATGAGGCGTGAAATCTCCTTCTTCTTGAGCGGACGGTCGATCAGCTTAAACGGCAAGCCCACCGGCAAGATCTCCGACAACAAAGCGCGGCCGGCAGTGGTTTCGTAGCGCGTGAGTTTTTCCTTTTGTTCGCCGTCGGCGCCGACTTCGATCTCCTTGATGCGCACGGTGACTCGCGCATGCAGATCGATCTGGCCGCTGTCATACGCGCGCGCGACTTCGCGCACGTCGACAAAGAACGAGCCCTCGCCGCGCGCGTTTACGCGTTCGCGCGTCATGTAATACAGGCCCAACACGATGTCCTGCGACGGCACGATGATCGGCTCGCCGTTGGAGGGCGACAGCACGTTGTTGGA
>CAZAWU010000356.1:0-3058 GCA_964488915.1 uncultured Burkholderiales bacterium
GCCTTCGTGCAGGAAGTGAAACTCACCGACGCCGAATGGTTCGCCGGCATCCAGTTCCTGACGCAAGTCGGCCACATGTGCGACGACAAGCGCCAAGAGTTCATCCTGCTCTCCGATACGCTCGGCATCAGCCGCTTGGTTGACGCCATCAATCATTCAACCTCGGCGCACGCCACGCCGTCGAGCCTGCTTGGACCGTTCTATCGCCCCGGTGCCAAGCGCATGTCCGCGGGCGCGAGCATCGCGAGCGAAACCGAAGGAGATCAATTGCTCGTCAGCGGCATCGTGCGCAGCGACCGCGGCGCGCCGATCGCCGGCGCAGAACTCGACGTATGGCAAACCGCGCCGAACGGCATGTACGACGTGCAAGATCCGAATCAACCCGACATGAACATGCGTGGCCTGTTCGTGACCGACGCCGCCGGGCGCTACCAATTTCGCAGCGTGCAGCCTAAGTCTTATCCGATCCCCGACGACGGTCCGGTAGGCAAGATGCTGCGCGCGACCAAGCGCCATCCGTATCGCCCAGCGCACATTCATTTCCGTGTCGCCGCGCCGGGACACGAAGCGCTGACCACCGCGATATATGTGGAAGGCGACGATTATCTGCATACCGATGCCGTATTCGGGCAGAAGGACGCGCTGACCACGCGCTTCACGCGGCACGAAAGCGCGGAAGAGGCCAAGCGCATGAATGTGAAAGCCCCGTTCTACACCACGCAGTTCGATTTCACGTTAAGGAGCGCATAGCACTACATTTCAACTACACAGGGAGGAGGAGAGCAATGAGAAAGATCGCAAGAATCTTCGCGGCAGTCAGTCTCGCAGCAATGTTCGCGCCGGCACACGCCGGAGGCTTGCCCGGCATGCGCGGGGCGGACCACATCGGCATCACCGTGCCAGATCTCAAACAAGCGGTGGATTTCTTGGTCGATGTCATGGGCTGCCAGGCGTTTTACAAGCTCGGGCCGTTCAAGGCGGACAACGATTGGATGGAAGTGCATTTGAACGTGAATCCGCGCGCGGAGATCCCCACCATGCAACTGGTGCGCTGCGGAAGCGGTACTAACCTCGAGGTGTTTCAATGGTCTTCGCCGGACAAGAAGACCACGCCGCCGCGCAACAGCGACGCCGGAGGACATCATCTGGCGTTCTTCGTCGATGATATGGACAAAGCGGTCGCCTACCTGAAGTCAAAAGGCGTGAAAACTTTCGGCGATCCCACGGTGATGAAAGAAGGTCCCAGCGCGGGCGAGACGTGGATGTATTTTCTCTCGCCTTGGGGCATGCAGATGGAGCTGGTGACCTATCAGAGCAAGGCGTACGAGAAGGACGTGCAAGGCAAGCTGTGGAACCCTGCCGATCCGGGTAAGTAGCCCAAGCAATCACCCTCGCGAACCCCTTCCCCCTCGATGGGGGAAGGCGGGGATGGGGGTGCAACACTTGCCAAGTCCTACAACCGTGATGATTGTTCTGCGCGCAGCGTTTGCGCTACTCGCGTTGTTCGCTTCGATCGCCCACGCCCACCAGGGCGTAGGCTACAACCTTCGCGCCGTGCATGTCGCGCACGATGCGCAGGGTGCCACAGTGTACATGCGCTTGACGCTGCCGCTGGTGGTCGCGGCGGGGCTTGGTCCGGTGGGCGCGGATGGCACACGCGGGGCTGCGCCTTACACCTACAACCGGCTCGAGAGCGGATTAGTGTTTCACTACTTGGATTTCGCGCAATTGCGCAAGAGCGGACGCGGGCTAGCGCAGCGCGTGGCCGATGGTCATGAGCTGCGCGTGGGTGGCACGTTGATTGCACCCGAGATCATCGGCATGCGTGTGCATGTCAAAGGCCAGGTGCCGCCATTCGACACGCCTGAGGACGCGCAGGCTGCGCTCGACGGGCCGCTGGTGCCAGCGAATGACGCAGAGATCGACACCGGCTATGTGCTGGTCGACACCGCACTTCGCTACAACCATCCCGGTGGCATGCCAAGTTACACCTTGCGCAGCACGCTTATTCCCGGGGAACTGGGCGAGCCGCTCACGCGCAACATCGTGTGGGATCATCGCGCTGGCGTGACAGACGTATATGAAACCCGCGGCTTGCTTGAGCAGGCCTGGCTGATCGATCCGGACGCAGCGGCGATGGCGGAGGCAAAATAGCGTGCGCCGCGCGTAACCCACTACTGACGAAAGCGATATGAACCGACTGAACGGACACGTTGCATGCATCACCGGCGCCGGCCGCGGCAGCCGCGCCGCGCTCGCACTCGCCTACGCGCGCGAAGGCGCCAAGGTCGTCGTGGTCGATCTCGATGAGGCGAACGCCCGCGGCGTTGCCGAGCAGGTGCGCACGCTGGGCGTCGAGAGCGATTCCTTCGTTGTAGACGTACGTGTACCGGAACAAAGCGCGGCCATGGTCGCGCGTGCCGTAAAACGTTTCGGCCGGCTCGATGTGCTGGTGAACAACGCCGGTGTAATCCGCGTGCGGCCCATCCTGAATACCACGCCGGAAGATTGGGATTTCATCCAATCGGTGAATACGCGCGCGGTGTTTTTCGCCATGCAGGCGGGCGCGCGGCAGATGCTGGAGCAAGCGCCGATGGCCGAAGGCCGCCCGCGCGGCAAGATCATCAACATCGCTTCCATCGCCGGACGCAGCGGCCGTCCGATGCTCTCCGCTTACGCGGCGAGCAAAGCGGGGGTCATCAGCATCACGCAAGCGGCGGCGCAAGAGTTCGCGCCGCACGTAACCGTCAATGCCATCTGCCCGGGCGCCATCGGCACCGACATGTGGAAGCAGATCGATCGCGAGTGGAGCGCGCTGCGCCAAGTGCCGCCGGGTTCGGTATGGGATGAGCGCGTGCGCGGCGTGCCGATGAAGCGTGCGCAGACGGCCGAAGATTTGGCCGGCATCGCGGTGTTCTTGGCGAGCACAGATGCCGACTTCATGACCGGTCAATCGTGCAACGTCGACGGCGGGTTGGCGATGAACTGATTGATGGCTTGATACCGCTGCCTATTCGTTGATGCTTCCGAGAATAACGACACCACGCATGCAAGCTCG
>CAZAWU010000357.1:0-3043 GCA_964488915.1 uncultured Burkholderiales bacterium
CGATGTACTCGTTGATGATGTTCGACTCGTACAGAATCAAGTCGCGCTCGACCAGAATGGGTACGCGGTTGTACGGGTTCATCACCGCGATATCTTCGGGCTTGTTGTATAAGTCCACGTCGATGATTTGGAAGTCCATGCCCTTTTCGTACAGCACGATGCGGCAGCGCATGCTGAAAGGGCAAGTAGTTCCTGAGTACAACGTCATCATGTTCTTTTTTCCTTGTTATGCGATGGCGCGCCGAGCGTACTCGCAGCCGCCTTCGCTTTTTGTATTACGCCCTAGTGAACGTCCTTCCAAAACGCCCGCTTCATGGCATACGCCAGCGCGAACAGCAGAACCAGGTACACCAGCACCCATACACCGGTGCGGAAGCGCTTTACCTGCGCTGGCTCGCCTGCCCACGTGAGGAAGTTGACCAAGTCGGCGCTCATCTGGTCGTATTCGAGCGCGGATTTGGAACCTTGTGTCTTGACGGTGAAGCGCGAGTGGTGCGTGGCGTGGCCGGGTGCGTGCTCCAGTTTTTGCGTCTTCACCGTCTTGTCGCCGTTTTCATCGAAGACCGTCTCCACGTGCTCACCGCCGATCACCTTGTGCGTCTTCTCGTCGAGCACCGGCTTTTCTTCTTCGATGGTCAGCTCGCGCCCGCCTTGGTACTGATACAACACGTGCGGCATGCCCACATTCGGAAAAACAGTGTTGTTCCATCCCGTCGGGCGCGTGTTGTCACGGTAAAAACCGCGCAGGTAGGTGTAGAGCCAATCAGCGCCGCGCGAACGCGCCACTAAGCTCAAGTCGGGCGGTGTCGCACCGAACCACTCGCGGCCGTCTCGGGCGGACATCGAGGTCAACATCAGTTCGCCGACCTTTTCCGCGCTGAACATGAAGTTTTCTTTCAGCAGCGCTTCGCTGATACCCAATTCGCTGAGTTTGCTGTAACGCAGGAACGAAGCGCCATGGCAGCCCATGCAGTGATTGACGAACACCGCCGCGCCGCGTTGCAGCGAGACGAGATCGTTCAGCTTGACTGGCGCGCGATCCAAATGCACGCCACCGGCCGCAAGCGCTGCCGCGGCAGCGCCCAACGTGCACAACGCCGCCAGCGATCTAAACATTGCTGTTAGTGTTCCCATACGACGCGCTCCGGCACGGGCTTGGTTTTGTCGATCTTGGTGTACCAAGGCATGAGGATGAAGAACAGGAAGTAAATGACGGTGCCGATGCGCGCCATCCACTGGTAGACATCGTTCACCGGCTTCACGCCGAGATAGCCGAGAATGATGAAGTTGACGGCGAAGATGCCGAGCGCCCATTTGTAGAGCGGGCCGCGATAGCGGATCGATTTGACCTTGCTACGATCGAGCCAGGGCAGGAACACGAACAACACCACCGCCAGGCCCATCAGCAACACGCCGGGGAACTGCGAGCCGGCGATCGGCGGCACGGCACGCAGAATCGAATAGTAAGGCGTGAAATACCACACCGGGGCGATGTGATCGGGCGTCTTGAGCGGATCGGCCGGAACGAAGTTGTTGTGCTCCAGGAAGTAGCCGCCGAGCGTGGGCATGAAGAAGACCACCGCGCAGAACAGCGCCAAGAAGACTACGGTGCCGACAATATCTTTCACCGTGTAGTAGGGGTGGAACGGAATGCCGTCGGCGGCGTGACCGGTCTTGGGATCGATGCGCTTTTTGATTTCGATGCCGTCCGGGTTGTTGGAGCCGACGTGGTGCAGCGCTACGATGTGCACGAACACCAAACCTGCCAACAGCAGCGGCAGCAGAATCACATGGAAGGCGAAGAAGCGATTCAGCGTCGCATCACCGATGACGTAGTCGCCGCGGATCCAAACCGACAAATCGGGGCCGATCACCGGAATTGCATCGAACAAGTTGACGATCACCTGCGCGCCCCAGAACGACATTTGTCCCCACGGCAGCAAGTAGCCCATGAACGCTTCCGCCATCAGCGCCAAGTAAATCACCATGCCGATGATCCATAGCAACTCGCGCGGCTTGTGGTGCGAGCCGTAGAGCAGCGCGCGGAACATATGCAGATAGACGACGATGAAGAAGAACGAAGCGCCGGTCGAGTGCACGTAGCGAATCAGCCAGCCCCACGGCACTTCGCGCATGATGTACTCGACGCTGGCGAACGCGACCGGAATGCCGGCTTGGTTGAGCGAGGCGTCGGGCTTGTAGTGCATGGTCAAGAAGATCCCGCTCAGGATCTGTATGACGAGCACGATCAGCGCCAGCGAGCCGAAGTAGTACCAGAAGTTGAAGTTCTTCGGCGCGAAGTACTCGGCAAGATGCAGCTTCCACGTTTCCGTCAGTGGGAAACGGGTGTCCATCCAGGTCAGTAATTTTTTCATACCGGGTTCTGTACCTTAGGCAGTAGCATCGTCTTCGCCAATCAGGATGACATTCTCGGAGAGGTACTTATGGGGAGGTACCTCCAGATTGGAAGGTGCCGGGGAGCCTTTGAAGACGCGCGCCGCCAGGTCGAAGCGCGAGCCGTGGCACGGGCAGTAGAAACCGTTGCCGCCGCCGCGCATGTCCGGGTGGGCGGCTTCACGCGCCACAGGCGAGCAGCCCAAGTGCGTACAGATGCCCACCGCGACGAAGACTTCCGGCTTGAGCGAGCGCGTCACGGCATCCACCTTGGTGGGCTGCTTCGAAGATTTCGATTCCGGGTCGGCGAGCACATCGCTCTGCGCCGACTTCTTCACTTCTTCGATCATCTCCGCGGAGCGGTGCATGATCCACACTGGCTTGCCGCGCCACTCGACCGTGGTCATCGTGCCCGGCGCAAGTTTGGAAATATCGACTTCCACCGGCGCGCCGGCGGCAAGCGCGCGATCGCTCGGCGACATGCTTTTTACGAAGGGAACTGCCGCTGCAACTGCGCCGACGGCGCCAACGGCTGAGGTAGCAATAACCAGGCGGCGCCTGGTCGAGTCTTCTAGTGGGTTGGCCATGAGCTTGCCTTGGAGGACTGCTGTTGACAAAAGCCGTTCATTTTACCGCAGAAGCCCTGCGC
>CAZAWU010000358.1:0-3034 GCA_964488915.1 uncultured Burkholderiales bacterium
TCAACTTCAAGCGCACGCAGCGCAACGCTCCGGCGCAACAAGTGTTGAGCAAGCTCGGTTTCGATGTGCCCGAGCAGGGCCTTGCGCGCCGCGAAGTCACGCCCGATACTTTCGCCGTGGATTTCATTCGGGTGAAGGAGGCCTAAGTTTGGCGCGCCGTACGGGCAAAGAAGCGCTTCCTCCCCCTCTTAGGGGGGATTGAGATGGGGGGTTGGATGCTTGCTATGGCATCGGGCCAGCGGCGCACCCCATCCCAACCTTCCCCCTAGAAGGGGGAAGGAGCTTGGCTTGGTTGTCGCCACTTTTGTGCTTAGACGACTGCGCTAGATCCAAACACAAGTGCCATTAAGAACCAAGCACTACACTAGCGTGTTCTCGCGCATCGTTATCGCCAGTAACAACGCCGGCAAGTTGCGCGAAATTCGCGCGATTCTCGCGCCGCTGCAAATCGAAGTCGTGCCGCAGACGGAGCTAAACGTCCGCGAAGCGGACGAACCACATTTCACCTTCATCGAAAACGCACTCGCCAAAGCGCGCCACGCCAGCCGTTGCACCGGTCTGCCGGCGTTGGCGGACGATTCGGGCATCTGCGTGGCTGCACTCGGCGGCGAGCCTGGTGTGCACTCTGCGCGCTTTGCTGGCGAGCCGAAATCGGATGCGCGCAACAACGAGAAGCTGGTTGAGCTCATGCGCACGCATAGCGATCGCCGCGCGCATTACTACTGCGTCATGGTGCTAGCGCGCCACGCGGAAGATCCGGAGCCGATCATCGCGGATGGTGCATGGCAAGGCGAGATCGTGCTGGAGCCACGCGGCAATGGCGGCTTCGGCTACGACCCGTACTTCTTCTTACCCGATTTGAAATGCACCGCAGCACAGCTGCCGCCGGAGACCAAGAACCGAATTAGCCATCGGGCCCAGGCGCTAGCGGGTCTGCTGGCGCGTCTGCGGAGCTAGTGTGGTGTCCCATAAATAACTTTCGTAATTTGCGCGAGATTGCCGCCAGGCGGCGTTGCGAAAACTCGCCAGGTATCCAACCTGGCTCGCTTTCGCGCCTTGCCTGGCGCCAATCTCGCGCGAATTACCGGCGCGTGTGCCGGCACGCCAGCGCCGCTACGGCCTTACGCGCCTCTGGAATTAGGCAAGTTATTTATGGGACACCACACTAGTTAGCCTCTGAACATGTCGTAGCGTCGTCATTGCGAGCGCGATGTCGTCGCTTCGCAGGCGAGGGCCGTTGCTGGACGCTGCGCCCCAGCAGCACGGTCTTCACAAGCTGAGCGTCCGACACTAGGTGCAGCTCGGCGCGGGCGAGCGCCCAGCGGATTGCCTTGCTTGTCAGAGTAAACTTTCGCTCTTCCAAGCTCCGGATTGTCTCCCTCGATGGAAATTGCGCTGCTATTCGTCTTGATAGTTCTCAACGGATTGTTTGCGATGTCGGAAATCGCCTTGGTGACCGCGCGCAAAGGACGGCTGCAAAGAATGGTTGACGAGGGCGATACGGCCGCCGCCGCCGCGCTGGATCTTGGTCAGACGCCGACGCGCTTCATGTCCACGGTGCAGATCGGCATCACGTCTATCAGCATACTAAACGGGATCGTCGGCGAGGCGGCGCTGGCGCAGCCGTTCGGCGACTGGCTATCTGACCTTGGTCTGCCGCAGCCCTACACGCACTACGCAGCGACCGCGCTGGTGGTCATTGCCGTGACCTACTTTTCCATCGTGCTCGGCGAGTTGGTGCCGAAGCGCATCGGTCAGATTGGCGCTGAGAGCATCGCCAAGCGCGTGGCGCGCCCAATGTTGTGGCTGGCTACGATCGCACGGCCGTTCGTTCGCCTGCTTTCCGTATCTACCGATATCGTACTGCGCATACTGGGCGCCCGCTCCGACACCGGTCCGAGCGTGACCTCGGAAGAGATCCACGCCTTGCTCGAAGAGGGCTCCGACGCAGGGGTGATCGAAGAACAAGAGCATGCCATGGTGCGCAATGTTTTTCGTCTCGACGAGCGGCAGATTACTTCACTCATGGTGCCGCGCACCGATGTGGTGGTGCTCGACGTACGTGAACCTCTTGCGGAGAACATCAACCGCGTCGAGCGCAGCGAGCATTCACGCTTTCCCGTGGTCGACGGCAGTCTGCGCAATGCAATCGGCGTGACCAGTGCGCGCAATTTGCTTGCGCAGAGTTTGCGCGGCGAGCCGCTCGACCTCAAGAAGAACTTGCAGCCGCCCGTGTACGTGCCCGAGACGCTCACCGGCATGGAACTGCTCGAGAACTTCCGCGCCTCCGGCACCAACTTCGTGTTCGTCATCGACGAGTATGGTGAAGTGCTCGGTATCGTCACTCCGCAGGACGTGATGGAGGCGATCACCGGCGAGTTCAAACCGCGCAAAGCGGAGGACGCTTGGGCGATCGCGCGGGCTGATGGTTCCTGGCTGTTAGACGGCCAGATCCCGATCCCGGAGTTAAAGGATCGTCTCAGATTGGAAAGCGTGCCGGAGGAGGACAAGGCCCGCTTTCACACCTTGAGCGGTATGCTTATGCTTCTCATGGGGCGCATTCCTCAGACCTCGGAGCAAGTGGACTGGCAGGGTTGGCGCTTCGAGGTAATGGATCTTGACGGCAAACGCATCGACAAGGTGCTTGCAACGCACGTCGCCGAAGCGCAAGCCGCACCCAACACCGATGCAAGGCCGCAGCCGCCGCGGGGCAATTGAACGAATCCGCGCACGAGAGTGAGCGCGTTCACACAAGACCACAACAGGAGAAAACGGATGTCGAAACCTACAAGAATCTGGACGGAGATTGACTACGAGCGGAGCGGTAAACAAGCTGGCTGGCTCATGCTGCCGCACTCGGTGACGCGCTCGGCCTACGGCATGATCGCCATCCCCATCGCGGTGATCAAGAACGGCAGCGGGCCGACCGCGTTTCTCATGGCCGGCAACCATGGCGACGAGTACGAAGGTCAGATCGCACTGTGCAAGCTGATTCGCGCGATCGATCCGGCACGCGTGCAAGGCCGCGTCATCG
>CAZAWU010000359.1:0-3030 GCA_964488915.1 uncultured Burkholderiales bacterium
ATGGCTCGATTTCTCGCCATCTTTTGTAGCATTAAGAGTGAAGCA
Organism: uncultured Burkholderiales bacterium; assembly: GCA_964488915.1. GTDB lineage: Bacteria > Pseudomonadota > Gammaproteobacteria > Burkholderiales > JALYOK01 > CADEHE01. The sequence continues at coordinate 46 of CAZAWU010000359.1, forward strand.
CTACACTAGGGTGCGCTGGACCAACTCATGAGCACCAACTTCGTGACTGGTACCCCAAGCGCGATCAATCAATCCCGTCGTACAACCACGCCATTGGATTATCCGCTCCGGGCGCGCGCGGAGCGCTAAGCAATTGCTTGCGCAGCTCGCGCGCGACGCCGCTGGCGTGATACAGCTCGCCGAAAAAACGCGCCGTATATTGCACACGCCCAGTGCGTAGGTAGCGCTGCGCCTGATAGTCGAGCAGCGCTTGCCGCGGATCCGCTTCATTGCGCGCCAGGCAGCGCGCGAGCACATACGCATCCTCGATCGCCATGCCGGCGCCGGCCGCGAGGTACTGCAACATCGGGTGCGCGGCATCGCCAAGCAAAGTGACGCGACCTTTGCTCCACTGGGCGACCGGCTCCCGATCGCACAAGACCCACATGCGCCAAGTGTCGATCTTGGCAAGCAGTTCGCGCACCGCGGGCTGCGTCCCGGCGAATCTCGCGTGCAGTTCGGCAGGATCGGCGGCAGCATCCCAGCCCTCGCTGTATTGATCGCTATGGAAGACGGCGACGAGATTGAATAGTTCGCCGCGCCTTAGCGGGTAGTGCACAAGATGCGTCTTGGGTCCCGCCCAGAGGGTCACATCGGGAGACCAAAGCTGCTCGGGCACCGCTTCGCCCGCGAGCACGCCGCGGTACGCGATATGCCCAGATACGCGCGGCGGGCCGTCGCCAAGCGCGAACTGGCGAACCGTCGACCATAACCCGTCGGCGCCAACGAGCACCGTGCCTTGAAAGCGCCGTCCGTCGCTACAGACCGCCTCAACACCACGCTCCTGCGGAGCGATGTGCCGCACCTCAACGTCGCTCACCAGCTCGATACAGCTTTGCTGTGCGCACGCGGCAAATAGCGCGTGGTGCAAATCCGCGCGGTGAATAACTGCGTACGGGTAACCAAAGCGCTCGCGGTAGCGCTCGCCCAGTTCCGCCGCGACGATGGTTTCGCCACTGAGCGCATCGCGCATCACGAGTTGCTCGGGAAACCAGGCTAGATCGGACACGGCATCGGTCAGGCCGAGCCGGTCGAACATCTTGAACACGTTGGCGCCGAGCTGGATCCCCGCGCCGATCTCCTTGAACTCGGCCGCGCGCTCGAGCACGACGCTGGCAAGGCCGCGCTCGGCCAGCGCTAAAGCGCAAGCTAGTCCTCCGATACCGCCGCCGACGATGATGACGCGGCCGCTGGGCATGGGCAAAAGAAAGGGTGTGCTAAACCGGCTTTGCGCGCGAGCGCAGCCAAGCGATCACCGCGGGCATCACGGAGGCGATGATGATGGCCACGATCACCAGTCCGAGGTTACTCTTGACCCACGGGATGTTGCCGAAGAAGTAGCCCGCGTACACAAGGGAGAGCACCCATAGAGCGCCGCCGCCGATATTGAACAGCGCGAAGCGCGGGCGATCCATAGCGCTGACGCCGGCAACGAACGGCGCGTAGGTGCGCACGATGGGTACAAAGCGCGAGATGGTGATGGTCTTGCCGCCATGGCGCTCGAAAAACGCGTGCGTCTGCTCAAGATAGCTTCGCTTGAAATACCAACGATCCTCGATGCGATAGACGCGTGGGCCGATCCAGCGGCCGATTTCATAGTTGACCTGATTGCCTAGTATCGCCGCGATGATCAGTGCCAGCGCCAGCAAGTGCACATTCATCGAACCGGCGGCCGCCACCGCTCCGGCGACGAACAAAAGCGAATCGCCCGGTAGGAAAGGTGTGACGACCAATCCGGTCTCGGCAAAGATAATCGCAAACAAAATGGCGTAAATCCACGCGCCATGAGCCTGCGCGAGATCGGCGAGATGCTGATCGAGGTGGCGGACCAGGTCGACCAGATAAGCGAAATCCAAAACGCAGCTCGCTCTGACGTTGTCCTGCGTTAAGGCTGCACGCCGGCTGCCGAGCGCGCGGCGCCCTCGCCATCTTTCTTCACGGTGACGAAATCCTCGCGCGCCACGCCCAACCACATGGCGATGGGGGCAGCCACCAGCACGGACGAGTAAATACCAAACAAGATGCCGATGGTCAGCGCCAGTGCGAAATAATGCAGCGCCGCCCCGCCGAACAGCAGCATCGCCAGCACCGCGAGCTGGGTCGAACCGTGCGTGATGATGGTGCGCGACATGGTACGCGTAATGGCGTTGTTAATGATCTCCTGAACCGAAGCGCCACGCATCTTACGGAAATTCTCGCGCACTCGGTCGAATACCACAACCGACTCGTTCACCGAATAGCCGAGAATCGCCAAGATCGCAGCCAATACCGGCAAGCCAAACTCCCACTGGAAGAACGCGAAGCAGCCGAGAATGATCACCACGTCGTGCAAGTTGGCGATGACCGTTGCCACCGCGAGCTTCCACTCGAAGCGGATTGACAAGTAGATAACGATCCCAATGGCGACGAACAACAACGCGTTAGCTGCCTGCCAACCCAGGTCTTTGCCCACCTGCGGCCCGACGAACTCCACGCGCCGAACCTGCGCACCCGGATCCGCCTTCTTAAGCGCTGCGCCCGCGGCTTCGCTCAGCCGCGACGCATCCACGCCCTTTTTGAGCGGCAGTCGGATCAAGACATCGCGCGCCGTCCCGAAGTTCTGCACCACCGCTTCAGGCACATCCACTGAACTGAGCGCCTTGCGTACCGCATCGACGTTCACCGGCTTGTCGTAACTGACTTCCATCAGCGTCCCGCCGGTGAAATCGATACCGAAATTCAGTCCACGCGTGAGCAAGAAAAACACCGACAACAAGAACGTGACCAACGAGATCGTCGTAGTGATCTTGCCCCAACTCATGAAGGGGATGTCGCGGCGAATCTTGAAAAACTCCATTTGCGCTGTCCTCAGTGAGTGGCCGGGCTCGGCGTCTTCTGTTCCCAACTGGTGTTGCCGATGGCGAGTTTTTCGATCTTGCGCTTGCCGCCGTAGATCCAGTTAACCAG
>CAZAWU010000360.1:0-3007 GCA_964488915.1 uncultured Burkholderiales bacterium
GATCTTTCTGAAAAGCGATGGCGCCCATCATCGAGGCCATCATCATGTCGGCGCGTGCCTGTATGTTGTGCGGTTCGCGCACCGCGATCGGTAGTGCCCGCGCGGCGATGCGGGTGCCTTCCAACGCGATGCCGTCGCAAATGGGGTGATACGCCGGTGACAGGTACGATTCGACGTTGTGGGTGAGTGCGTCCATACCCGTTGCCGCCGTAATCTTCGCGGGCAGATCGAGGGTGAGCGCCGGATCGGCGAACACCGCTTTGGCGAGAATTTTGGGCGAGAAAATGATGCGCTTGATGTGACTTGCTTCTTCGGAAACAACGCTGGAACGCCCGACTTCGCTGCCGGTGCCGGAAGTGGTGGGCAATGCAATGAAGTAGGGCAGCTCCGTTTCGATCGGCCGCGCTTGGGGATGATCCCATGCATATTCGATGACATCGCCGGGATGTGTGGCCATCAGCCCGACAACTTTCGCCACATCGAGCGCCGCGCCGCCGCCGAGGCCGATCACGCAGTCGGCGTTGTGCGCCTTGAACGCTGCCGCGCCGTTCATGACTTGGCTCGCCGTGGGGTTGCCGAACACGCCAGAGAACGTCGCGGTGTTCAAGCCAGGCAGGCAAGATCTGAATTCATTCAGCAGAGGCAGCGCGGCGAGGCCTTTGTCGGTGACGATCAACGGGCGTTTGACGCCCTGGGCCTTAAGGTGTTCGCCGACTTGCTGGCGCGCGCCAGGGCCGAAGTGGATGAGGGTAGGGAAGCTGAATTTTTCGATGGTCATGCGGGGTAGTCCAACTGACGTTGATGCCGAATAGCGAGCACACGAATCTCGTCTCGTGCGGCAATGTATCGGTACAGCGCGATATATCCAGTGCTGCCGAAGGAAATCACCAGCTCGCGCGTCTCCTTCTCGACTCGGCGTCCAACAAAGGGGTGCATAGTAAGCATTTCCACCGCGGTTCGGATCGCCGTTGCCGCGGCTACCGCTGCCCCGAGATTGCGTTCGGCGATATGGTCAAAAGCGCGCTCCAAATGATCGAGCGCGCGTGGCGAGTAGATGATCGTCGCCACAGCTTAGAGCAATATTATCTTTGTCGCTTGGTTTTCGCGGGCGCACGCAAGCGAATTGGTTTCGGTCGTCTTGCTTTACGGTCGACCGCGAGTCGCATGAGCCAGTCGTGTACATCCTTTGCTGCGTATGCCTCTCCGGTGCGGTCGATCTCTTCGTCGGCTTCCAGTGCTTCTTGCACAAAGGCGCGCATGCGCTCTTCGTGTGCGACTTGGCGCTCCAACGCTTCGATCATTAGGCCGTGCGGAGTACGTCCGGTTTGCTTGGCCAGCGCTGTTACGCGCGATTTAAGCTCGCTCGGAAGTTTCAGCGTAGTGGCGCTAGTCATATAGCGATAGCGGTGCGTTTAGGTATTACTATGGTAACACGTTCAAACAATCTCAAAATAGCGGCGAAACTCCCAATCCGTCACCGCATCCTGGAACTGCCGCCATTCCCACTCGCGCGTGGCGACGAAGTGATCGACGAACGTGTCGCCGAAGAATTCGCGCGCGAGCTTCGATTGTTTAAACTTCTCGGTGGCGCGCTCGAGCGTGCGCGGCAGGCGCGGGGTTTTAGAGTCCTTCGCTTCGCCGATCTGCGGTGCGGCGGTGAGCTTTAAACCCTTCTCCACGCCGTGCAGGCCCGCTGCGATAAGGGCGGCGAGCGCGAGATAAGGGTTGATGTCCGAGCCGGGGCAGCGCGTCTCCAGCCGTGTCGATTTCGAAGATCCCGGAATCACGCGGAACGACGCGGTGCGATTGTCTACGCCCCAGCTCGCGCGCACCGGCGCCCACATGCCGTCGACCAGACGCTTGTAGCTGTTGATGGTCGGCGCGTACATCGGCATCAGCTCCGGCAGCACGGCGAGTTGACCGGCGAGATAACTCTTGAACGTGGCGCTCATCTTGTGGGCATCGCGCTCGTCGTAGAATAAATTCTTCTTGCCGTCTGACAGGCTCTGATGCACGTGGCCGCTGCAGCCGGGATACTGTTGCGACCACTTCGCCATGAAGCTCGGCATGATGCCGAAGCGCGCGCCGATTTCCTTGGCGCTCTGTTTGAACAGGATTGCGCGGTCCGCCGATTCGAGTGCATCTCCGTACAGTATAGCCGCTTCAAAGACGCCTGGTCCGGTTTCTGTGTGTATACCCTCGAGAGGTACGCGGAACTGTGCGAGTTCTTCGACGAGCGCTTTGAAAAACGGCTGACTCTGCGCCATGCGTATCATCGAGTAGCCGAACATGCCTGGCGAAATCGGCTGCGGGTCGGTGTAGCGCTTCTCGGCGAAGCTCTGCGGCGTCTCACGGAAGTTGAACCATTCGAATTCAACGCCGCACATGGGTTTGAAACCCATCTTCTCGGCTTTCTTCAGCACGCGCTTCAACACTTGACGCGGACACACTTCGAGCGGAGCGCCTTTCGCATCGACGAAGTTACCTAAGAAAAACGGCACGTTGTCATCCCACGGAATGTTGCGCGCGGTGGCGAGATCGAGTTCCACCAGCGCGTCCGGGTAGCCCGTGTGCCAACCGGTCCATGTCGTGTTGTCGTAAGTGACGTCGTTGATATCCCATCCGAACACGACATTGCAGAAGCCGAAGCCGCCGTCCAAGGCAGAAGAGAACTTGTCTTTGTGGATGTATTTGCCACGCAGCACGCCGTCGATATCGGCTACTGCCACCTTGACGCGCGTGGCGGGATGCTTGCGCACGGCTTCAAGCACCGTAGTCGCATGTTTGTCCGAGGCTTTGTCCATTCCAGCGGGCTCCGGTCGTCTGATTGGCGAACTGCGCGCGGCTGCACAGTATAACGGCATGCTGCGGCGCGTCCGTTGCGCTTTCTGCTAGTAGGTTACGCCGGGTGCAGTCTATGCCATACTGCGCGCGCCAAGAATAACACTCGTCACCATAGGGCACTTCAACGCTAAGGAGGAGGCAACATGGATAAGAAGCAAGTTGG
>CAZAWU010000361.1:0-2990 GCA_964488915.1 uncultured Burkholderiales bacterium
GACTACGCGGAGTGGACCATCGGTCTGCGCGTGCAGGGAGAAAGCTTCGCGGACACCCTCGCCGCGCTGCGTAGGCAGCGCCCCGCGCTGGATGCGTTCTTGAGCAAGCAAGGCTTCGACAAGAGCGCGCTCAAGGAAGGCAACGAGAACGTGACGCCGAACATGGTCGAGGAAGAAACCGCGAGCGGGCGCGTGCACCAGGTGCAGAAAGGTTTCGTTGCGACGCAGGAGCTGGTCACGACGACCAAAGATCTGGCCAAGATCACCGCCGCACACAAGGCCGCGCTGCAACTCGAAGCCGAGGGACTGCCTGTGTACTACAGCGCGCCGCTCTATCTCGTTTCCAATCTGGAAGAAATTAAGATGTCGCTCATCGGCGCTGCTACGCAGAACGCGCAGAAGCGCGCCGAGGAGTTTGCCAAGGTGGGTAGCGTCAAGGTCGGCGCCATGCGCTCGGCATCGCAAGGCGCCTTTTACATCTTACCGGCAGGCGCCAGCGTTGAATCGAGCGACTACGGTGGCACCTACGACAAGACCACGGTCGACAAGACCGCGCGTGTGGTGGTGACGATCGACTACAACATCGAGCGGTAGCGGCGTCCCCGCGTTGCTGCGGGCAATCGCGTGGCCCGCATTAGCGCAGCGTAATCCGGGGATCCGGCACAGCCGGATTCGATGCGCCACCAGCGGCCGACTCGAATCGCGGCGGTTCATGCGCTCGCACCGGCGGCGGCATGTCGTTGTAGCGCCGCACCGCCACGAGCGTGCTGTGATGCGCGGGCGCTTGCGACAAACTGCTGGTGGGGTGATTCGGCGTCAGGACGTTCGGATTGCCGTGCACCTCAAGGGAGTCTGGGATCCCCGCTTCGGCGGCTTCGTACCATGCACCCGTGGGCAATTGCACCACCCCTGACATGACGTTCTCGCTCAACACCGCGGAGGCGAGACAACGCCCGCGTGCGTTGCTCAATTCAACCAGCGTGCCGTCGACGATACCGCGTGCGCTGGCGTCCTGTGGATGCATGAACACCGGCTCGCGGCCGTTGAGTTTCGACTGCTTCGAGACGCCGACGCCGTCGAGCTGACCGTGCAAGCGCGTCGGCGGCTGCGTGGACACAAGATGGAGCATCTCGTTCCCGGCGTTGCCGAGCCATTCCTGCGGCTCGATCCAAGTTGGATGCGCCGGTGTGTCGGCGTAGTTGAACGAAGCGATCTTGTCGGAATAGATCTCGAATTTGCCCGAGGGCGTCTTTAGCGCGTGTGCGCCTGGATCGCGGCGGAAATCTTCGAACAGCGTGTACTCAAGCGGGCGCTGCGGAAGCTCCGCATAGCCTTGCGCCCAGAACGCGTCGAAGTGCGGCAGCTCGATGTCGATACGCTCAGCGCGCGCGCGGAAGTCGTCGTAGATCCAGCGCAGCCAGCCCATCTCGTCGCGCCCTTCGGTAAACGTCTCCAGCGTGCCAAAGCGGCGCGCCAATTCGCTGAAGATATCGTACTCGGGGCGCGCTTGGCCGACTGGTTCGATTTGCTTCTTGAGCGCGACGACGAAGCGGTCGGTAGGTGCGCCGCTCATGTCGTTGCGCTCCAGCGTCGTGCACGCGGGCAACACGATGTCGGCGTGTTTCGCCATCGCCGTCCACCACAGTTCGTTGACGATGATCGTTTCCGGCCTCTGCAGCGCGCGCACCAGATTGTTGAGGTCTTGGTGGTGGTGGAACGGATTGCCGCCGGCGTACCAAACGATTTTCGCGTCTGGATAGGTGAGCGTCGCGCCGTTGTAGGGAATCTGCTTGCCCGGATTGAGCAGCATATCCGCCAAGCGCGCCACTGGAATGTAGCGTCGCAGCGGATTGCCCAAGCTCGGCATGGAAGGAGAGGATACGTGCGCGCGCGGCTCGCCGCGGTTGCCCATGGAACCGTAGCCGAACGCGACACCGCGCCCGGGCAGGCCGATTTGCCCGAGCATCGCCGCGAGCGTAATCATCATCCACATCGGCTGCTCCCCCGCGTCTTGGCGTTGCAACGACCAACTGCCGGTGAGGAACGTTTTCGAGCGCGCCATCTTGCGCGCTAGCTCTTTGATGCGCTGCGCCGGGACTGCGGTGATGTTGGCCGCCCATTCTGCGGATTTTGGCTTTCCGTCGCTGGCGCCGAGCAGGTACGGCTCGAAGCGCGCGTAGCCGTGCGTGTACTTGTCGAGAAACGCGCGATCGTGCAGACCTTCGTCCACCAAAGTGTGGGCGATGCCCAGCATCAGTGCGGTATCGGTGCACGGACGCAGCGGCAACCATTCGCAGTGCGCGGCGTCTTCCAGGGTTTCGCGCGTCGGGCCGATGGCGAGAATGTCGATATGTTTGGTACCCGCCTGTTCGACCCAACCGCGCGTCGCATGTGCAGCGGCGCCGCCCGAGGCGATCTTCGCGTTGTGCAGATTGAGGCCGCCGAAGCAGACGATAAAGTTGGCGTTCGCCAGAATCGCCGGCCACGTGGTCGATACGCCGCCGAACAGAATGCGGTTATCGCCGGTAACATGCGGGCAGATGGTTTGTCCCGCCGCGTAGGAATAGGTCTGCACCTGATCGACGAAGCCGCCGATGGTGTTCAAGAAGCGCTTGAGCTGCGTCTGGGCGTGATGAAAGCGTCCGGCCGAGGCCCACCCGTACGAGCCCGCGAAGATCGCCTCGTTGCCGTGCTGATCTTTGACGCGGCGCAGATCGCGCTCGATCGCATCGAGCGCTTCGTCCCACGAAACGTGCACGAACGCGTCGGCGCCGCGCCCGTCTTTTTTACCGTTGAGCCAACCTCTGCGGATCGCCGGCTGCGCGACGCGGTTCGATGCGTGTACCGCGGCAGGCATGTCACGAATGAGATCGGATGGGTTGGGATCGCGCTCGAAGGGCTCAACCGCTACCAAGCGGCCGTCTTCGACGTGCGGATGAAACATGCCCCAATGGGCGCCGTTGATGCTCATGCAAGGTACAAAGGCTGCT
>CAZAWU010000362.1:0-2958 GCA_964488915.1 uncultured Burkholderiales bacterium
TGTTGCCGGGGTGCATGTCGGCGTGAAAGAACGCGTCGCGGAACACCTGCGTGAAAAAGATCTCCACACCTTCGCGTGAAAGACGTTTGATGTCGACGCGGTGGCGCTTTAACTCTTCGATTGCGTTGACCGGGATGGCGTCGATGCGCTCCATGACCAGCACGCGCGGGCGGCAGTAATCCCAAAACACTTCCGGCACGTAGAGCAAGCGGCCGTCGGCGAAGTTGCGTTTGAGCTGGCTGGCGTTCGCGGCCTCGCGGATCATGTCGAGCTCGTCGTTCATGGTCTTCTCGAACTCGCGCACGATGGCCTTCGGGCGCAAGCGCTTGCCTTCGCTGAAGGCGCGCTCGATGAAGCCGGCCAGAATTTCGAGCAAACCGATATCTTCTTTGATGGTTTGCTCGATGCCGGGGCGCACGATCTTGATGGCGCACTGCTTGCCCGCGTCCTTGCCTTGCGCGAGCACACCGAAGTGCACTTGCGCGATGGAAGCGCTCGCCACCGGTTCAGCGGTGATCTCGCGAAACACGTTCTGATGCGCTTCGCCGTAGGCCGCGTCGAGCGCCGTCACTACTTGAGTGTTCGGAAACGGCGGCACCTTGTCTTGCAGCTTGGACAATTCCTCGATGATGTCGTAGGGGATCAAGTCGGGGCGCACCGACAGCAACTGGCCGAACTTCACGAACAGCGGACCAAGGTGCTCGAGCGCCAAGCGTAGGCGCAGCGCGCGCGAGCCTTGCGGGCGATGCCAGAACAGAACGACGCGAATGAGACGGTGGAAGATACGCAGGCGGTCGTGCGCGCCGAGAAATTCATCCAACCCGTAGCGCAGGACGACGTAGATGATCTTGACCAGGCGGATGAAACGCATGGGGCGATTCTACCTTGGGCGCGTGCGCGCCTGACCGCACCGCGTCGCGCGGCTCGGGGCCGCTTACAACTTCTCGATGCGCGTGGCCAGACGCTCGACCTGCTCGCGCAGTTGCTCGACGTCGCGTGTGAATTGTTCCACGGCTTCGCGCGAGGCGATCACGGGCTTTTCTTCGGTTAGATATTCCTTGACCGTTTCGGCGGTGTTCGCGAGAGTGTCCTTGCGCCAGATTGCGGCTTGACGCACAGCCCCAGCGATGCGATGCGCAGCCACATCGCCGACAGCGCGGCTCAAGTCCTCTTCGAAATCCCACTCGAGATGCTGCGCGACGTGCGACAACGCCGCGGCGAACTCGCTATCGCCGGTGATGACCGCATCTTGCAGCGCCGCCTTGTCGCGCGCCATCAGGCGTAGCCACTGCCCGGCGCTCAGGGTGATAGTGACTTCAGGTGTGGCCTCGGCGGGTGCGGCTTGTAGCAGACCGTCGGGCGCGACGATCAAGCGCGTGGTGTTGAGCGGCGCGCGCACCTCGAATGTCTTGCTCGCGTGCGGCTGCAAACGTGCGGTGGCCCAGCTTGCGGCTTTAAGCAAATGGTTGATGAGCCGCGCTGCGATGTTGTTTAGGGTGGCGTCGAACATGGTATACCTTCATCAGTAAACCATCATCAATCAGAATTGGAGGGGCTTACGGAAATAATCTACAGATAGTATGCATTCACTGCCGAATTCAAAACTTGATCCCGACATGCAGCGCTACCACCCCGGCGCTCAAGTTATGGTATTCGACTTTACCGAAGCCCGCGGTCTGCATCATCGCTTTCAGCTGTTCTTGATCCGGGTGCATGCGGATCGATTCGGCGAGATAGCGGTAGGCATCCTCGTCTTTTGCGATCAGCTTGCCGAGCTTCGGCAGCACGTTGAACGAGTAGGCGTCGTACGCGCCTTTCAGCGGCGCCCAGATCTTGGAAAACTCTAGTACCAGCAAGCGCCCGCCCGCGCGCAGCACGCGGCACATCTCCGCGAGCGCGTGTTCTTTGTGCGTCATGTTGCGCAGGCCGAAGGCGACGGTCACGCAATCGAAATAGCTGTCGCGAAACGGCAGACGCTCCGCGTCGCATTGCGCCAGTGGCAGCACCAAGCCTTGCTGCAGCAGACGGTCGCGCCCTACGGTGAGCATGGCGGAATTGATGTCGGTGAGCCAAACTTCACCGCCACCCTTGGCAGCGGTTGCGACTTTCTTCGCGCAGGCCGCGGCGATGTCGCCGCTGCCGCCGGCCACATCGAGCACGCGTTCGCCCGGCCGCAAATTGGCGCGCTCGATGGCGAAGCGTTTCCACAGCCGGTGCATGCCGCCCGACATCAGGTCGTTCATGACGTCGTACTTGCCGGCAACGGAGCGAAACACCGCGCCGACGCGGCGCGACTTGTCGTTCTCGGCGACGCGTTGGTAGCCGAAGTGCGTCGTGCCGCCGGCGCCGGGTTCGGAATCGGAAGGCGCGCTCATGGTTTTTCAGTTCCGCCGGAACGCTTGGCTATCGTGAGCGGATCGCGGCTGGCGCCGGCGCGCTGTAGTTTGTCCAAATATTCTTGCCACAGGCGCGCGTGGTTGGCGCCGATCTCATGCAAATATTCCCAGGAATAGATGCCGGTGTTGTGGCCGTCAGAGAAACTCGGCTGTACCGCATAGTTACCCACGGGTTCGAGCGCTTCAATCTTGACGCCGCGCTTGCCCACTTGCAGCGTTTCTTGCCCCGGACCGTGGCCGCGCACCTCCGCGGAAGGGGAGTACACGCGCAAGAACTCGAATGATAGGCGGAAGCGCTTGCCGTCCGCGTAAGCGAGTTCCAGCAGTTCCGACTGCTGGTGCAATGTGATTTCAGTGGGCAACACGGTGTCGTCGCGGGCGTTCATCTGGTCGATTCCAGCGGTAGCTTTCGGCATTGAATCATACGCTTATTGGGCCTGCGCCGGGCTCTCGCCGCGCCGACGCTGACTGTAATATTTCTGTAAACTGAATGAGTTACGCTGCCCTTCGGGCAGCAAGTTGAGAAGGGCATGGGCGCAAGCATACTAGTAGTCGAGGACGA
>CAZAWU010000363.1:0-2952 GCA_964488915.1 uncultured Burkholderiales bacterium
TGCGTATTTCAGCCCATCACGGACGGTGATTTCAGCGGGATCGTAGACGGCATTTCAAATTGATCGCGGACGGCGTTTCAAACTGATCGTGGACGCCGTTTCGGCCTGATCGCGGACGATAGGAGCTTCGCGCAAGTGAACTGACGGGCATAGTGGCCGATTTTTCTTCGGACCACGATGCCCACACCCAGGATCACGATGCGCAAGATTCGACAAACACTGCGCCTGCACTACGAAGCAGGCCTTACCTACTCCCAGATTGGTCGTTCGCTGGGCATTTCCAAGTCCACGGCGGGCAAGTTTGTGCTGCTCGCCCGCGCCGCCGAGCTCGATTGGCAGGCGGCTGAAGCCTTGAGCGACGAAGCACTGGAGGCGCGCTTGTTTCCGTCGCCGGTAGCGCGCACCAGCCGGCAACTAGAGCCGGATTTCGCTTGGGTGCACCAAGAGCTCAAGCGCCCGGGCGTGACGTTGACGCTGCTGTGGGAAGAATACGCCCGTGGCAACGCCCACGCCTACAAGTACACCAGCTTCTGCGTGAAGTATCGCGCCTTCGCTGCCGGGCTGAAGCGTTCGATGCGCCAGACGCACGTGGCCGGCGAGAAGCTCTTCATCGACTACGCCGGTCAAAGCATGCCGATCATCGATGCGGCTACCGGCGAGATTAAGCGCGCGCAGATCTTTGTGGCAGTGCTGGGGGCGTCGAACTACACCTACGCCTGCGCCACGGCGAGCCAAAGCGCGCACGACTGGCTTGGTTCCTTGATTGCGGCCCTTACCTTCTTCGGCGGCGTGCCGCGCTTGATCGTGCCGGATCAGACACGTGCGCTCATCGCACGCCCCGATCGCTACGAGCCGGAAGTCAATCGTCTGGTCGAGGAATTCTGTAGCCACTACACCACGACGATGCTACCCGCACGCCCCGCCCATCCTCGCGACAAGCCCAAGGTCGAGGTGGCGGTGCAAATCGTAGAACGCTGGATTCTGGCTCGGCTGCGCAATCGGCGTTTCTTTAGCCTGCGCGAGCTCAACACCGCTATTGCCGAGCTGCTCACCGAGCTGAACGCGCGCGCCTTCAAGAAGTTGCCGGGTTCGCGCTCAAGTGCATTCGAGGCGATCGAGCGCCCTGCGCTCAAAGCCTTACCGGCGCAGGCGCTTCGCCTGGCGTGTTTCAAGCGCGCCCGCGTCAACATCGACTATCACGTCGAGCTCGATGGCCACTACTACAGCGTGCCGCATCGCTTCGTGCGCGCCGAGGCGTGGCTGCGCATCTGCGGCGCCACGGTGGAGGTGTTCATCAACCGCGAGCGCGTCGCTGTACACGCTTACAACTCGCGGCGCGGCACCCATAGCACGCTGCCCGATCACATGCCGGCGGCGCATCGCGCCCATCTGCAATGGAGCCCGCAGCGCTTGATCGACTGGGGCGCGCGTATCGGGCCCGCCTGTGCGCAGTTGGTGCGCTGGCAGATGGAGTCGCGCCCGCATCCCGAGCAAGGCTATCGCGCTTGTCTGGGTTTGTTGCGCCTGGCGCGCCAGTATGGCGAAGCACGCTTGGAAGCGGCTTGCGCCCGGGCGCTTCGCCTCGGCGCTACTCGTTATCGCAGCGTCAAATCCATTCTCGACAACGGCCTGGATCGCCAGGCGCTCAACGACACAGCCGCCGAGCAAACGAGCTTACCGCTGCACGAGAACGTGCGCGGCTCTCAGTACTACCACTAGCTTCACCCCCCCAACCGTCACACCTCTCGAGGAGATCACGATGATCGATGAACATACCCTAGATCAACTACGTAAGCTGCGCTTAGACGGCATGCTGGCCGCGCTGCAGCAGCAAGCCACCCAAAGCGCGGCGAGCGCCTTGGGTTTCGAGCAGCGCTTCGCCATGCTGGTGCAAGGCGAAATCCATTGGCGCGACGAGAAACGACTGGCCCGGCTGCTGAAGACCGCCAAGCTCAAGATCTCCTCGGCCTGCATTGAGGAGATCGACTGGCGCGCTTCGCGCGGGCTGGATCGCACTCTCATCACCAGCCTAGCCGGCGCTGATTGGCTGCGCCACGCTCACAACGTCTTGATCACGGGGGCAACGGGCGTGGGCAAGACCTGGTTGGCCTGTGCGCTGGCCCAGCAGGCCGCGCGCTCGGGCTTTAGCGTGCTCTACGTGCGCGCGCCGCGCTTGCTCGAGGAGTTGCGCATCGCGCACGGCGATGGCTCGTTCCCCAGACGCTTGGCGCAGCTCGCGCGCTTAGATCTGCTGGTGATCGATGATTTCGCTATCGCGCCGATCGCCGCTTCCGAGCGCAGTGATTTGCTCGAACTGCTCGATGATCGCGTCGGTACGCGCGCTAGCCTCATCACCAGTCAACTACCCGTGAACGCCTGGCATGAATGGCTCACCGATCCTACTCTTGCCGATGCCATCCTCGATCGCATCGTGCACGCAGCTCACAAGATCACGCTCAAAGGCGAGTCGATGCGCAAGAAAATCAAGCCATGATTCAGACCCGATTTCAAACTCATCGCGGACGATTCCGCTATCATTGACTCCTACTTCACTCGCGTGACTCCTGGTCGTCCATCATTACGCTGAAACAGCGTCTACGATCAGCCTGAATTCACCGTCCGCGATCGCTGAAATACGCACTGGATGCCATCGCAGACAAATTTTTGGCACGGTTCAAGAGCGCCCTGGAAGCTTTGAAGCCGGGCGACCCGATGGACGAGAAGACCACCCACGGTCCGCTGTCCACCGAAGCCGCGCTGGTGCAACTGCTGGCACAGGTGGACGCCGTCGTGAAGGGCGGCGCCACGCTGTTAATGGGCGGCAAACGAATTGAGCGCCCCGGCTCGTTCATGCAGACGACCATTCTCGCCGACATCAAACCGGGCAACCCGGCCTTCCGCGACAAGTTCTTTGGCCCGGTGGCGTCGTTCTACCGCGTGAAGAGCGAAGAC
>CAZAWU010000364.1:0-2947 GCA_964488915.1 uncultured Burkholderiales bacterium
CAACGCTGGCACGTGAGGCGTTCGCCAAGCTCGAGCGCGAAGATCGGGCAGCGCTGGTTGCGTTCTTGCGGTCCCTATAATTAATGACTCGTGCTCCACGCGAGATGTTGGGTTGGCGGCGCATGCAAGGCATCGTTACACCTAGCAGTACAACGTGATTCGTCTTATCCCATTATATTCTTCACGCAATACTGGTCGTACTTATCCATCGCTTAACCTCGAAGCAAAGTATTCCGCATAGATCTGGCAGCGCGGCACGATCGTCCTACCGACACGCTTGACCAAACCCGCACTCGATAAGCGGAAGAACACGACATCATCGAGGCGGCCTTGGTTCTTGATGATATGCAGAAGACCTCGCACCAGATCCGCCTGGTTATGCAAGCGGAACAGATGATGGCGCAAATGGTCGCCGAACGGGCCTTGATCGTCAGCGGCGTGCGCGAGGATGTCACGTGCGGCGCCCACTTTCTTGGTTGCCACCAGGTGCAGCGCACGGCGGGTCAGGTACGGATGTCCTCCGACCAAACTCATGAGCTGAACCAATTGATCGGCGCTGAACGGCATGCCGTAGCGGCGGTCGAGTTCGGCCACTTGCGCCGCGGTGAAATCCCCCAATTCGACATTGATGCCGACGTTGAAGGGCGACTGGTTCAAGTCGCTGATGAGTTGGTACGGTTCGGTGGACACAACCAGCACCAAGTCGAGCTTGCGCCAGACTGGGCTCATCGCGCGCTGGTTGTGCCAACTACGCAACATGCCGAAGAAATCGCTGCGAAATTTAGTCGACAGCATCGCATCGACTTCGTCGAGCGCGAAAACGGCCGGGGCGTCAAGCTGCGGCAGCACGTAACGTTCCATGTAGCGCGTGCAGCAGGCCACCGGTCCAAGCGCCTGCGTCCAGTGCTTGTCCAGCGCGTCGGGGATACCAAGCTGATCGGTTAACCAGAAGCAGAACTGGCGCAGGAAGGTATCGGCGCTTTCCAGCGCGGGGCGCTCGAATAACTGGAAATCGAGAAACGCGACCCGCTTCCCGAGCGCGCCCGCCTTCGCCACCAACCGGTTGAGCAACGAGCTCTTCCCCATCTGCCGCGCGCCCTTGATGGTTATCGTAGCGCCTTGTTCTTCAAGCGCGCCCAGCGCTAACACATCGGAGTCGCGGTCGATGTAGAAGGCGGATTCGACCGCCATGGTGCCCTCTGGCGCTTCGAATTTCTTGATGCTCAACGGCTGCGCATCAGAGAAAACGCATGACGCCGGCGCTGGCGCTGACACTGGTGCTGGCGCCGCTTCAGAACCCGCAAATTGCCCTTGGTGGATCGCACCGCGCAGCTGTTGCAGCAAGCCAGGTGTGTCTTGCGTGCTGCTCCAGAACGCCGCCTGAATGTGATCCAAGTAGGCGCTGAGCGGATACGGCAACTGAGCGTGCATATCGACGCGGATCGGCAAGATGCGCGGGCGCCCGTCGTGTCCGCTGGCGCAGTGATGCGCATGCTTGATTTCCGAAACCACCATTTGGCTCTGCACTGAGTACTTGGAGAGCAACACAATGAGGAAGTCCGCTTCGCGAATTTGACGCTCGATCTGTTGTGCCCAAACGGTGCCGATTGGAATTTTCTCGTCGAGATAGACTTCGTGATCGGCGCTCAACGCGTCGAACAAAGCGTGCGCCAACGGCGCATCCGGCTCGACATTGCGCTTGTAGCTGATGAAAATTCTCGCTTTCGTTGTCATGTTCTAACTCCTTCCTGGCGCGTACGGCTACTTCTTGATCAGCGCGCCGGAACGCCGCAGCATCGCTTCGTACTCGTGTGCGCTCTTCTCCGCGCTTGTGGCGCGCGCTCTTTCGTAAGCAGCATCCGCTTCGTTGCGTTTGGCCAGTTCGGTTTGTTTCGCGATCTCCTTTCGCGCGCGCCGTTCCGCGGCGGCCAAGCGCTGTGCCCTGAGTTTCGCTGTGCGCTCAGCTTGCGCCAGTGTCGCGGCGCGCTGGCGCGCGGTCTCCGCTTCCAGGTGTCGCCGCTCCGCCAACTCGCTTTGCTGCGTCGCGGCTAGCCGTCTTTCCTCTGCAAGCTTTCGCGCGGCTTCTTCCTGAGCGCGCGCTTGCTCCAGCGCTTCGTTTGCTTCGGCCAGAACGGTGGCTGCTCTCTCCTTTTCGCGTGCAACTTGATGTTGCTGCAAGGCGTATACGGACACCAGCGCAATCAACAATGCGGAAGCGATCGCTTGCGCCCACTTTAGGCGCTTGCTCCAATTCACGCGCATATGGCTTTGCACCCAGGCCCGATTGAAGATCCGGCGATAGATTTGGTTACGCACTTCCAAGCCGGCTTCTCGGCGGCAAACGACGCCGGCAAGCTTCAAATGTGTCTTGACCAGCGATTGCTCTTCGTCGGCGACGCGGCGCCCCCACCAAATCTGCAAGTAAGTATGCAGAACTTCATAGCGCTTTTGCTCCGGTACGCGCTTGGTCAGCATGTCGCGCACGAATTGGACGTTGTTGTCCGTCTGACAGCAATCACCGAAGAACATCTCGGCGATCAGCTGGCCGACGGCCTTGGCGCTGCCGGCCATATGCGGGCGCAGCGCCAATTCGCGGAACACACGTTGCGTCAGATACGGGTGACCGCCGGTCCAGCTCAATACTTGCTCCAACACACTGCGCATAGTCGCGTCGGGCAAGCCGAGCCGCTGAGCAAGCGGCAGCGCCTCGTCGCAACTAAAATCGGTAAGCTCGACGCGCTGGCCGATGTTGAACGGCGTGCGACTCGGGTCCTGAATCAGATCGCCCGGTGTCGCCACACCGATCAGTACAAACGACAAGCGCTTCAGTGCGGCATGCTGCGCACGCGCGTTGTAGAAAGAGCGTATCGCCGCGAAGAAGTCGTCAGTGAAGTCGAGACTCAAGGTGGAGTCGATCTCATCGACGAAGATCACCACGCGCTCACTC
>CAZAWU010000365.1:0-2942 GCA_964488915.1 uncultured Burkholderiales bacterium
AACATCAAGATCGAAGCGCGTACGGCGCTCGGCCGGCTGGAGCGCGTCCCTGCTCTCGCGCAGGAACTGATCGAACTGCAACCGGCAGCGGTACTCGTGGTGAATGAAATCGCAGCGCGCGCCCTCATCAACGCGACCAACAGGGTCCCGATCGTGCTGGCGGGGGTGGCGGCGCGCAATCCTATCGACTTGCAGCTGATCGAGAGTTACGCACGCCCTGGAGGCAATGTCACCGGAATATTCTCTGCTGATGCCGTCTTAGTTTCGAAACGCCTTGAGATGTTGCGTGACTTGGCTCCGGCCATTTCGCGTGTGGCGGTGTTTTGGGACTCGAACTTCGGTCAACATCAGCTTGGCCAGCTAGAGGCGGCAGCGCGGTCACTGCGCTTTGAATTGCATGCCTTCGATGTAACCAGTACCAATGCGCTGGAACCTGCGTTCCGGTACGCGGTCAACGCACGCGCCGAAGCGCTGTTCATGACGTTTTCTCCCGTCTTCTGGATTAACCGAAGCCGGATCGCGCAACTTGCGCTCGAGGCAAAGCTGCCCAGCGTGAGCGAGTACGCGCAATACGTCGAAGGGGGCGGTTTGCTGTCCTACGGCTCATTCGTTCCAGAGAACTGGGAGCGCGCCGCCTACTATGTCGACCGCTTGTTGAAAGGCGCGAAGGTCGCGGATCTGCCCGTTGAACAGCTTTCCACTTTCAGGCTGACGCTAAACGTCAAGACCGCTCGCGCACTCGGCATCAAGATTCCAGAGTCGATCCTTTTGCGGGCGGATGAGGTGATTCGATGAAGCGCCGCCACACCCTCCTTGCGCTCGCCTTGCCATCACTGCTTGCGAAGCTTGCGGGAGCTCAGAACCAAAAGCCCCTGCCGGTGGTCGGCATGCTCATCACGCATCCACCCGTCACCGATCCAGTCGTCCAGGCATTGCGGGAGGGCTTAAAGCAATACGGCTACGAAGACGGTAAGAACATGCGCTTTGAGGTGCGCACCGCACTCGGCGATCTCGAAAAGGTCCCGGCGATCGCCCGAGAGTTGGTGCAACTCAAAGCCAGCGTCATCGTCATAGCCAACGAACCCGCACTGCGAGCGGTGCTGACTATCAGCAAAACGGTCCCGATCGTGTTTACCGGTTACTTGGAAGATCCGATCGCGGCAGGGTGGATCGCAAGTTATCGCCGCCCCGGCGGCAGCGTTACCGGCGCGTTCACTGCGAACTCGGAGTTGGTCGGCAAGCGTTTGGAGCTGATCAAAGAAGCGCTTCCCAACGCGGCGCGCGTCGCTGTGCTATGGCACCGGGGCTTCGGTGAGCGTCAAGTCGACGAGGCGAAGCGGCTGGGCCCAAGCATGGGTCTGCAAATCCAGACGATCGAAGTCCGCTCCGCTCGGGAACTCAAGGCTGCCTTTACTTCAGCGAAAACGGCTAACGCAGACGCCGTGCTGCAAATCTGGAGCCCGGTGTTTTACCTCAACGGCGAACTCGCTGCGGCCGCTGGCCTTGAGGCAAAACTGCCAATCTTTTCGGATATCAACCCAACGACCGAAGCAGGCGGCCTGCTCTCCTATGGGTCGTTCGGTTTCGTTAGCTTTCACAATGCCGCGCGATACGTCGATCGAATACTGAAAGGCGCGAAGCCCGGCGATCTGGCAGTCGAGCAAATGTCGAACATCAAACTGATGGTGAACGTGAAGACCGCAAAAGCGCTGGGCATCAAGCTGCCTGAATCGATCATGGCGCGCGCCGACGAAGTCATACGATGAACACCGGCTCTTCGTCCAAAATGAGCTCAAAGCTTTGGAGGATCCAGCGTGACAGCAAATCCGCTTGCCGCCCGTTCGCCCGAGGCATCGAAGTAATGCAGTTCACCCGCCTCAGTAGCGATCCATACTTCTTCGGCGCCCGCTTCGAGGAAGGCTCGAATCTTCTCGGTCACTTCAGCATTGGTGTTCGACGCCGACGTTACCTCCACGCAGATTTCCGGCGCTCTTGGCAAGATCTCGGCCGAACCATGCAACTCCATGAACGGCTGCGATGCCCAAGCGACGTCCGGTACACGCAATCCAATACTCGTCAACACTGGGCACTCGGTGAACACGACCCCGTGTGGAAGCTGGTTGGTCAACGCTGCCGTAAAGTACGCCTGAAGTCGCGCATGTCGCGCGCGCGCGGGGCTCATTTCAATCTTCCCCCATGCGTTGAGCTCAATCTTATACGGCAGATCGCGCAGGGTTGGGTCGCGAAGGACTTCCTCCCATCTCATGATGAGGGTTTCGCGCGGCGCGATATTTCCCATGGTCCAATCCTACGGCTTTGGCAGCTTCAGCGCGACGGAGAATTGGCTCGCGCTTTTCTCCCCTTTAGCGTCGAAATAGTGAAGCTCGCCCGCCTCCGTCGCGATCCATACTTCTTTGGCGCCCGCCGCCAAGTAAACGTGTATCTTTTCGTCAATCTCGGCCTGGGTGTTCGATTCGGACACGACTTCCACGCAGATCTCCGGTGCCTGCGGAAGCACACTCGCCGCACCGTGCAAGCGCATGAACGCTTCCGACGCCCAAGCGACATCAGGTACGCGCACGCCGATGGCGGTCAGCACCGGACACTCCGGCAGCATCTCGCCGCCCGTAAGTTGACGCCCCAACTCCAACGCGATGTAGCCTTGCACGCGCGAGTGACGCACCTTGGCCGGACTCATTTCGATCTTTCCCCAGGCGTTGAGTTCGATTTTGTACGGCAGATCGCGCAAACTCGGATCGCGCACGATCTCCTCCCACTTCAACACCAAGGCTTCCGGAGTTGCGATGCTTCCCATGCTCGGCACTCTTGCTTCCAAGAGATGATAAGTATACCCCCGCCAACAGCAGCGATGCAGGATCGCATCGACTAGCCATGCGCCGCAGTAGCCTCTTCCTCAAGTACGCCATCCCGCTCATGCTCCT
>CAZAWU010000366.1:0-2937 GCA_964488915.1 uncultured Burkholderiales bacterium
GAAGTAGGGCGACAGGTAGCCGCGGTCGAACTGCATGCCCTCGACGATCTCCAATTCGTTCTGCAAGGTGCGGCCGTCTTCGATAGTGATGACGCCTTCCTTGCCCACTTTATCCATCGCCTGCGCGATGATCTCGCCGATGCCGGTGTCACCATTGGCCGAGATCGTGGCAACTTGCGCGATCTCCTTGCTGCTCTGGCATGGCTTGGCGATGGCTTTGAGCTCCGCTACGACACAGTCCACGGCTTTGTCGACGCCGCGTTTCAAATCCATCGGGTTCATGCCGGCGGCGACATACTTCATGCCCTCGCTGACGATTCCTTGGGCGAGTACGGTCGCGGTCGTCGTGCCATCGCCGGCCATCTCCGAAGTCTTGCTCGCCACTTCGCGAATGAGCTGTGCGCCCATGTTCTCGAACTTGTCGGTCAGCTCGATTTCCTTGGCCACTTTGACGCCGGAATTGATCACGGTGGGCGCTCCGAACGCGCGCTCCAACACGACCAAGCGCCCCTTAGGTCCAAGGGTCACCTTGACGGCGTTGGCGAGCATGTTGACGCCGTCGCAGATTTTCGCGCGCGCGTTGTCGTGGAATTTGATTTCTTTCGCGGTCATGGCTGACTCCGTTGAGGCGGGTTATGCATATACTGTCGCTACTACACCACTGTAAATAAGTATCACACTGAACAATGGAGTATTACTGTGGCCGGTAATCCAAAGACCAGTTCGCCGCAAGGTGCTCCAGCACGTTTAGGTCGAACCCGTGCGTGGAATAGGTCCACACCGGGGCTTCCTTCACGAGTTTGTTAAGGCGTTGCGAGTCGATGTTTACGCCCTGCAAGGGCAAACCCAAGCTTCGGTAGGCGGCGGTTTGCTTTGCGCGATCGGCATCGGTCGAGTAGAACAACCATTCGCGCGCGAACACGTCTTGCAGATGTTCGAGTTCGTGACAGATCGCCTCGGGCACGGGCGGCTGGTCGGTGGGCTGCTCGATGGGCGGGAACGCAAGATACCAATCGGCGTAGACGTCGCTGACGTGGGTTCGATAAAACGCCGTCGCGTGTGTGGAGTAGAAATACTCCAGCATGAAAAAGCTTGCCGGCTGCTCGTTGGCGCGCGCGCCGCAATACCAACCATAGACATCGGCGTCGTTGGCCACATAAAACATGGCGCACATCACGCCGGCGCCGCGCGGTGCGTAGGCAAGATGCACGTGAGGCTGCATCATGCGCATACCCAATCTTGGCAGCGGGTCAGCAGCTTGCGGCTGCGCGCTTTCAGCGCGGCACTGCCGCTGGCTGCGGCGGTGGCAAGGGCTTCGGTCACGTGCGCGCGCAAGCTTGGGTCGCCTTGCGCCAAGTCGGCCAGCGCCTCGAGCGCGCACGCCCGGACGATGCGGCTATCGTCGGCCAGTTGCGCGAACAAAACCGAATAGACACGCTCTCGCTGCGTCAGCGTCAATGCCAGGCGCGGTAGCATCTGCGCCGCGTGCCAGCGCAGTTCCGGCTGTGGCGATTGCGCCATTTGGATCAGCCGCGCCGCATGCCCGCGCAGCACGTCGGGTCGAATAGCGCTGACTTTCTCGGCGACATCAGCGCAGCGAACGCGCACCACCGGATCTGCATCTGACAAACCGCGCATGATGTGTGCGAACAGCGCTGGCTGCTGCAGGACGGCGCCAACCACCTCGTTCGCGCGTCCGATCGAGCGCCGATCGCCGCCCGTCAACTTCGACAGTGTCACGTCCATGCTTTCGATGCTAGCTGCGCTGCACCTTGCTGCTTTTCCGCGCTTTTGCTGCGCGCGCGCTTGGCTTGATGAACAGATGCGCGAGCGGGCATGCGTCGGTCTTGCATTTGTTCTGGGCTGCGCACTCATCTTTGCTTTGATCCAACGCGACGTGTTGCTTACAGATCGGGCAGTACTGTAGCGGTGAGTTATACATGGCAGACTTTCCTGCATCTGCGGTGACGGAAAGAATGCTATGCCCTGCCGCGCGGCGATATTTGATTTGGATCAACCCAGCCTGCGATTGCGGCGTTCGGGTAGCAACAGCTGCTCGCGACGACGGGCTGCGGCAAACGTGATAACGTAAGCGCTTGCGCGAACTTTCTCTAGCGAGTGCACCAGCATGGACACCATCACTTCCAGCAGCAACGAAAAGCAAACCCGCTTGCTCGCCGATGCGAGCAAGTATCTGGCGGGCGGGGGCCTCGGTCTATTCATTCTGCCGCCCGAACTCAATCTCGTCGTGCAGCGCGGCGACGGCAGCCGGGTGTGGGATGTCGCCGGGCGCGAATACATTGACTACCACTTGAGTTCCGGACCGGTGTTGCTGGGCCATGCGCACGCTGGCGTAGCGGCCGCGGTGGCGGCGCAGCTTGGCAAGGGTACGACCTACTACTTCCTGAACGAGCACGAGATCGAGTTGGCCAAGCGCTTGGTTGCGGCCATCCCGTGCGCGGATCAGATCCTCTACACGGGGTCGGGAACCGAGGCCACTTTCTACGCGCTGCGTATCGCTCGGGCGTATACCAAGCGCAACAAAGTGCTCAAGTTCGAAGGCGCTTGGCATGGTATGCACGACTACGGCCTGTGGGGCACGGTGCCCAGCACGCCTTCGAATTACCCGCACGCGCAACCCGATTCGGTCGGCGTGCCGTTAGAAACGGGCGCGACGGTGATGGTGACGCCGTTCAATGAAACCGAGCGCGCAGTGGCGCTGATCGAGCGGCACGCACACGAACTGGCCGCCGTCATCGTTGAACCGCTGCAGCGCGTGCTCCTGCCGGAGCCCGGTTTTCTCGAGGCGATCCGTGAGGTGACCCGGCGCCACGGTATTGTTCTCATCTTCGACGAGATCGTCACCGGGTTTCGCCTCGCCTGGGGCGGCGCGCAGGAGCGCTACGGCGTGGTGCCCGACATGGCCTGCTACGGCAA
>CAZAWU010000367.1:0-2866 GCA_964488915.1 uncultured Burkholderiales bacterium
ACTTTAACTCCTACGGCGCGCGCCGCGGCAATCACGACGTGATGATGCGCGGCACTTTCGCCAACGTGCGCATCAAGAACTTAATGATCCCCCCGAATGCCGACGGTACACGTGAAGAAGGCGGCGTCACCCTACTGCAGCCGAGCGGAGAGAAGATGCCGATCTACGACGCAGCGATGAAGTACATCGCTGCCAACACGCCCACGGTCGTATTCGGCGGCGAAGAATACGGGACCGGCTCCTCGCGCGACTGGGCCGCGAAGGGCACGCAACTGCTCGGCGTGAAAGCGGTTGTCGCGCGCAGCTTCGAGCGCATCCATCGCAGCAACTTAGTCGGCATGGGCGTACTGCCGCTGCAGTTCAAGGGCAGTGACAGCGCGCAGTCCCTCGGCATCAAGGGCGACGAGATCTTTGATATCGTCGGCTTGAACGACATCAAACCGCAACAAGAAATCACGCTCCTCATCAAGCGCAAAGACGGCTCGAAACAGGAAGTGAAGCTGCTCTCTCGCATCGACACGGCGATCGAGGTGGACTACTACAAGCACGGTGGGATCCTGCCCTACGTTCTACGCGAACTGGTCGCGTAAGGGGACAACCTAGTTGGGCGAGGCGCGCCGCTAAGCGCCTCGGGGTATGCCGTCTAGGCTCTTTGCCGGAGTTGGCTATTGCGCCATACTCCTTGCTTGTTGCGTTGACATATTCCTAATCGTAGTATCTAAGCGGAAGCATGAATGGGGAGTGGGTCTAGTGCCTGCCGCCACGAAGCTTCCGAGCTTGTCCACGCAACCGAGGAAAGGAATCACAATGTTCAGCGCAAGAATACGATCGAAATATTTGGTCTTGGCGGCACTGGTGGCCGCACCCATCGCTCCCGTGCAAGCGGAAGGTTTGCTGCAATCGACCTTGACGCCGTGTCCCGCCGGTGGTCCAGGCAACAACATCGGCGACGTCAACGTCTGCGGCCTATCGTGGACACTCACCCAAGGCCGTGCACAGCTCACATCCGACGGCAAGATCCAGGTCAAAGTTCGGGGACTGGTGCTGAATGATCCATCGCGTCCCGACCTCTTCGGCACACCCGACGGCGTCACCAAGGTCTACGCCACGCTCGTCTGCGGCGCCAACGGCAACCGTGGCGCAGTGGCATCGACCAAACCGTTCCCTCTGAGCGCCGCCGGAGACACCTTGATTCAAGACAAGATCACCATGCCGGCGGTATGCATCGCCCCCGCCATCGTCGTGCGCGAACAAGATTTTCCGGCTCAAGGATGGTTAGCTGCGACGGGCTTCTAGCATCGCGCTAGCTCGTCAATGCGGGCGGCGGTGCGGCCGCCGCCCAATTTTATATAGGGTTATCAGTACAAGACCAATAGTCTTGTCTGCTCTCAATCACAGCAATATACCCTTAGTAGATACCCCCTACCATCGGCGTAGCAACCGCTCAATTCAGCCCCGTGTCAGTGCCTTTCGGCACCGCTACAAAACTTCACCGGCGCTGCGTTCGCCTCGCATTCCAAGGCGTAGACTTCACATTAACCAACTGATATAGCAAGAGTTTTTTCAGAGCGCCTAACAGCAGTTGCGTTGCACCTCAGCGCATTTTTCAACCCGTCAGTCTCCCGCAAGCGCTCTGCCCGTATCGTGGCGCCATCGTAGAACTACGCACAAACCGCGAAGGAGACAATCGTGTTGAAGCCCACTCTGCTTGCCGCAACATTGATCCTGATGCACGCTCTCATCCAAATGCTGGAGCACCGCTACCTGAAGAAGATCGAGTTTTACCTCGCGCGGATGGATGGATTCATGGACGAGTAGTACGATGCCGCGAAGAGTGTTTGTCCGGTAGTCGCCGCAGTAACAAGAATCACAAGGGAGCAGAGCATGAAGCGCGGTCTTGCCGCTGCAGTGCTGGTTGTCCTGTACTTGATCGGTAGCGCCGGTGCGATACACGGGCAGCAGCGCAAGTTACCCACAATAGGCGAGCTATGGGCAGCAACTTCCGCCGAGGCGGCACCCTACCGCGAACCGTTCGTGGCGCGCATGCGCCAGCTTGGCTGGATCGACGGCAAGACCGCGCACTTCATCACCCGCTACTACGGCGCTGACTTGGCCAAGGGCCGCGCCCAAGCCAAAGAACTCGTTGCGCTTAAAGTCGATGTGCTCATGGTCACCGACGCCGCTCTGCCCGCTGCGCGCGCGGTCACCACGACCATCCCCATGGTCTGCCCCGACATGTTCGATCCCATAGCAGAAGGTGTTTCGACCTCACTTGCGCGACCAAGCGGCAACATTACCGGTGTCTCCTGGCAATCCATCGACACGGCGGCGAAACGCGTGGAAATCGCCGCTGAGCTGCTCCCCAAAATGCGCCGTGCGATCTTGATTTACGATGCTACCGACCCTGGGGCCACCATCGAGAGCAAGGGGTTCGAACAAGGCGCTCGCAACGTGAAAATCCCACTCGAAGTTTTCGGGGTGCGCGGCGTCGGTGACTTGGATGCCGCCTTGGCCAGGGTGAGGCAAACACCGCCTGACGTTCTGTTTGTTTCGGTGAATTTCTTCACGATCATGCAGCTGAGCAAGATCATGAACGTTGCCAACGACCTAAAAGTCCCAACGGTCAGCGAGATCGGTTTGTTCGCCGAAGCAGGCGCATTGTTTAGCTACGGCGTTGATATTAACGAGACCTATGCCCGCGGCGCGGACCTCGTGCATCGCATCCTCAAAGGCGCCAAGCCGCACCAACTGCCGTTCGAGCAGCCGGTGAAATTTGATCTGATCGTCAATGCCAAGACCGCGAAGACGTTAGGCGTCAAGATTCCGGAGTCGATCATGCTGCGGGCGGAGAGGGTGATTCGATGAA
>CAZAWU010000368.1:0-1657 GCA_964488915.1 uncultured Burkholderiales bacterium
GCACCGCCGTCGCAAGCACTACAAGAAATCCCAAGGTCATCGCCAGCATTACACCGAAGTGGCGATCGAGACGATCAAAGCTTAAGAAATCGAGGACGAGTCATGGCACATAAGAAAGCAGGCGGCAGTTCGCGCAACGGGCGCGAGTCGCAATCTAAGCGCTTGGGCGTCAAGGTCTACGGCGGCGAAGCCATCAACGCCGGCAGCATCATCGTGCGCCAGCGCGGCACCAAGTACCACCCCGGCAAGAACGTCGGCGTCGGCAAGGATCACACGCTGTATGCGACGGCGACCGGCCACGTCAAGTTCGAGATCAAGGGCGCGCTCAACAAGACGACTGTGAGTGTCGTCCCGGTTTAAGCATCAGGTTTCCGCGACGGAAGCCCTGTCTTACTAAGACAGGGCTTTTGTTTTTGAGGGGTTCGCAATTTGCCCCTGCTGCGCCCTGTAGCCCAACACGCGACGTCGTCCCGGCGCAAACCGGAATCCAGGCAGGCTACGGAACGACCTGGATTCCGGCTTTCGCCGGAATGACGAGGAGGGTTATGCTGGTCAATTTCGGCCCGCCATCGAAACGTGACTCCGGCGAAAACGCCGCTATGAAATCCACCGACGAAGCCACTATCAAAGTTATCACGGTCTACGAGTCAGCGATAACAGCCCGGTCTCTGTATCGACAAGTATGAAATTCATCGACGAAGCAACTATCAAAGTCATCGCCGGTGACGGCGGTAAAGGCGCGGTGAGCTTTCGGCGCGAAAAGTACGTGCCGCGCGGCGGACCCGATGGCGGTGATGGTGGGCGCGGCGGCAGCGTGTGGGCACTGGCGGACGAGAACTTGAACACGCTGGTCGAGTACCGCTTCGCGCGCACGCATCAGGCGCGCAACGGCGAAGGCGGCAGCGGTTCGGATTGCAACGGCCGCGGCGCCGAGGACATTGTGCTGCGCGTGCCGGTCGGCACCGTGTTTAGTGACGCGGACAGCGGCGACGTCATCGCCGATCTCGCCACGCCCGGCGCCAAAGCGCTGCTCGCCAAAGGCGGCAAAGGCGGCCTCGGCAATCTCAACTTCAAGTCGAGCACCAATCGCGCGCCGCGCCAATCGACACCGGGCGAACTCGGCGAGCGCAAGGAGCTGAAGCTTGAACTCAAAGTGCTCGCCGACGTCGGCTTGCTCGGTATGCCAAACGCCGGAAAATCGAGTTTGATCCGCGCCGTCTCCGCCGCACGGCCGAAGGTCGCGGACTATCCGTTCACGACACTGCATCCGCAGCTTGGCGTGGTGCGCGTGGATCACAACCGCAGCTTCGTCATGGCTGATATTCCCGGCTTGATCGAAGGCGCGGCCGAGGGCGCGGGGCTGGGTCACCAGTTCCTTCGGCATCTCCAGCGCACGCGCTTGCTGCTGCATATCGTCGACGTCGCGCCGCACGATCCGGATGTTGATCCGGCGAAACAAGCCAAAGCTTTGGTGCAAGAATTGAAGAAATACGACGCCGCGTTGTACAAGAAACCGCGCTGGATCGTGCTTAACAAGATCGACCTGCTGCCCGAGCGCGAACGTGATGCAAGCTGCCGCGCCTTGCTCAAGGCCTTGGGCGGGCGCAGCAAGAACTTCATGATTTCGGCCATCACCGGGGAAGGCTGCCAGGCATTG
>CAZAWU010000368.1:1757-2856 GCA_964488915.1 uncultured Burkholderiales bacterium
ATCGCCGCGCTGCGCGCGCAGGGTCGCGAGATCGTGCTCGTTTCCAGCGGCGCGGTGGCGGAAGGCATGCAGCGCTTGGGTTGGAAGAAACGTCCCGCCGCGATCAGCGAATTGCAGGCTGCGGCGGCGGTCGGGCAGATGGGGTTGGTGCAAGTCTATGAGAGCTGCTTTCGCGAGCACGGCTTGCGCACCGCGCAGATCTTGCTCACGCATGATGACCTCGCCGACCGCAAGCGCTACCTGAACGCGCGCTCCACGCTGCGCACGCTGCTGGCGCTCGGTGTGGTGCCCATCATCAACGAGAACGACACCGTGGTCACTGACGAAATCAAGTTCGGCGACAACGACACCCTCGGCGCACTGGTGGCCAACTTGCTCGAAGCCGACTGCTTAGTCATTCTCACCGATCAATCCGGCCTGTTCACCGCCGACCCGCGCCGCGATGCGAGCGCCACGCTCGTGCGCGAGGCCAAAGCCGGTGACGCGAGCTTGGAAGCGATGGCCGGCGGTATCGGCAGCGCGTTTTCCAAGGGCGGCATGCTTACCAAAGTGCTCGCCGCAAAGCGCGCCGCGCGCAGCGGCGCACACACGGCGATAGTTTCAGGGCGCGAACCGGATGTGCTGCAGCGCCTCGCGCAAGGCGAAGCGATCGGCACGCTGCTGCTTGCGCAGACCGTGCCGCTGGCCGCGCGTAAGCAATGGCTGGCCGATCATCTGCAAGTGCGCGGGCGGTTGCAACTCGACGCCGGCGCCGCCAAAGCGCTACGCGAAGGCGGGCGCAGCTTGTTACCGATCGGCGTGACCGGCGTTGCGGGCGAGTTCGAGCGCGGCGAAGTCGTGGTGTGCGTCGGCCCGGACCAGCGCGAACTGGCGCGCGGACTCGTCAACTACAACGCCGAAGAAACGCGCAAGATCGCGCGAAAACCGAGCAGTGAGATCGCTAACGTGCTCGGCTATGTGGACGAATCGGAGTTGATTCACCGCGACAATTTGGTGCTGCTCTAGAGGATACTTAGGTATCTATCTGGTTTAGAGTCTTGCTCATTCTTATTGTTCGTTTTATACAATATAAAGTATGCCCTCTTCTACGCCGGAGTGG
>CAZAWU010000369.1:0-2807 GCA_964488915.1 uncultured Burkholderiales bacterium
CGCGCGGCGCGAGGGGCGGTTAAGTTCTTGTTTGGTTTGGCTATCGAGAGCGCCTAAACTTGGGTCTGGCTGGTTAGCCTGCCGCGATGTTTGAAGCTTGCTTGCCTTTGGGTCCTTGTACGACGTCGAAAGTCACCTTTTGGCCTTCCTTGAGCGTTTTAAAACCGTTCATTTGGATAGCCGAGAAGTGAGCGAACAAGTCCTCACCGCCATCATCGGGCGTGATGAACCCGTAACCCTTCGCGTCATTGAACCACTTGACTGTGCCTGTTGCCATCTTCACCTTCCTCTTCTTACTTTGCTATTGAAACAAACTCCCCCTTGGGGTTGCCAAGCTATGGCGATATCACCCGGTCACGATCGCTTCCAGCAGCCGCTTTGCTCAGGCCCCGGCGCCGTTTTACGCCACTTGGCGCGCTCTCGTCAAGTGCCTGATCGCGCAGCGGGAAAAGGGTTTGTGCGGGCTCCTGCAAGTGTGGCTTCCCTGGTGTGCGGGGGGTTGCAAAAAATATCCGGATTGCCACAATGAGCAAAAGGTACGACGTGCGAGGTATGCGGGACGACATGAGCGAGAAGCACGGTAACGGGACGCTGCTTGAGAAGCAGCAGACCAAGCTGAAGCCGCCGCCTCTCTACAAAGTTGTGCTGTGCAACGACGACTTCACGCCGATGGAGTTTGTGGTCGTCGTACTGCAAAAGTTCTTCGGCATGTCGCGCGAACTCGCCACACGCGTGATGCTCAAAGTTCATACGGAGGGCCGCGGCGTGTGCGGGGTGTATCCTAGAGATGTGGCAGCAACGAAGGTGGAACTCGTTTTAGGGTTTGCGAAACAGCATCAACATCCGCTGCAATGCGTGATGGAGGAGAATTAAGCAATGATCGCTCAAGAACTCGAAGTCAGCTTGCACATGGCCTTTGTCGAAGCGCGGCAAAAGCGGCATGAGTTCATCACGGTCGAACACCTTCTGCTGGCACTGCTCGACAATCCTTCCGCGCTGGAAGTGCTGAAGGCTTGCGGCGCCAAAGTGGAAGAGCTGCGCCGCGCACTGGCCGAGTTCGTGCAACAGCATACGCCCACCGTCGCCGGCACCGGCGATGTCGATACGCAGCCGACGCTCGGGTTTCAGCGTGTCATTCAGCGCGCGATCCTGCATGTGCAATCCTCCGGCAAGAAGGAAGTCACTGGCGCCAACGTGTTGGTGGCGATTTTCGGCGAGAAGGATTCGCACGCGGTGTACTTCCTGCACCAGCAAAACATCACGCGCCTGGATGTAGTCAACTTTATTTCGCACGGCATCAGCAAGGTAGCGCAGAGCGGCCAGAACAAGGAAGAGCAGGAGCAGGAGCACGAGCAAGAAGCTTCACCTGGCGGCGCGTTGGAGAGCTTCACCCAGAATTTGAATGCACTGGCTCTGGCGGGCAAGATCGATCCGCTCATCGGCCGCGAGCGCGAGCTGGAGCGCGTGATTCAGATTCTCTGCCGCCGCCGCAAGAACAATCCGCTGCTGGTGGGCGAAGCCGGCGTCGGTAAAACCGCGATCGCGGAAGGTTTGGCGCGGCGCATCATTGAAGGCGAAGTGCCGGACATCCTCGCCAAGTGCCAGGTGTACTCCTTGGACATGGGCGCGCTCTTGGCCGGCACCAAGTACCGCGGGGATTTTGAGCAGCGCTTGAAGGCGGTGGTCAAGCAGCTCGCGGACAATCCGAATTCCATTCTGTTCATCGACGAAATTCACACGGTCATTGGCGCCGGTGCAGCTTCCGGCGGCACCTTAGATGCATCGAACCTGCTGAAGCCCGCACTCACTTCGGGGGCATTGAAGTGTATCGGCGCCACCACTTATAACGAGTACCGCGGCGTGTTCGAGAAAGATCACGCGCTTACGCGGCGCTTCCAGAAGGTCGATGTCACCGAGCCGTCCATCGACGAGACGGTAAAGATCCTCGAGGGGCTCAAGTCGCGTTTCGAGAAGCACCACGGTGTGAAGTACTCGCAAGCCGCGCTCACCAGCGCCGTAGAGCTGTCGTCGCGGCACATCAACGACCGTCACTTGCCGGACAAAGCGATTGACGTTATCGACGAGGCGGGCGCCGCGCAGCGTATCCTACCGAAGTCGAAGCAGCGCCGCGTCATCGGCAAGATTGAGATCGAAGAGATCGTCGCCAAGATCGCACGCATCCCGCCAAAAACTGTTACCAGTGATGATCGCACCGCGCTGAAGACGCTCGACCGCGATTTGAAAGCAGTGGTGTTCGGGCAAGACCCGGCGATCGATGCGCTTACCAACGCCATTAAAATGGCGCGCAGCGGCCTGGGCAATCCGCAAAAACCGATCGGCTGTTTCTTGTTTTCCGGTCCGACCGGTGTGGGCAAGACTGAGGTCGCGCGCCAGTTGGCGTACTGCTTGGGCGTCGAGCTGATCCGCTTCGACATGTCGGAATACATGGAGCGCCATGCGGTGTCGCGCTTGATCGGCGCGCCGCCCGGCTACATCGGCTTCGATCAGGGCGGGCTGCTCACCGAGCAGATCACTAAGCACCCGTACTCGGTGCTGCTGCTGGACGAGATCGAGAAGGCGCACCCGGATGTCTACAACATCTTGCTGCAAGTGATGGATCACGGCACGCTCACAGACAACAACGGGCGCAAGGCGGATTTCCGCAACGTGACCGTGATCATGACCACCAACGCGGGCGCGGAGTCGCTGACCAAGACCACCATGGGTTTCATCGAGACCCCGCGTGTGGGCGACGAGATGGCCGAGATCAAGCGCATGTTCACGCCGGAGTTCCGCAACCGGCTCGA
>CAZAWU010000370.1:0-2783 GCA_964488915.1 uncultured Burkholderiales bacterium
TACGGCTGCCGCGCCGGCACATCGATGCGCGTTACCCCCGCGTAGTCGCCCGCTTCGCCGCTCTCATCGATGACGCGGGCGCGAGCGTAGAACGTGCCGCCTTCGAGCGGACGCGCGATGCTGGGAATGCTGCTTTCGATCGTCTCGTCACGCACGAGCTCGACGAACGCTTCGTCACGCGCGATCTGCCATTGATACTTCCAGCCTGGGCGCAGCATCGCCGGCCAGCGGAAATTGATGAGTTGCGCGTCAACGGAATAGGCGATTCTTAGATCAAACGGCGGCAATTTCACGCTTTGCACCGCCCCGAACGGCGCTTCCGCGCCATCGGCCTCGATCACAGCGATACGCATGAACAGTTCACCGCGCACCGGCCGCGGCAATGCAATCTTCGCATCGGTAAGCTTGCGCTCGAGCAGCAGTGGATCGAAGTCGCGATTGCGTGCGAGCTGGAATCGGAATTGTTGGCCCGGCTCGGGTTGCGACCACTCGAACGTCATCTCACGCGCATCCATCGCCGGCGCATTAAACGCCGGCATCTTCTTGAGCGTGAAGCGGTTAATCTGGCCGAACGGGCCTTGATCGCCCTCGGCGCGAATCGCAGCCATACGCCAGAAGTAGTCGCCGGGCGGCAGCGGTGCACTAGCCGTCGTCGCTTCAATGGTCGCGTCGTAGGCGGGGTTGGCGAAATCATCGCTGCCCGCCACTTGCACGCGATAAGCGCGCGCTTCTTCCGAACTGGTCCAACGAAACTCGGCGCCATCGCCGTGCACAATCGATTTGTTTGCCGGCTGCTCGGTGAGCGGCGGCAACGGACGCGCTTTGACAGTCAACTCGCCGACAGCGTCCTTGCCTTCCAGTTGCACTGCATCGATGGCACGTACCCGCACGGCGTACTTGCCGTCGGCAATCTCACGCTGCAGCTTGGCCTCCGGTTTGTCGGAAAGCACGTCCGCAACGATTTCAGAGAAACTCGCATCGCGCGCAACTTGTACCCGATAAGCACTCGCACCGCTCACTGCGGGCCAAGCGAAAGCGATGGGCAAGCGTTCGATACGCAATTGTGCGAGCTGCGACAGGTCGGGCGCGGGCAGTAGAGGGCGCGGCTTCTCGGGCGGCGAGTTGGCTTTGACCACAGTGCCAAAACCCGCGGCCACCTCCACCTTGCCGGCGGGATTCGCTGCGCCGACCAGCCCAGCGACCACCTCGGTGCGCGAGACTTCAGCGGTTTCGGCAACAGCGCGGAACTCGGTGCCACGCACACCCAAGTTGACGCTTGGCGTGCGGATCAGGTAGTTCTGCGCACCGCGTGGGACGGGCTTGACGGTCGACTCGACGCGGCCTTGCTTGAGCTCGATCTCAGTGCTGAAAACCTTGCTCTGTCCCAAGCGCTGCATCTGCGCCAGCTTCACGTGGCTGCCGGCGAGCACGCGCGCTTGTGAGCCGTCAGCGAATTCCACGCTGGCGTTACTGTCGGCCGCGCTGACCAACTCGTCGCCCGGTTGCAGCGCCTGTCCGCTGGCGGCTGAGCTTTTGACCCCGCCGCGGATCAACTCGACCTTGCCGCTGACCACCAGCAAGCGTGCCGTCGCCGGTTCTACACGCGTGATCGGCAGCGGCAGGACGAGCGTGGAGCCCGGCAGCAACCGGCGTGGATCGGCGACGCGGTTGATGCGTTGAATTTGACGCCAATGGGATTCGGACAGCAGATGGCGCCGCGCGATGCTAATGAGCGTATCGCCGGGCTCGACCGCGTAGCGCCAGGTCTCCTGCGCCGGCGCCGCGACCGGCAGCAGGAGCAAACCGACAACACCCGCGACCGCGAGTCGACCTCTTTTCCAGAGCGATGGCACGGAGATCGATCCCTTCGAATTTGTTCTAAAGTCCGCGGTGACCGTCCCGCCGCGGACCACAACCTGCAGCTTAGGCCGCGTGCGCCAATGCACGCAGCGGCAGCAGATCTCCGCGCAGATCGAATTTGAGCGCCGCCGGTTCGCCGAGCACGTCGAAGTCATCGGGGCGCGCCAGTACTTCCTTCAGCATCGGCTCCGACACTTGAATCTCACCGAGTTCCAGCGTGTTGCGAATGCGCACGACGCGGCAATTTTCCGGCTTCACGCGCGGCACGGTCTTTACCACCAGCGCGATGGCGTCGTGATCGTTGTTCATGATGATCGGAATCGCCGCGCCATCCAAGTACGTGGAAGTGATGACGTTGGCGTAGGTGAAGCCGACATCCATCTCCTTGTACAAGCGCATGGTGATGACGTCCGCGGAGCCCAGCCCGGTGGCATTACCGTGCGTCTCCGGTGTCAAGCCGAGCACCGCGATCTTTTTGACGACCGGTTTCATGTCCCACTCGGTGCCGCGGCAGTTGCGCCCGGTGATGTTCGGGTCCATGCCCGAGCCGCTGATGTTCTTGCCGATCTGCTCGATTACCAGCACATCGATCTCGTCGAACTTGATGCGCGGCATGAGCTGCTTCGCCATCGCCTGCAATTCGGGCTCACGCGTGAAGAGCGTTTCGGCCGGCACGGCTTCGATGTGCGCAGTTTTGTCGTGCGCATCTTCCACCATCGCCACGCCGAACATGAAGTTGGTTTTGCTCATGATGAGTTTGGCCGCTTCCGGTAACAGCGTACCGAAGCGATCCATGCCGTCGGTGTGCAGCGTGGTCGCACCGATGATCTTGCCCATGCCGATGGTCATCATTTTCACGATACCGGACTCGATCGGCGCGCGGAAATTGGTGTGCGGCTTGACGCGGCACACCAGCACCACGC
>CAZAWU010000371.1:0-2771 GCA_964488915.1 uncultured Burkholderiales bacterium
GCGCCGGCGAGGCGTGGGGCGTGGAGATCGCGCTGTGGGACATCATCGGCAAAGCCTGCGGTCAGCCGCTCTACAAGCTCTGGGGTGCGGCGCGCGAGCGCGTGCCGGCATACGCATCGTTCATCGAAGTGGCGGGAGCGCAGCGGCGCGCGGATGACGTGCTGAGCGTGCAAAGCGCAGGCTGGCGCGCGGCGAAACTGCGCATTCACGCGCCGAGCCTCAAAGACGATATCGCTCAGATCGAAGCGGCGCGCAGCGCGGCGGGCCAGGATTTCACACTGTTGGTCGATGCGAACCAGGCGCAGCTACCCGGCACGCTGCAGCCTCAGCGCGGTCCGGTATGGGACTACAACCGCGCGCTGCAAACCGCACGCGAGCTGGAGCGCCTCGGCGTGTTCTGGCTGGAAGAGCCGCTGGATCGCTACGATTTCGATGGGCTAGCCCGGCTGGCGAGTGCGGTGGACATCAATATCGCGGGCGGCGAAAACAACCGCGGTTTGCACGAGTACCGCTGGCTTGTGGAGCGCAACTGCTATGACGTGCTGCAACCAGAAGCGATGGTCGGTGAAACCATGTCCCAGATTCGCAAGGCGTGCGCATACGCTGAGTTGCACAACAAGCTCTGTGCGCCGCATCACGGCGGCGGCGGGTTGGGCTTCGTCGCGCATTTGCACCTGTGCGCGAGCTTGCCGAATTGCCCGTTCGTGGAGGTGTTCCATGACCCGATCGGATTTTCCAGCGACATGTTCCAGTGGTATTTGGCCGAGCCGATCAAGCTCGATCCTGCGGACGGTTGCATGGCGCTGCCACAAAAGCCCGGGCTGGGCATAGAGTTGGACGAAGACAAGATTCGGCGCTACGCCGCGTAGCCTGAAAGCAAGGCAGCGCATTCCCGGTATTTCATATCCCTTGGCGGGAATCGCGCCGCCACCCCCACCATTGGCAAATGGCTTGTCCCATGACGAGCGGCATATCGCGCTCCGGCAGCCATGGCAACTCCTCAGTGAACATTGTGATGCACTCCCGCCAGGAGCACGGCATCTTAGTAATGTCCGTTCCCCAGAACACGCGCTGCGGGCCGAACGCGTCGTACATCTGCTGCAGGAACGGATGCATGCTCGTGAACGGGTACGTGCCGCTCGAATAGCCGGGTGCGCCGGTCGCCTTCACCGCAATGTTCGGAAACTTTGCCAGCGCCAGCAGTTCGGGCATATGCGTCATGGCCGCGGCGTCTTTGAGTGTGGTGTTGCCGCCCTTGCCACCCAGGTGATCGATGGTGATGCGCAGCCCGGGATGGCGCGCGGCGATGTGGCCAATCGCGGGCAGCGAATCCGTTGCTAGCATGGCGACTGGTACGCCCGCGTCCTCCGCGGCGCGCCACAGCCAATCGAGTGATCCATCTACCAGCCGGGAGCGCATCGGCTCTTTGAGAAAGAGATAACGCAGGCCGAGCATGCCCGACTGTTCGCGCCAGTGCTGGATGCGTTCGCGCGATTCGGGTTGGTCCAACGGCAACGCACCCATGATGGCGAAGCGCCCTGGATAATCACGCACCGCCGCTAGCGCCAAATCCGTCGCGCCCGCGTCCCACGGCGGCGGGTGAATGACCGCGGCCTCGACGCCCGCTTCGTCCATCATGGCGATGGCTTCGGCGGCGCCGAATGACGTCACCTGCCGGTGCGCCATGTTGCTAGGCAGTCCACTGCCCCAGAGGTGAATTTGGGCATCGACGATCTGCATCAATTCTCCCGTCACTGCTTGCTTTGCATCCAAGTCGGCGCTCTCCTGCGTATTGTAAGTGCGTCTTGTCACTCGCAAGGAGCGCTAGCATGAACACACCGAACCAACCTGCCAACGCTGACCCGGTCGCGTTGGTGACGAATCTTGCCTTAGGCTACCTGATCTCACGCGCTCTGCATGTGGCGACGGAACTCGGTATTGCCGATTGGCTCAAGGACGGGCCACAGAGCGTCGAGCAGCTTGCCGCCGCCACGGGTGCGCAGCCCCTGGCGCTGCAAAGGCTGTTGCGCACGCTTGCGGCGCACGGGGTCTTCGCAGAAGTGCGGGGGGGCCGCTTCGCCTCCACGCCCGCGGCGCAGCTACTCCAGCGTGGCGTCATGCGCGACGGCGTGCTGCTATGCGGTGAAGTTTCGGGTGACGGCGCCTGGTGGAACGCCGTGGGCGCGCTGCGCCACAGCGTTATGACCGGTGCGCCGGCGTTTGAGCATCAGTATGGGGTGGGCTTTTTTGAGTATCTGCGCGAGCGCCCCGCGTGTGCGCAGTGGTTCGACCGCGGCATGGCGAATTTCAGCGCCGCCGAAAATCCGGCGATTGCCGCGGCTTATGATTTCGGGCGCTTCCGCCACGTCCTCGATGTTGGCGGCGGCCAAGGCGGTTTGCTGGCGGAAATTCTCGCGCGCCACCCCGGCGCGCGCGGCACGTTGTTCGATCTGGCCGCGGTCGTGCGCAATCCGCTTTCCCTGCAAGAGGCGGTCCCCAACGAGCGCTGGAGTACGGCGGAGGGCGATTTTTTTCAAGCGGTGCCCAGCGGCGGCGATGCGTACGTCTTGAAGCGGATCTTGCATGACTGGAGCGATGCACAGTGCGTACAAATTCTTCGCAACTGCCGGGCTGCGATGGACGCGAATGCGCGGCTGTTGATCGTCGATGCGGTCCTGCCCGAGGGCGACGCCGCGCACCCAGCCAAGATCATGGACATTTTGATGATGGTTTTCGCTGGCGGGCGCGAGCGGACGCAGCGAGAGTTCGAC
>CAZAWU010000372.1:0-2763 GCA_964488915.1 uncultured Burkholderiales bacterium
ATCTCCGGTGCAGCAACCAGCCAATTGAGCGTGTCGGCGTTCATTTCAGAGCCACCCCTGCTTTGGAAAGTGACACGTGCTGCAGCAGGTCGTTTACCGACGTGTTCAAAATGTCGGTGACCGGTTTCGGGTACAAGCCCATCCACAACACCGCGATCGCGAGCACGGCCAGGAACAAGAACTCGCGCCGGTCGATGTCTTTGAGTGCCGCCACGTGAGCGTTAGCCACCGCGCCGAAGATAACGCGCTTGTACATCCAAAGCGTGTAGGCGGCGCCGAAGATGAGGGTGGTCGCCGCGGCAAAGGCGACCCAGAAATTCGCCTGCATCGACCCAAGCACGACAAGAAACTCGCCGACGAAGCCGCTCGTGCCGGGTAGGCCCGAGTTGGCCATGGCAAACAACATGAAAAACGCGGCGAATACCGGCATGGTGTTGACCACACCGCCGTAGTCAGCGATGTTGCGCGAATGCATGCGGTCGTAGAGTACGCCCACGCACAGGAACAGCGCACCGGAGACGAAACCGTGCGAAAGCATTTGCACGATCGCGCCTTGCATGCCGTAGGCATTGAAAATGAATGTGCCTAGCGTAACGAAGCCCATGTGCGAGATCGACGAATAGGCGATCAAGCGTTTCATGTCGGTTTGCACCAGCGCGACCAAGCCGATGTAGATGACCGCAATCAAAGACAGCGCGATCATCAAGCCGGCGAGATGGTGCGAGGCGTCCGGCGCGATCGGCAGCGTGAAGCGCAAGAAACCGTAGCCACCAATCTTTAGCGTGATTGCGGCCAGGATGACGGAGCCGCCGGTCGGAGCCTCAGTGTGCGCATCCGGCAGCCAAGTGTGCACCGGCCACATCGGCACTTTGACCGCAAACGCCAGCAGGAAACCGAAGAACAACCATATTTGCACGTCCAGCGGTAGCGCTAGTTTGTGGAAATCCAAGATCGCAAAGCTCTTGCCGGCTTGGTAGTACAAATAAATGAGCGTCGCCAACATCAGCAGCGAGCCCAACAGCGTGTACAAGAAAAACTTAACCGCCGAGTAAACGCGCTTCGGTCCACCCCAAATGCCGATGATCAAGTACATCG
Organism: uncultured Burkholderiales bacterium; assembly: GCA_964488915.1. Lineage (GTDB taxonomy): Bacteria > Pseudomonadota > Gammaproteobacteria > Burkholderiales > JALYOK01 > CADEHE01. The sequence continues at coordinate 1,096 of CAZAWU010000372.1, forward strand.
GAATCAGCATGGCCTCGAAAAACACGTAGAACAAAATCGCATCCAAAGCGGCGAATGCGCCGTTCACTAGCCCCGCCATGATCAAGAAAGCCGCCATGTACTGCGCGACCTTTTTCTCGATCACGAGCCAGGCTGCAATGACCACCAGCAGCGTCATCAAGTTGTTCAAGATAATGAACAGCACGGAGATGCCGTCCACGCCCAAGTGGTAGTTAATGTTGAACGTGCTGATCCACGGCGTGTTCTCGACGAACTGCATGCCGCTCGCCGTGCGATCGAACTGTGTATAGAGGGGCACGCTTACCCCCAGCGCCGCGATGGCGCCCAGCAGCGCCAACATGCGCGCGAGCGGTGCGCTGCGGTCGGAGCCGGTAGCGAGTACCACCAACCCTGCGATAACCGGCAGCCAGATATTCACGCTCAGCAGCATGTGCGCTTCCCTATCACAGATGCTGCCATGCCAGAAATGCGCTCAATAGCACCACGACTCCAAAAATCATGACAAAGGCGTAGTTATAGATACGGCCAGATTGGAGCTTGCGCACGACACCGGCAAACCAGCCGACGAGCCTCGCGCTGCCGTTCACCATCACGCCATCGATCACCGCCACATCGCCGCCGCGCCACAAACAGGTGCCCAAATTGCGGGCGCCACCGGCGAACAGCCAACCATACAGTTCATCGAAACCATACTTGCGGTCGAGGACGCCGTAAACGAACGCGAGCTTCTCGCGCAGCAGTGCCGGCAGATCAGGCCGCTTGAGATAAAGGAACCACGCGGCGGCAATCCCCACGATGGAAAGCCAGAACGGCAACGTCTGCACGCTGTGCAGCGCCATCGCCAGCGCACCGTGAAACTCGTCGGCGAACTCGCGCATGGTTTCGGAAACTTTGATCGAAGCGCCGAAGAAGTCTCCGAACACGATCGGTCCGATCCACCAGCCGATGATGACCGCTGGAATCGCCAGCGCAATCAGTGGCAGCGTCACCACGCCGGGCGATTCGTGCAAGTGTTCTTCGGTGTGGTGATCCATGCGCGGCTTGCCGTGGAAGGCGAGGAACACCATCCGGAAGGTGTAGAGCGCGGTAACGAAAACGCATGCCGTGACACAGAAGTACGCAAAGCCCGCACCGGGCACGTGAGACAGATGCGTCGCCTCGATGATTGCGTCCTTGGAGAAAAATCCGGAGAAACCGGGGATGCCGGCGCTGGCCAGCGCCGCCAACAGCACCGTCCAGTAGGTGATCGGCATGTACTTCTTCAAGCCGCCCATCTTGCGCAAGTCCTGCTCGTGGTGCATGGCGATGATGACCGAGCCGGCGCCCAAGAACAGCACCGCTTTGAAGAATGCATGCGTCACCAGATGGAAAATTGCTGCGGCGTAGGCGGAAGCGCCGAGCGCCACGGTCATGTAGCCGAGCTGCGATAGGGTGGAGTACGCAACCACGCGCTTGATATCGTTCTGCACGATCGCCACCAAGCCCATCGACAGCGCGGTGATCGCACCGATTACCAGCACGACGCTCAGCGCTGTCGTCGACAGCTCATACAAAGGCGACATGCGCGCCACCATGAAGATGCCGGCGGTGACCATCGTTGCCGCGTGGATCAGCGCGGAGATCGGCGTGGGGCCCTCCATGGAATCAGGCAGCCAGACGTGCAGCGGC
>CAZAWU010000373.1:0-2754 GCA_964488915.1 uncultured Burkholderiales bacterium
CTTGCATGAATGGTAGGCCGAGGGGGACTTGAACCCCCGACCAACGGATTAAAAGTCCGCTGCTCTACCGGCTGAGCTATCGACCCGTCGCGAATTATATTCGGGCGGGCGTTACCGGTCAATTTCGCGGGCCGCGTGCCGCTAAACCTTCAGGCGAGCGCCGACTGATAACGCGTTGGATCGGCAACGCCAGCCTCGATGAATCCGCGTCTACGCAGCGCGCATGCGTCGCACCTGCCACAGGCATAACCTCTACTATCTGCTCGATAACAAGAAACAGTCACAGCGAAATTCACCCCAAAGCGTAGCCCTAGTTCCACGATTTGCGCTTTGCTCAAATCGATCAGCGGTGCTTCGATACGCGTAGGCGAACCTTCCAGTGCGGCCTTGGTAGCGAGATCGGCCAAATTCTGAAAAGCCGCCAGGTACTCCGGACGGCAGTCTGGATAGCCGGAATAGTCGATCGCATTGACACCAATGTAGACATGCCGCGCCGTCAACACTTCGGCCCAAGCTAGCGCTAGGGCAAGGAAGATCGTGTTACGCGCGGGGACATAAGTAGCGGGCACATTGTGTCCCGTGCTGGGACCTGCATACGCGGGCACCTCGATTGCGTCGTTCGTCAGCGCGGAGCCGCCGAAGCTGCGCAGATCGAGTTGAATGATGCGATGCTGTGCTTGCCGTTCTTGCGCGATTTGTCCGGCCGCCGCTAGTTCAGCCCGGTGGCGTTGGCCATAGTCGATCGTCAAGGCATGGCATTGCAAGCCTTGCTGCTGCGCAAACGCGAGAGTGACGGCTGAATCGATGCCGCCCGAAAGCAAAACGACGGCGCGCTGGGTGGGTGCGGAACTCGATGCCGGCAAGGCGATATTGCCGCTATTTCTTGAGCAAACTTAGTCGGGTACGCGCCTTGGCGGCGGCGTCGGAGGTTGGATACTTCGCCACAATCTCTTCCAGAACTCCGCGCGCGGCCGCAAAGTCGCTTTGCTCGACGTGAATGCTAGCGATGTTCAACATCGCATCCGGCACCTTGGTGGAGTCTGGGTAATCCTTGATCAGCGCCTGGTTGCTCTGCAACGCACTGGAGAAATCTCGCTGGTTGAAGAAGCTAACGCCGATCCAATACTGCGCATTCGGTGCGAGGGCACTGCTCGGATATTTCTCGGTGAAGCTCTGAAAAGCGGAAATGGCACCTTGATAGTTGCCCCCGCGAAACTGGCGCAGTGCCTCGTCATACAGCCTGTTCTCCGCTATCGGATCGCGCACCACAGGTTTGGCGTTCGCCGTGACGGAGCCTTCGACGGGACTCGTCCCAGATGAGGGTGACGTCGCAACCGCGGCCGAACTGGTAGCACTATTTCCAGGCGCAGTCGCGCTGGCGTTGCTGCTCACACTATCTGCACCCTTGGTCCCGGGCATCTCAGTCGTGTCGTCCCCCTCTGGGGAAGCGGCGCCGGGGGACGAAGCCTCTTGCACAGCGACTGAAACTTCTGGCCCCTGCTCAGCAGTTTGCTCGCCGTTGCGCTCGGTGACACTACCCGTGTTACCGCTGGCGGCGCCTTGCTCCAGCTTGTCAAGCCGTTCGCTTAACTCGGAGTACGAGCTCTTGTCTTGCTTCTCCGCCTTGTCCAAGCGGTTACGCATCAACTCGATCTCACCACGCATACGATTGAGATCAGCGTTCAGGGTCTCCACTTGGCTAACCAATTCCAGCAAACGCGAACCGGATATAGCTTTGTCGATCTTACTTAATCGCTGTTCGACGAGTGCGGCCTGCTCCTTATCATGTTGCTGCGCTTGTGCCAGGGCTTCTTTGATTTGGGTAAGCTGCTGGATTTGTACCTGCAGATAGCGAATCGAATTCTGCATAGTCTGCAGCTGCAGCTGCGTAGCCTGATCGACTTGCGCTACCTGCCAGCGCTGCCCGCGTTCGTCGGCAAGCGCTGTGGACACTACAAACACGGCGGCGGCGCTAAGCGCCGCCGTCCGGGTTACAGGGCAATCCGCAAAACTCACTGCTCGTTAGAGTAGACTATGTCCGCGCGCCGATTCTCGCGCCAAGCGTCTTCGTTGTGACCAACAGAGCGGGGCTTCTCTTCCCCGAAACTCACCGTCTCGATTTGACGATCCGGCACACCCAACACACCCATCATTTTGCGCACAGCGTCCGCGCGGCGCTGGCCGAGCGCTAGGTTGTACTCACGGCTACCACGCTCGTCGGTATTGCCTTGCAGCATGATGCGCATATTCGGGTTATCCAGCAGCATGCGCGAGTGCGCTTCCACGATCGCGCGGTACGGCTCTTCCACGACGAAGCTATCGTAGGCGAAGTAGATGCTGCGTTTCGACAGCGGGCTGTTGGGATCTTTTAAGGCCGCAAGACCCGCCGCACCCGCCAAGCTTCCAGGCGGGTATCCGCCTGCACCTGGTGCACCCGGACTGCCGGCTGCACCGGCGCCGCTACCCAGCGACCCATCACTGCCCGCGCCACCAATGGGCTCGGCTGGCTGCACCGGCGCCACTGCACCTCCCGCCGGAGTGGTTTGCGCGATGTCACCGCCACCGGGCTGCTGCAAATCACCTTCCGTGCCGATGGTCGTATCCGGTGGCAGGCCACTACGATCTTCGATCGCGGCCTTGTCGTCCGCGCCCCGCTTCACGCCCTTCTTCGCACAACCGGCTGCTGCGATGACCGCCACCAACACCAGTAGCAATACTCTCTTCATTAGAAACGCTCCCATTGTTGCCAATTTG
>CAZAWU010000374.1:0-2753 GCA_964488915.1 uncultured Burkholderiales bacterium
GATTCTCCTGGCGCGCGAGCCAGCGCGCCGCCGCCGAACTCGCCCCGCGCGGCGACAAAGCGAACACCGAGGAGCCGCGCGCGTCCGGCCGCACGAACGCATCGGCGTGAATCGACACGAACACATCCGCGCGCGCGCGCCGCGCCTTGGCCACGCGCGCTGCCAGCGGCACGAAATAATCGCCGTCGCGCGTGAGCACCACACGGACGTTGGGCTCGGACTCAAGCTCGTGCTTGATACGCCGCGCGATCGCCAGCGTCACATCTTTCTCGCGCGTGCCGCCGCGGCCGCGCGCACCAGGGTCCTCGCCGCCGTGTCCGGCATCGACCGCTACGATCATCAAGCGATCGACCTCATCTTTTTCGCGCTTGGGATCGGTCCGCTTGGATTCGCTGCGCTCGCTCTGCATCGCAGCCGACGGCGGCACAGAAGACGCCACGCGAGGCGGGTGGCCCGGGGCGCCCTGACCCACGCTAGGCGCCGCTACTGCCGGCGGTGTGGTGGTGGCCGGCGGCACCTGCATGGCGTTGTTCTCGTTCAGCAGCGCCATCAACGGATCGAGCGGCTGCGTCGGCACGATATCGATGACAAGGCGGTGGCCATAACCGGCGATCGGCCGTACGGCAAAGACGTTGGCTTCCACGTTAACTTTGAGGTCGAACACCACGCGCAGCACACCGGGCCGGTTGCGCGCCACCCGCACCGCGCGGATGTGCGGATCGTCCGCACTCACCTTAGCGGGCAGCGCCGCCAACGCGGCGGATGCTTCCACTGCTTCCAGGTCCAAGACTAAGCGCTCGGGATTGCGCAGCGAAAAGAATGTGTGGCGCACCTGCCGGGTCGTTTCGATGGCCACGCGCGTGTATTCCGTTGCCGGCCACATGCGCACTGCAGCCACCAAGTCGAGCGCCCCGCCCGCTGGCACCACCGGCTCGCGCGCGGCGACCGCGGCCGCGTTAGCCCGCTCGCTTGAGGGAGCCGCGAGTTCGGTGCTCACGCCCGCCCCCGGTAAATTGGCCGTGTCCAGCGCCGGCGCCGGCTTCAGCACCGGTGCCGGTGCTGGCGCAACTTCGTACACCGGCGCGCTTTGTGGCCACGCCACGCTCATCACGCACAACAGCAGCGCGGCCAACTGCGCTCGCAGGTTTGTACACATCGGATCAATTTTCACCGCTCAGCGCCTTCATCATCTGCTCACCTAACACGGTGTTGGCTGCGATGCTTACTTGCCGCTCGCTCGGCCCGCCAGCCGTTCGCAGCGCAATGGTGAGGGTAACGTCCGCAGGCGGCAATAAACTCTGCGCTCGCTCTGGCCACTCGACCATGACGATATTGCCACTCTCGGCAAAGATCTCGCGCAGGCCTGCTTCTTCCCACTCGGTCGGGTCGTTGAATCTATAGAAATCAAAATGATATAAGTCTAACTTAGAAAGTTTGTAAAGTTCAACTAACGCATACGTCGGACTCTTCACTTTTCCGGCCACGCCGAGCGCGCGCAACACTGCGCGCACCAGCGTGGTCTTGCCGGCGCCGAGGGCACCGCTCAAATAAAGTCTCGCGCCCGGTTGCAACGTCTGCGCAAGCCGTGCGCCAAACTCTGCGGTCGCTCGCTCGTCCGCCAGCAGCAACGTTAGTGTGCTGTGCGTAGCCGGCGGGGACATTGTTGGGACGCCTTGCCAATGCGACGTCGCAGCCGATCAAAACTCTTGGTAGGCGCTGCGCACGATGTAACCACCGGACTTCTCGTCGGATTGAATTTCCAGCAGCCCGCGCGCCTTGGCCTCTTCGAGCAGATTGTTGAACGAGCGAAAACCGTAGTAGTTTTCGTTGAAGCCGGGTTTGCGCCGCTTAAGCGCCTGCTTAACCATGGATCCCCAGATCTTTTCTTCGTCGCCACGCTCGGCTGCGAGCGCTTCCAGCGTCTCCAGCACGAGATCGATCGCCTCTTGTTTACGGCTCTCGTCGCCGTTGGCGACCGGCTCCGTCTGCTGCGGCGCCGGGGATTTCGCCGTCTTGCGCTCGCCGCGCTTACGCGTGGTTTGCCGCGCTTTCTTCTCTTCCCGCACCAGATCGTCGTAGTAGATGAACTCGTCGCAGTTGGCGATGAGCAGATCGGAAGTGGATTTCTTCACGCCCACCCCGATCACCGTCTTGTTGTTCTCGCGCAGCTTCGACACCAGCGGCGAAAAATCGGAATCGCCGCTGATAATGACGAAGGTGTCGACGTGCGCCTTGGTATAACAAAGGTCAAGTGCGTCGACCACCATACGGATATCCGCAGAGTTCTTGCCGGACTGGCGCACGTGCGGAATCTCGATCAACTCGAACGAGGCTTGATGCATGCCCGCCTTGAAATCCTTGTAGCGCTCCCAGTCGCAATAGGCTTTCTTGACGACTATGCTGCCTTTGAGCAACAAGCGCTCGAGCACTTTACTGATGTCGAACTGCGCATACTTCGCCTCGCGCACGCCGAGCGCGACGTTCTCGAAGTCGCAAAACAACGCCATGTTCGTATCGGATGCTACTGCCATGCCTACTCCCGTTGGCCCATGTTGCGGCTTAGTTCCGAGTTGCTCTCGCGCCACTGGCGGCAGCGCACGGAACCGTTGCCACTTAGTATACTACCCCCAGAGTATTATCATCAATAAGATTGACTGTGATTTCAGCATAAATAGTATTCTTAGTATTTGCCATCGCTTAGCCACGAGTGTGCGCAGGCGCACGCGTGCATGTGGGGAATCGGTATCATCGGC
>CAZAWU010000375.1:0-2747 GCA_964488915.1 uncultured Burkholderiales bacterium
GCGGCCAGGTGATGGTTCAAGCCACCGTCGGTAACGAGAAATACTTGCCCGCGCGAGACTTTGCGATCGACGATGCGAGTGACGTAAACGCCACCATGAGCCACAAGGTAGCGGCCAAGCTCGATCACCAGTTGCGCACTCGGCAGAGCGCTCTTCGCCTGCGCCGCTAAGTCGCGTAAGTTATCGACGACTGGCGCTAAGTCTAGCGGTTTGTCGCCCGGAAAGTAGGGAACACCGAAACCACCGCCGATATTTAGGATCTTGACCGGGCTTGGCGCGGCGCTGCCAAGCTCGATGGCCAGCGCCAGCGTTTTTTGTTGAGCGTCGCAAATCGCATCCGCCCTGAGATTCTGCGAGCCGCTATAGATGTGGAATCCCATGAACTCGACGGGTTCGCCGGTGAGCATGCGCAAGAATTCGGGGACACGCTCGGCATCGACGCCGAATTGCTTGGGACCACCGGCCATCTTCATGCCGGAAGCCTTCAACTCGAAACTTGGGTTGACGCGGATCGCGACTCGAGCTTTCACGTTAAGCGCTCGCGCGGCTGCTGCAATCAGGGGCAGTTCGCGCTCGGATTCCATGTTGATGCTCACGCCGGCGGCAACGGCTTGGCTCAGTTCCTCCGCGCGTTTCCCCGGGCCCGCGAAGCTCATGAGCGCGGGATCATGCCCCGCGTCCAATGCAACCTTCAGTTCACCCGCCGACGCCAGATCGAGGCCATCGACCAAGCCATTCATCATCTGCACCAGCGCCGGCATTGGATTCGCCTTCATGGCGTAGTGCAAGTGAACTTCCGGCGGCAGCAGCTTTCGCAGCGCGCGCACGTGCTGGGATATCACAGCACGATCGTAGGCGTAGAACGAATTCGCTCCAGCCCGCACGGCCAGCCGCTCGATGGGCAGGCCACCGATCAGCAAACTTCCGGCGCGAACCGGAAACGGGTTGACGCTCGCTTGCTCAGCGTCGGAACGATGAGGCGTGCTCATGACTTGCCGCCGTCGGCGAACATGTCGCGGAACTTGCTGGCCAGCAGACTCCTATCGATCTTGCCGTTAGGGTTGCGCGGCAGCGGCGTGGCACTGACCTCGATATGCTTTGGCACCATGTATGCCGGCAGCGCCTTCTGACACGCGGCACGCAGCGCCGCAGCGGCATCGCCTTCGATCTTGCTGGGCAGCGCCACCAACACGACCGCTTGTCCGAGCTGATCATGCTGGACACCGAAGGCGGCCACTTCCGCAACCAAGCCCGTACGGTAGATAACCTCCTCGATCTCGGTCGGACTGACGCGATAACCCGAGGTCTTGATCATTTCATCGCGCCGGCCGACGAAATAGAGGTAGCCCTCCTCATCCGAGTACACATAATCGCCGGAAAACACCGCGTACTCCGGCAGCACATAGCCGCCCTCGCGCCCAGGCAGCGGCTTGTAGCGCTCTGCCGTCTTTTCCGGGTCGTTCCAATAGCCCATGCCGACCAGCGCGCCGCGGTGCACGAGCTCGCCCGGTTCGTGCGGGGCGCACGGCGTGCCATCCTCGCGCAGCACCAGAATCTCGGTGTTGGGTATCGCTTTGCCAATCGAATCGGGGCGCCGCTCCACTTCACTCGGGGGCAAATAAGTCGAGCGAAACGCTTCCGTCAAGCCATACATTAGATAGACCTTGGTTTTCGGCACACGCGCGCGCAACGCGTCCAAAGTCGTTTTCGGCATGCGCCCGCCGGTATTGGCGATGTAGCGCAGGTGCTCCGTCACCGAGGCGGGCCAATCGTGCTGGATGAGCTGAATCCACAGCGGCGGCACCGCTGTCAGTCCGGTGATGCGCTCGGCGGACAGCGCGCGCACCGCATCTATCGCCAGCAAATAGTTGTGCAGCACGGCGCAGGCGCCGGCGTGAAAACTCGTCGTTAATTGGCTAAAGCCGGCGTCGAAAGACAGCGGCAATGCCGCGAGCAGCCGGTCATCCTGGTGGTTCTCAAGATAGCTCGATACGCTGACGCCGCCGCAGACGATGTTGCGCTGAGAAAGCATCACCCCTTTGGGTTTACCGGTGCTGCCAGAGGTGTAAAAGATCGCCGCCAAGTCGGTATCGACCACGCGGTGAACAGGACGCTTGGCGCCGTTACCCTGTAGCGCCTCGTCCCAGGTCTGCACCGCCAGCGAACTGATCGAGGGTGTTGCACGCGGCGCATCGACTAGAACCACCGCGCGCAAATCTTCGCAGTCGGAAAGGACTGACTCCAACGATGCCAAGCGGTCGGCGGAAGTGACCAGCACGCGAACGTTGCAATCGCGCAAGATGTGTCCAACTTGCTCGCCCTTGAGCAGCGGATTGATCGGGACGAACACCGCACCGGCAACGCTCGCTCCGAACATACCCACTACGTTCTCGCGCCGTTTCTCCAGATAGACGGCAACGCGTTCGCCTCGCCGTATATGCAAGCTCAGCAATCCTTGTGCGAAGGCGTGACACTCTTCGAACAGCGCGCCATAGCTGGTGTCGACTTTACCGAAGCGCAACGCCGCCCTGCTTTCCCGGCCGTCGGGGCGCAAAAGGTCTGCGACGATCGTCCTAACAATTGCCGTCATTATTTGACTCTAGCCGAAGGGGGAAAACGATGCACCAAAGCCGCAAGCCGCGATAGCGGGGAATATCGAAAGGGGGAGCTGCCGACCATTAGAGGTGGCGGCAATTATGCCAGAGTCGACCGAGGTTGCCTCCGGGCTATTTCCGTCTAGAGATTTC
>CAZAWU010000376.1:0-2722 GCA_964488915.1 uncultured Burkholderiales bacterium
TATGGCTCGATTTCTCGCCATCTTTTGTAGCATTAAGAGTGAAGCACTACACTAGGATGCTCCATCGCGTGCCATTACCAGACAGCGCTGCAGTACCTTCGCCGCCCGTGCAGGCGAATCGACGCGCACGCCACGCACCAGCCGCAGAGCTTTCGCCACATGCTTGTGTGCGCGGTACAACGCTAGTCGCGCGCCATCGAGGGCGCCGGCGGCCATTTCGAAACCTGCCACGAACGCCGCGTTGATTTCGTCCGTTGGCCTGGCAGCGCTGCGCTCGAAATCGACTTCCGCGACGAACGTTGCCACGTCGAGTTCCGCATCACCCACGCCGCAGCGGTCGAAGTCAACCAGCGCGGGACGCTCTGCATCGATCAGCCATTGTTGCGGGTGCGGCGCGCCGTGTATGGATTTGCGCGCGCGCGGCGTAAGCTGCGCGTGCTGGCGTTGTAGACTCGCCATGAGCTGATCGACGCATGCAGCGAGGCGCGGCGCGCGCCGGTTTATCTCACGCGCGTACCTGGCAGTGCGCTCAAGTTGCCAGGCCGCGTCGTACTCTACCGGCGCATCAAAGGTCACTGTTCGAACGCTAGCGAGTGCCCCTCCCAGCTTACCGGCGAGCGCCACACCTTGCTCGCCGAGCAAAAGCTCTTTGGCCGGCACACCGGGCACGACGCCTTGCCACAAGGTGCAAGCCGCGTGGTCGAACCTACGCGGGGGCGCCACTCGAAAGTCCAAATCACCGCGCGTCTCGGCCACCCAAAGCGCTTCGCTTGCCGCGTGCACCACTGCCCCCTGCGCGCCGGAAAAGACCTTGGCAAACGCGGCCTCGCCATTGCTATCGGTGCCGCGCAACGTGCAACGCACGCCTGGGCGGTAGCGCACCACACGAGCATCCTGCAGTTGCCGCAACGACGCGGGCAAACCGGGCAGCCCGCTATCGTACGGGAAGGCCGTCAGCAGCAGCCAACCGAGCGGCGCAAGCGGCAGCAAACCAGCGCGCTCGTGCGCGCAAACCGGTTGTGGTGGCACGGCCTCGTACAGCTGCACGTGGCAAAACGCCTGAGGTGCGTCGGCGCTCTCGAACAGCAACGCACAATACGGCGCGCGATCCGGATCAAAGCGCACCGAGCGGCGCTGCCACGAGCGATCGCCGAGCCACCAGCCGCGTGCCGCGCCGAATTCGTTGATATGCGCGGTCAGCGCGCTCGGTTCGGCGGCAAGCCAGGTAAGCTGTTCGGCGTAACGCTCAAACGGCTCATTGTTCACGGGGATCCCTGCTAACCTAAAAGTTGTACGTCGCCTCGAGCAACCACAAGTACGCTCGTTCGCCGCGGCGCTCGCCGTAAGCGCTGCCCGCCTTGAAGGTTGCGGCGACCAAAGACAAATCCAGCCGCGCGGCATCGCGTATGCCGACCACCACATCGAACTCGTCCCCGAGTTCGCGGCTCGCGCCGGTCAGCTCGGCGTCGATGCGCACGTCGCGCATGAAATCCGCGGCCTTGTTCTGGCGATAGCGGTGGTACACCAGTTCCACCGAGCTGCGCTGCAAAAACGGCATGCCGATCGCGAAAGTCGCCACGGACAGATTCGACAACTCGGGGCGCAGCAACTCGCCATAGAAGCGGAAACGATTGACGCCAAAGAAGCGTGCTTTGTTGTTGTGCAAACCGGTTTGGCGAAAGCTATGATCGGTGCCGTCCTGCACATCGCCATCGCCCGAACCGCTTGCGTAGGCGAAAGTCAGCGCCGGCTCGAAGCTGAGCGGCAAACGCCAACTCATGCCCATATCGAATGCATGGCCGCGCACCTCGCGGCTCGAACGCGCATCGACGCGGCTGCGATCGCTGCCCGCATCTTCAAACTCGAACAGCACTTCGCGCCCGCGCACCCAACCGAAGTCCGCCCAATACTTGATGTCGCCGGCGTTGCCGAGCGTGCGCTGGCCGATCGCGCGCGCGCCGAGCCACGTCAGATTCGCGTCGCTGGCATCCTCGTCCTGCGCGCGCAGGGTGCTGCCCAGCCCCGGCCGTCCGGAACGGTCTAGCTGCCGCAGCGCATACACCTCCAAGGCCTGTCTGCTCGCCCACAGCCAACTGGCCTGTGCGATGAAGCGGTTGACTCCCTTTTGCGCTGGATCGATGCCGTCCTCGTTGCTGGATTCGCGCGCCAACTCACGCGCCGCAGCCAGTTCGAGGTGCCACGGGCCTTGATCGAAGTACGCTCGCACGGCATCGAGATCGTCGTCCCACCACCATTCCCGCGCTTCCTTGAAGTTTTGCCGGCCGAGCTGCAAACCCATGCGCTGCCGGGCCAAGCCGTCGATGAACAACCACATCTGGCCGCGCTCCACGCCGCTGTCCGAATCGCGCGAACCGCCGTCGGTGCGGCGCAGATCGCGCTCTTGGATGGCCTGAACCTCGGCAAAGCCCGCGACGTGCCGCCCGAACGGATAGAACAATTCGACCTGCAATTCATGACTGAAATCACTCCGGCGTTCACCGTCCAAACCAAAGCTCTTGCGCTCGCGGTAAGTGGCGTCATACTCGCCGGTAATGGTGAGAGGCCGGGCCGCGAGCTCGACGCTAAACGGCTTGTCCGGACGGCGCGAGTCCTGACGCCGTGTGAGAGATTCAACCCGGTTGTACCCCGCGCCCGCCAGGCGCAGCGGCACGCCCGCGAGCGAGAAGCTCTCGCCGCCATCCGCGCGCAGGCGAAATCCTTC
>CAZAWU010000377.1:0-2717 GCA_964488915.1 uncultured Burkholderiales bacterium
CTTTAAGAGTGATGCCGACAGTCGGTTGTGCCGTGCATGGGTACGCTTAGCAGCGAAAGTCACCAGCGTTGCGCCCACGTAGGCTGGGCTGCAAGGCTGTGGGTGTGCCTACCGCCGTTCGCCCCGGCTGTCCGCTTGCGCGGGGAAGGAATTTGCCAACAATTTGTTGATTTCCGTCCAGAACTGGGTCGGGTTTTTCATCTAAAAGTGGGCCACGCTATTTTGGCATAGTGTTGCTATGCCGATGAGGGTAGCTCGGTGTTTTGTGCTTTGACTCCTTTCGTGTTGGATTTTCGATGACTGTTTTGATGCAGCGAGCTGTGGCTGAAGCGCCAAGACTCGTTGCCCGTTTCGACGATGTGGCAGTGATGCGTCAGGCGATCCAGTAGCGCGGTGGTCATCTTCGCGTCGGCGAACACACTGCCCCATTCACCAAAGGACAGATTGGTGGTGATCATCACGCTGCTGCGCTCGTAGAGTTTTGACAGCAGATGAAACAGCAGCGCCCCGCCGCTTTGGCTAAAGGGCAGATAGCCCAGTTCGTCCAAGATCACCAAATCGACGTGGATCAGGCGGTTAGCGATCTGTCCTGCGCGGTTGGTGGCTTTCTCCAGTTCCAGGGCGTTGACCAATTCGACAGTCGAGAAGAAGCGCACGCGCTTGCCGTGGGTGCGCAGGGCCTCGATGCCGATGGCGCTGGCTAGATGCGTTTTGCCGGTGCCTGGGCCGCCGATCAACACCACGTTCTGCGCCGCTTCGATGAAGGCGCACTGATGCAATTGACGCACCAGGGATTGATCTGCGTGTGCGCTATCAAAGTCGAAGCCAGCCAGATCGCGATGCGTCGGGAAACGTGCCGCACCCATCTGATAGGCCATCGAACGCACCGTGCGCTCGGCGCGTTCGGCCTCGATCAACTGCTTAATAAACGTTTCCGGCTCGAAACCGGCGTGGCGAGCTTTGGCCAGCAACTCGGGGCACATGGCGGCCATGCCGTTGAGCTTTAGCTGCTTCAAACAGGTAATGATCTCAACGGACATAGGCGCCTCCCAGCATCAGCATTGCCAGCACCGGGCTAGCCAAGATCGCTGCCTTGATCGCCGGGTGCTCGCGCAGCCGGTCATAGCGATCCACATCGGCTTTCGGTTCGGCGCTTAGTTGCAAGGGCGCCGCAACCGCCGGCGCCCGAAGTTGCTGTTCGCCCTTCAGTTGCCCCAACAAATACAGCACGTGCTCGGCGCTGGGTTTGCCCAGGGCGAGCGCGGCTTGCGTGGCCTCCAGAATGCGCGCTAGTCCATGCACCGGCACCGCCGCCAACAACTGCGCCATGACCCGATCGCCACCGCTGCGCTTGAGTAAGTGGCGCTGTAGTTCTTTGAGCGCTTCTGGCATCGTCTCGAAGGGCGCACCGTTTCTGAGCGCACCGGGCTTCTTCTCGATAAGTTCAACGTAGTGACGCCAATCGTAGAGCGTTTGATCGCGCTCGAACGAGCGCTCATGGCGGGCGACTTTCTGCCCCTCGGCCACAATTTCAATATGCGTCGCGTACAGACGCACACTGACGATATGATGCGCGTGGCAACTCGGCACGCTGTAGCGGTTCTTCTGCAAATAGATCAGCCCCGTGGCCGATACCCGCGCCGGCTGCTCGACGTAGCCGTCAAAGGCCTTCGGGCAAGCCATCAGCTTCACCGCTTCGTCTTGTAGGCAATCACCAATGGTGAGCTCGGGCCAATCCGGATGCGCCGTTTCCGCCCAGATCATGCGGCATTGGCCCTCAAGCCATGCATTCAACGCCGCCAGATCCGCCCAGCGCTGCTCGGCCGCTTCGCGCCAAATCTGCCGGCGCCGATCTTGCACGTTCTTCTCCACCACCCCTTTCTCCCAGCCGGCGGCGACGTTGCAGAATTCGGGCTCGAAGAGGTAGTGCGAACTCATCGCCTCGAAGCGCGCGTTGATGTTGCGCGCTTTGCCGCGACCGACTTTGTCCACCGCCGTCTTCATGTTGTCGTAGATGCCGCGCGCGGGCACCCCGCCGAAGGCGGCAAACGCCCGCGTATGTGCATCGAAGAGCATTTCGTGCGCTTGGCTGTAGTAGGCACTCAGCCAGAAGGCACGACTGGCGCACAGCTTGGTGTGGGCCACTTCCAGGCGCCTGCGCAAGCCTCCAACGAAGGCGTATTCCGTGCTCCAGTCAAACTGAAACGCTTCCCCCAGCGCGAACTTCAGCGGCACGAACCCTTGGCCTGCAGCCTGCTCGCTTTGCTCGGCGCGGTAGCGCCGAGCAAACGCCGCCACCCGCCCGTAGCCGCCTCGGTATCCCGTTGCCACCAGTTCGCGGTACATCGAGTACACGGTGCGACGCTCGCGCCGACTGCGCTGCGCGTTGGTTTTTAACCACCCCGATAAAGTCTCGGCGTAGTGATCGAGCTTGCTGATAGCTTTGCGCTGCGCGTACTTCGGCTCGACTTCGCCGGCTTTGTCCTTCAACCAGCGATTGATCGTCGTACGCGACAAGCCCGTCTTGCGCGCAATCTCTCTCTTCGACAGATGCTCGCGATAAAACATCCGCCGTATCTTGGCTAACATGGCCACTGTAATCACTCCTTGTGTTCCCCCCGCAGGCAAAAACCCGCAGGGTAGTGGATGATTTGTGTGGCCCAGTTTTCAGCGAAAAAACCCCTTACTTCTGGCCCAGTTCTACGTGAAAATCAACA
>CAZAWU010000378.1:0-2711 GCA_964488915.1 uncultured Burkholderiales bacterium
CGCGAATGCGCGTTACGGCCGCGCGAAGCAGGTAAGCCGAACGGCATAGGTCTAAAGTGATGAAACAGGAAGAACCGAGGCGCACCGCTTACGCATGCGGCGCCGGGCGCGTGGCCTCAGCGGAGTTTCGTGTGGAATTCTTGCAAAAGCGCGCGCGCCTGCACGTGTTGGAGGTAGCGCTCGGCCAACGCATCATCGGCACGTGGTTCCGCCGCGATCGTCCACTGCGGACACAGGCGCGGCAGATCGGCGCTGGTCCAGTGCTGAACGCCAAGCCCGGCCAGCAATGCAGCGCCTCGAGCAGATGCGGCGGCAAGGCCTGGGTCTTGCGCCGCGCACAGCGGGACCCCGAGTGCGTCTGCCAGCAATTGCCGCCACCAAGGATGCGAAGAGCCGCCACCGGCGAGGCGCAGTTCGGTTGGACGATACGCGCTGGCCAGTGCGTCGAACCCCGAGCGCAACGAGAACGCCACACCTTCGAACGCGGCGCGCATCATGTCGGCGGCGTTGCTAGCAGCGCTCAGGCCGATCCACGCACCGCGCAGATTCGTTTCCATGAGCGGTGTGCGTTCTCCGGCAAGGTAGGGCAGAAACGCGGTCGCGGCGCAGCCGGCGCTCTGCGCGCGCGCATACGCATCCTCCCAACTCAGGTTGAGAACGCCGCGCGCCCATTCCAGCGCGGAGCCGACATTCAGCATTGCCGCCATTGCGTACCATCGCGCATGCGGTTCGGGATTGGCGCTGCGGTAGGCATTGAGCGCCGCCGCGTAAACCGGCGCGGCCTGGCGCATAACGACGATCTGCCCGCCGGTGCCCGTGGACAGTTGCGCATCGCCTTCGTGCAGCAGCCCGCTGCCGAGCGCGGCAGCGGGCGTGTCGCCCGCGCCGGCAACGAGCGGGACTCCATCCGGCAACGCAAGCTCCGCGGCAGCGGCCGCGCTAAGCGCCCCGGCTTGCGCGTGCGAGTGCCGCACCGGCGCCAGCCAATCGCTGCGCAACCCGAGCGCCTCGATAAGGGAGGGAATCCACTGGCCGCCGATGTCCGCCAATTGCGTGCCGCACGCTTCCGATGGGTCTGTCGCGGGCGGTGCGCCCATCTTCGAGCGTAGCCAATCTTTCGGCTGCAACGCCCAGCGCGCTTGGGCGTAGTTGTCCGGTTCGTGTTGCTCGAGCCAAAGCAGCGTACTCGCCGCCATGCCGGCGGCGGGCGCGTTGCCGCTGCGCGCGGCGAAGTCGGCGGGAAAGGCGTCGAGATACTGTTTGCCGCGCGAATCCAGCCAAAGGATCGCGCGGCGCAGCGGCCGGGCTTGCGCATCGCACAGGACGACGCCGTGCATCTGCCCGCTGAAGCCGATTGCCTTGACGCTTCGCCGCGCATCGGCGTCCAGCCGATTGACCGCGGCAACGACCGCTGCCCACCAAGCCTCGGGATGCGTCTCCGCCCAGCCCGGCTGTGGCGCTAACACGTCGTAGCGCTCGGACGAGCTTGCGCGCACGCCGCCTTCCGCGTCGAGCAGTGCGACTTTGACTGAGGATGTGCCGAGATCGATGCCGAGGAACATGCTTGCAGCTCACAACCGGGCGAGCGCTGAGGATACGGCAAAATAGCGCTTCTTTCGAACCGACCAACACAGAAGCGATATGCGTTTAGCGACTATTCATTGGCAAGGCCAAGAACAGGCTGCCGTGGTCACGCCGCGCGGGCTCGTGCCCGTCGCCGCCATCAATGCTCAACTCGGCAAGGCGTGGCCGACTGCGCTGTTTGATCTCATCCAACAAGGGCTCTCGCCGCAACTCGCGCAAGACGCGCAGGCGACCAGGTTTGCGCTGCCGGCATCCGAGATTCGTTACGGCCCTCTTTATCGGCACCCGCGCAAGATTTGGGGCATCGGCCTCAACTACCGCGATCATGCGCAAGACTTGAGCGCGCCGTTTCCCACCGAGCCAGCGTCGTTTATGAAGGGCGATCACACGATCATCGGACCGGGCGACGCCATCATCCTGCCGACGCAGTCGGAACGCGTTACCGCGGAGGCCGAAATCGGTGTCATCATCGGCAAGACATGCCGCGACGTGGCCGAAGCGCACGTGCGCGAGGTCATCGCCGGCTATTGCTTAATCATCGACATGACCGCCGAAGACATCCTGCAGAAAAACCCGCGCTTTCTCACGCGCTCGAAGAATTTCGATACGTTCTTCTCATTCGGTCCCGAGCTCATCACGCCGGACGAAGTGCCGGATGTGCTCTCGCTCACCGTGGGCACTTACAACAACGGCAAGCTGCACCGCGAGAACCAAGTTCGCAACATGGCATTCCCGCCCGACTACCTGGTGGCATTTCATTCGCAGGTGATGACGCTTTATCCGGGCGACATCATTAGCACGGGCACGCCGGGCGCTGTGGTGGTCAAGAACGGCGACGTGGCGGAGTGCCGCGTCAGCGGCGGTCTTGGCGTGCTTGCAAATCCGGTGCGGGCGCGAGCTGGATAAGCGTCGCAACCCGATTTGACATTGCCGCCGCACGCCCCGTATCGTGTTCCCGGCAGCACGCCTCAAGCCGATGTGCGGTGCTCGGTTAGTAGGACGAAAATCGCACGTCTCCGCGGGGTTACCCCGCGGCTTAGCACTATCGCAATACTCAGCAGATGAGCGGCGCTGCGCGTTGCGCAGACATGCTCATGGACGACCGGCAGCGTTGAGGCGTGCTGCTG
>CAZAWU010000379.1:0-2706 GCA_964488915.1 uncultured Burkholderiales bacterium
GCACCCACTAACGCCCGATCACGTCGCCGAATATCTCCAATCGCGTCCCGTTGAACCGAAGTAGCCGCACCTGCTCAATCGGGTAGAAATCGGTTGGGCCAGTGTTGATCTTGATCCCAGGCAAAAGCATCGGTAGTTCCAAGTCTTTGATGTTCGCCGCTTGCCGCATCACGTTTTCTCGCGTCAAGTCATCACCGCATCGCTTCAAGGTGTGCACCAGCAGTTGCGCCAGCGTGTAGGCGTAGACGTTGGTACTGTCGTCGGCGTTGCCTTGCGGATAATACTGGCGCATCCACGCAAGCCAGTCCTTGAGCGCGGGATCGTCCTTCCAATGCGCGTCGGTCGGATCCTTTTGGTTGTCGATGGAGAGGATGCCTAATGACTTGTTCGCGCCCGCCGGCAACAGCACCTCGCTGACCGAAGTGGCGGCGTAGTTCAGAAAGTGGGTTGGGCGCCAACCGATATCGTAGATCTTGCGTATGGCTTGCGCCGCAGCTTTCTGCAAGGCGAAATTCACGAATATATCGGCGCCTGAAGCGTGCAACGCGATGATCTGCGAATCGACCGTGGGGTCGTTGAGTTCATAGCTGGCTGTCGCGGCAAGCATTTCTCCCGCCCGGCCGCCGAGCCCGTCGCGCAGGCCTTTGAGCAACTCCTTGCCGAACTCATCGTTGATGTACAAGGCGGCGATCCGGCCGCGGGGATGGTGCTGCAAGATGTAAGCGGCGTAGAGTTTGCCTTCCGTGTAGTTGGTTTGATGAAAACCCATACTCCATGGATACTTCTTGGGATCGCCAAACCTGGCATCGCCGGCGCCAACGAACAACTGCGGCACTTTCTTGTTGTTCAGGTACTTTTGTACTGCAGCGTTTGTGGGCGAGCCGACGGGATTGAAAATTAGCAGCACCTTCTCGCGCTCCACCAATTTTCTGGTTTGCTCGACGGTTCTTGCAGGGTTGTAGGCGTCGTCCAAGCTGATGAACTTGATCTTGCGCCCGGCGATGCCGCCTTCGGCATTGATCTTGGCGAAGTACGCAGCTTGCGCGCGGCCAATCGTGCCCCAAGCTGACATGGCACCGCTATAAGGCGCGGTTTGGCCGATCTTGATTTCGGTGTCAGTCACGCCCGGGCCGTATTTCTTGTCGGCTAGCGCGGCACCGGCGCATAGGATGAGGCCGGCGAGCAGCGGCGTGCAGGCGCGTAGACCCGATCTACTTCTTTGCGGAAATGGCATAGCTGTCTTTGTCCTTATGGCGACGCAAGAATGAGAGAGCAACCTCGTTGAACTGATCGGGTGCGAGCACTGAAGTCGGGTGCGGTACGCCCGCTATCGTCGCGCGTTCGATGTATGGCACACACTGTGCGAGCTTGTCGGCGTTCAGAGCGAACACAGGCAAACTCCCGCCCCCTTCTACTATAAGCGTGGGCGCGGCGATGTTGCGTGCATCGTCAAACGAGAATGGAGAAAAGCAGCGCTCGCCGCACTGAAGTTCTGCTCGCAACTGAGGCAAGTTGTCATGCGCCAGGGCACGCCGTTCGGGCGAGAG
The DNA here is from genome assembly GCA_964488915.1 of uncultured Burkholderiales bacterium. Taxonomy (GTDB): domain Bacteria; phylum Pseudomonadota; class Gammaproteobacteria; order Burkholderiales; family JALYOK01; genus CADEHE01. The sequence continues at coordinate 1,548 of CAZAWU010000379.1, forward strand.
TTGCTCCCACGTTCCCGCGCCACTCACGGCGTCATAAAACATTCGCAGTGCTTGAGCATTCTCGCCAGCTGCGAGCGCGGCGATGGTGGGGACCTCTACCTCCATGTGCCACTGGCGCAAGAATTCGCCCGCGCCGAGTTCCATGGACCAGGGCGCCCATTCGGGTTCGTCCAGAACGAGGGTGCGTGCAAGCTGCGGGTGGAAGCTCGCCAGTTGCGCTGCGATCGATGCGCCCCAGGACACACCGACCAAATGTGCAGCACCCAAACCCAGCGCTTCTATGAAAGCGGCAAGATCATCGGTGTGCAATCCCAAGTTATAGTCAGAACCGTCGCCTGTCCAACTGTTTGGATAGTGATAGCGCCGGCTGTACGCGATGACGCGGTAGTGCGCCGAAAACGCCTCGAATTGCCCCGCCCAGGTGCGGTAGTCGCCGGTTGAGCCGTGCACGAACACGACCGGCTCCCCCCGGCCGAACTCAAAGTAGTGAAGCTCCGTGCCGTTGGCTTGGACGCGCCGCGTCGGAAGATCGAACTCGCGCTCGGGCAGCGGCTCGACTTTCGCAATCTGATCCAAGAAACTGGCCGTGACCAACCCGGGCATGCTGATGTACAACCCTTTGCGCCTAACGAAAACGGGTTCACGCATGTTCGGTCCTTGGTGATGCTATCTCGAATCGCGCATCACGATCGTGTGGCGTACTCCGCCGGCGGGTGAAAGCAAACCGCGCCGAGCGACTTCCAGGGCAAGTCGCGTGCGATTGGTGACTTGAAATGCGGCTAGCAAGTCGCTTACGTAGCCGCGCACGGTGTTTTCGGCAATCTGCAAGCGCTGGGCGATGGCCTTGTTCGCCAAACCCTGTGCCACCAATCCAAGCACGTCTATTTGCCGCGGTGTGAGAGAGATTGTCCCGCCGCAACGGCAGGCAATGACACCGGCGACGGCTGCAGGTACTGCGGGTGCGTGAGCATCGGTGTTTGCTTCGAGTTTGGGTGCGCGTCTACCTTCGGTTCCTTCGCGCATGGGTGAGCCTCCGTGTAGTGCTTCGTTCTTAATGGCGCTTATGCTTGGATCTCGCGCAGATTGAAACACCTCGCGAGAATCTGCAACGCAGGTTGGCTTGATTTCTCACCATCTTTTGTGCCGTTAAGAGCGAAGC
>CAZAWU010000380.1:0-2697 GCA_964488915.1 uncultured Burkholderiales bacterium
TATCGCTTCTGCAACTATCGCAAGACGTTTGGCTACGCCAACATGCCGCTCGACGGCGTGTGGCTGCGCGCGCCGTATCTGCACAACGGCTCGGTGCCGACGTTGCGCGATCTGCTCGAACCGAGCGCGAACCGGCCGAAGCTCTTTTATCGCGGCAACGATGTGTACGAACCGGTGAAGGTCGGTTTTGTGTCGGACGTCGCGGAGGAGGGCGCGCTCAAATACTTCCGTTTCGATACGAGTATCGCCGGCAACGGCAATTACGGACACGAGGGCAAGGCATACGGAACGGATCTGCCGGCGGCGCAGAAGGATGCGTTAGTGGAGTATTTGAAGACGTTTTGAAACGCCGTTATTCCTGCCAAAGCAGGAAGCTTTCTTTGTTGGCGCAGCAAGAAGGCGGAAGTTTCCCGCTTGTGCGGGAATGACACAATCGGAGTAACTATGGTTGCGACAGACAAACCCAAACGCCGCAAACGCAAATTTGCCCTGCTGCTGCTCGCCATTGTCGTTGCCATCGGCGCCTACATCGGCTGGGACCGCGGCTTCCGCGAACATCCGCAAGAAGCGTGGATGACTTCCACGCCGGAGCTGCGCTTCATGTACGGCTCTATCGGCGCCGAGCATGATGCCGGCATTCCGTATTGGATTTGGTACGTGCTGCCGCGCGTGTTCCCGGAAAAATTACCTGGCCCCGGCGGCTACGCCTCGCTCGGCGTGCCGTGGCAGCAAGGTATCGAAGTGCCGGTCGGTTTCACCAAGAAGACGATCGGTTTTCCGCGCGTGGCGAACAATTGCGCCGTGTGTCACACGACCACGTACCGCGCTACGGCGGATTCAATCCCGGTGTTTGTCGCTGCCGGCCCGGGCCACACCACCAATGTCGGCGCGTTCTTCCGCTTCCTGGTCGATTGCGCCAAGGACCCGCGCTTCAACGCGGACAACTTGATGCGCGAGATCAACGCCGTCACCGACCTCGATTTGATCGACAAGATGCTGTATCGCTTTTTCATCATCCCGATTACCAAGCAACGCTTGCTTGAACGCGAGGCGCAGTTCAAGTGGCTTTACCGCAAAGATTTTCCCGATTGGGGGCGCGGGCGCGACGACGCCATGAATCTCACCAAATATTTCATGATCGAGTTGCCGATGGACGACACCTTCGGCCCGACCGACATGCCGTCCAATTGGAATCTGAAGAAGTACCAGCACGACAAAGGCCATCGCATGAATTTCGCCGGCGACAGCCACGATGCTTACTCGGTGATCATGGATTCCGCGCTCGGCCTGCTCGGTGCGCCGCCGAAACGCAAGGACGAGTTCGTCGGACACGTGAAGTGGTTGCACGAGTATCTAGGCAACCTACCCGCACCGAAGTATCCGTTTGCGATCGATCAGGCCAAGGCCGCGCAAGGCAAGAGCCTATTCGACGCGAACTGCGCGCGCTGCCACGCGAGCGAGCGCACGGGCACGCGCGTGCCACTAGATGAGGTCGGCACCGAAAAGGATCGCATCGACACCTGGAATCACGAGCACGCCAAAGCCTCGAACAAGGTCGTGAGAGACATGGGGCTGGAGCGGCGCGGTCTGGTCGAAGACGAACCGCTCAACGGATACATCGCTGCTTTCCTCGATGGGATTTGGCTGCGTGCGCCGTATCTGCACAACGGCTCGGTGCCGAGCTTGCGCGACTTGCTGGAGCCGGCCGATCAGCGACCGAAAGCCTTTTATCGCGGCTACGATGTTTACGACCAGGCGAAGGCCGGCTTCGTCACGTCAGGTCCAGAGGCCGAGCGCACCGGCACGAAGCACGACACGACACTACGCGGCAACGGCAACGAGGGGCACGAATTCGGCACTCAGCTGAACGCGCAGGAGAAGGACGACTTGGTCGAATATCTGAAAACGTTGTGAAGCTAGTGTCGTGAGTTAGAAGTTTGCAACATAAGAGCGACGAGAATCGCCGCCAGGCTTTGTCGATAATCGCGAACGACTCTCACAAAAACAAACCGGCCCATTGCGGGCCGGCTGTCGTATCGAAACTGCGAATTACTTGCTGTCTTTGACGACGGCTTCGACTTCTTTCTTCTCGTCCGGCTTGGCGGTTTGATCGCCAGCTTGCTCCTCGGCGGGAGCGGGCTTGGGCTTGGCAACGGCCGCACCTGACATGCGATCCGGGCCATGGGTGCCGGTCACGCCTGCGGTTGCCGCGAACGGCAGGGCCGTACATCCGGCGATGACGAGAATTCGAGCTAACAGCTTGTTCATGTTGATTTTTCCTTATTTGGAAACGGTACGCGGGAGAAATCATACTAAAGGCAGCGGGAAGCTGTCTAGCCGGCTGCGGTATGCTGCCAAGGGCCGCTAATAGGGGCGCTTCATGATGCAAAAACCCTCCGCGTTTCTTCTTTGGTTTGTGCTTTCGCTGCTCGCCCTCGTTGCGCACGGCGATGAACTGCCCGACCGACAACCGCGCTACCAACAACTGCGACCTGCCAACGCCGAAGGCATCGGCAAGTTCTACATGGGCCGCGAGATCGCACACGTTATGGGCCACCCCGCAGCAGCGTGGTTGGAGCGCCCGGAACGCGAGCGCGAGGAGCGCCCTGACTTGTTGTACGAGGCGCTCGATCTGCAACCCGGCATGCAGGTGGCCGACATTGGCGCGGGCACCGGCTATCACAGCCGCCGCTTCGC
>CAZAWU010000381.1:0-2673 GCA_964488915.1 uncultured Burkholderiales bacterium
CGATCTGCGCGCGCCAGGCTGACGAGATTGCGCAAACGCTGCCCGCGTTGCAGGCGAAGGGCGTGCAAGCGTTCGGCGCGGCGCTCGATGTCGGCGATGCCCCGGCGCTGAAGAAGTGGGTGAGTGATGCGGCCGCGGCCTTGGGCGGCATCGATGTGGTGGTCTCGAACGTGAGTGCGCTTGCCATTGGGCCGGGCGAAGAGCCGTGGCAGCAAGAATTCAATGTGGACATGATGGGCACGGTGCGGCTGGTGGAAGCAGCGTTGCCTTTTCTCGAAAAGAGCAAGAACGCGGCGATCGTGACGATTTCATCGGTGTCCGGGCGCGAAGTAGATTTCGCTGCGGGCGCGTACGGCGCCATGAAGGCGGCGATCATTCACTACACGCAAGGGCTCGCGTTTCAGCTAGCGGCGAAAGGCATCCGCGCTAACTCGGTTTCCCCGGGCAATACTTATTTCCCCGGCGGCGTTTGGCAAAACATCGAGCGCAACATGCCGGACTTGTTCAAGCAGGCGATGGCGCTCAACCCGACCGGGCGCATGGGTACGCCGCAAGAGATGGCCAACGCAGTGGTGTTTCTGGCGAGCCCGGTGTCGAGTTTCACTACCGGAACGAATTTAGTGGTGGACGGGGCGCTGACGCGCGGCGTGCAGTTTTAGGCGGCAACGAGTTTTGAAGGCGCTGTCCCGCGCCGTTACTACTCCGGCATACGGATGTGGCGTGGTTCAAGGCGCAAGTGCAGAGACACCACAGATCATCCCCGCGCACGCGGCGATCCTGCACGGGAACGGCGCAAGCATCTACCGCCCTATGCCATGTTTTGTTGCCTCAGTACTGATTCTGATTGGTTTCGCCGTAGACCACAACCTGGCCGGCCTGTATAGCAGCGCGCAGCAATGACAGGTGAGATCGCAGAAAATTGAAGACGTATAAGAGCGATTCTCCGTCGTCGTCGTTTCCTGGGCAGGGAGTTTGCGAGGCGCAGGATTGGGCCAAGAGGCCCCGCACTTCTTCTTCGGTGTGGTTGTAGACCCACCCGTCCTTGATAAGCGCGTCGCTTGAGTAGATCAATTCGGCAGGTTGAGGCTGAAAGCCCTCTGCCAGCAGCGTTAGGTTTGGTCGATGTGGCTCTTTCGTCGCCTCGACGACGAGCCCCGGGTTCGATTCAATTTCCTGGAGCAGAGCCTCGATCTGCAAGGCGGAGTTCACTACGGCTTCGTGGTTGAGCAGGCATATGTTCTCCAGCAGATAGAGGTTCTTGCCAAGCGCTGCTTGTTTGCAGATGTTCTCTAGCTGCCAAAGCAGGCAACCGTTTCGCGAAGGGGCATACACAAAGTGCTTGCTCTCTCCGGAAGTAGCGAGCAACTCTCGCGGATCGGAGTCGCTGTCGATCCCATCGCCTGAGATGGTGAATGCGACGGTGTGAGAGTACCAGGCCATGATGATCAAAGCGTTGCGTTTGCGGGAGTCTACATCCGAATTGGTAGACCGCGAACGAACGGGTAACTCATGGCGCGGATGTTGTAGCATCGTGGGGTGAACGTTACCCTTGAATCCATTCAAGCCGCTGCCGCAACAATCAGCGGTAGCGTCGCGAACACACCTTGCCTGCATTCGCGCACACTTTCGGCCATTACCGGCGCCGAGGTGTACCTCAAGTTCGAGAATCATCAATTCACCGCATCGTTTAAGGAGCGCGGCGCGCTCAACAAGCTGTTGTCGTTGAGCGCTGCGGAACGCAGTGTGGGTGTGATCGCCGCTTCGGCGGGCAATCACGCGCAGGGCGTCGCCTATCACGCCAAGCGCCTCGGCATTCCCGCGGTGATCGTCATGCCGCGCTTCACGCCGGTGGTGAAAGTGCAGCAAACGCGCGATCACGGCGCCGAAGTGATGTTGCATGGTGAGAATTTCGACGAAGCGAAGGCGCACGCCTTCGCCGTGGCCGCCGAACGCAAGCTGACGTTCGTGCACCCCTACGATGACGAGAAGATCATCGCGGGGCAAGGCACGATCGCGCTGGAAATGCTGGCGCAGCATCCGCAGCTTGAATGTTTGGTTGTGCCCATTGGCGGCGGCGGGATGATCGCCGGCATGGCGCTGGCGGCGAAGGCGCTGGCGCCCAATATTCGCGTGATCGGTGTCCAGGCTGAGCGGTACCCGTCAATGTATGCTGCTGTCAATGCGATGACGCTTGATTTCGGAAGTAATACTATCGCCGATGGCATTGCGGTTAAGGAACCGGGGCGCCTGACCCTTGAACTGGTGCGGCGCTACGTGGACGACATCGTGCTCGTCGACGAGGGCAGCATCGAACGCGCTATCGTCATGTTGCTGGAAATCGAAAAGACGGTGGTGGAAGGCGCGGGCGCGGTCGGCTTGGCGGCGCTGCTGAAATACCGTGAACGCTTCGCCGGGCTGCACGCCGGGCTGGTGCTTTCCGGCGGCAACATCGACCCGTTGATGCTCTCCGACATCATCGTGCGCGGCATGGTGCGCGCGGGGCGTCTAGCGCGCCTGCAGGTGGAACTGCGCGATCTGCCCGGCTCGCTCGCGCAAGTCACGACGCTGCTCGCGCAGGCGAACGCCAATATCGAAGAAGTGCACCATCAGCGCGCCTTCACTAACTTGCCGCTGCAAAGCGCGGAGGTCGAGTTTGTGCTCGAGACGCGCGGG
>CAZAWU010000382.1:0-2595 GCA_964488915.1 uncultured Burkholderiales bacterium
GCACGTCGCCGCGCAGCGCGTCATGCATCATGTCGGCATGCATGTGATCGCGAATGGCCTCCGCGTATTGCACGCTGGTCTGATTGGCGCGCTCCAGCCCGTTGATGGCAATATAGGCGGTGACGCCGCTGACTAAATAGACCAAGACGACGAACGCGGTGAATGCCACGAAGCGCTGGCGAATCGATACCCTCATAGGTAGCTCTTGAGTTGTTTATTTAGAATGCGAACGCTTGTTGGGCGCAAGCATGGACCGAATTATCGTCGGTCTTTTGCCGACATAGAGCCGGAAAAGGGCCTGTTTGACAGGCCAATTCGGCGTATGCCGCATGGGGCTGGTTCTTCTGGGCGACACGCAAGCGCCGGCGTGAGCCTAGCCGAGGCGTACCAACACCCGTGCGCCTTCGATCTTGACGGCATAGCTGCGCAGTGCTTCGCGGACCGGCTCACATAGCGGTCGGCCGTCGCGCACATCGAACTTACCTTGGTGCAGCGGGCATTCGATCTCGCAGCCTTCGAGGAAACCGTCGCTCAGCCGCGCTTGGCCGTGCGTGCAGATGTTGTCGATGGCAAAGACTTGATCGCCGACAGTGCAAATAGCGATGTCACGTTCGCCGATTTCCAAGCCGACCACATCATCCGTTGGAAGGTCGGCGGCCGCCATCACGTCAACCCACTTCATTTCGCTCATCGCTGACCTCAGATGGGGTAGATGATCGCGTTGGGGATCATCTCACTGTCGTAGACGCACAAGCGCTCGGCGAGCTTGAGCCCTGCGGCGGTGCGCACGATGGTGTCGAGATAACGCCCGACATTGAACACCGTGGTCAGATCCGAAAGCTTGGTACGAAACACCGCGTAGTTGGCCTCGCACTCGAAGCGGTCAGCGTCGGCCTTGCGTATCACGGGACTGCTGATCACGTGGCGCTGGTAGTAAGGGTCGTGGAACAGTGTCTCCTTGATGCCGTAGACACGGTCTTTGAGCATACCTTTGCTCGTGAACGACAGCGTGGCGAGCGGAAAGCCGCGTTCGTGGTTCTCGCGCGGCTGCAAGCGATAGACGCAATCCTCGGTAAAGAAATCCGGCCATTGCTCCCAGCGCCCTGCGTCGATTGCGCTGGCATAGTCGGCGTACAACTGCGTGACAGCGAGGTAATCCTCAAAGTTCAAAGCCGCGCTCACACCTACTTCTCCATCACTTCGCGCCAGTAGCGGTACATGCCGCGGATCAGCGTTTCGGTGACCATGTGTTCGGTGTCCTCGACGCCGTGGCCGCCCAACTCGGCCAAGGCGCGGTGAAATGGTTTGCTCTCGAACGCCTGCTGCGAAAACTCGATCACTTCGCCGTCATCGGCCGAGACGAAACCCGCCGGGCCGAACAAGTTGGCTTGGCGCAACCGGCGCTGCGTCATTTCCTCCTTGTCGTCTTCGAAACCGAAGTGCGTCCAAACGAAATCGAACGCGCCGTGACCGCTTGGTTGAATGTGACGCGTGGAGACGCTATTGACTTGCTGCTGAAAGATGACGCTCGGGAAAATGGTCGTCATCACCACGCTCGGTTCGCCCCACCAGGGCTCGGGGACGACATCGAGAAAACTGGGGTCGTGCAGCTTCATGCTCTCCTTGAAGCTGGAAACCTCCGTTACCTGGGCAGCCTTGCCGCCCGCACCGCGCGTCGAGATCATCGCCGCGTGGCGATGCTTGGCATCCATTTTGAGCTGCGATTTGTTATCCGCGCGCCATAGGCCGAAAGTGACGAACCACGTGTGCAACAAACCGGGGTGATAGGGGTCTTTGATGTTCTCCTGCATCAACTTCCAATTGCCGGGAATGCGCTGGCGGTTGTAGCCGAGGATGGTCAGCTTGCGGCCGTTGAAGAGGCGGTCAAAGTACTTGAGGATCGTCGGACCCAAGTAATCCTCGAACGGTTCGACATCGTGATCGAACGATGCGAACACGACGCCGCCGCGTGTGGCGACCTTCAGTTTGGTGAGCCCGTGATCGGAAGTTTTGAAATCCGCCGGCATGCCGCCGTAGACCTGACCGTCCTGCTTCACGCCGCGCCGGAACGGCACGCCTTGCAGATCGCCTTTGAGCGTGTAGCTCCATTGGTGATACGGGCAGACAAACTCCTTGCGATTGCCGTGCCGTTCACGGCAAAAGCGCATGCCGCGATGCGCGCAGATGTTCTCGACCACGTTGATCGCGCCATCGGCATCGCGCACCATGATGACCGAGCGCTCGCCGATCGCCGTGCGTTTGAAGTCGCCGGGGTTGGGAACTTCCGCTTCCAGCCCGACGTAGCACCAGTGCGATTTGTAGAAGAAGCGCTCTAGCTCGCGCTGGTACAGCTCTTCGCTAGTGTAGGTGAGGACGGGAATGCGGTGGGTGGTGTTGCTTTCCCACTGAGGCGACCGCGGAAAGATGTTAGACGTCTGATTCATGACGGTATGGTCTTATGCCATGGAGGCAGCACGATACCAGAAACCTAAGGTAGCATCAGCTTACGGATGTCGTTCTTTGCGGTCCGGTGTGTGTTGCTTGCGGCAGACAAAAAACAAAGGCCGAGTTCTCCCGGCCTTTGTTGTTTTACTT
>CAZAWU010000383.1:0-2583 GCA_964488915.1 uncultured Burkholderiales bacterium
GCGAACGATTTCCTCGGACAGGCCGAGACTGGAAAATAACATGGAACTCCAATACGAATGTTAGGTGGACTGCTTCGGCCTGTCGCCGTGCTCGTTGGGGCGAGCGCTGTGGCGCCAGTGGTAGGACGAATCGGGTTGTAGCCAACCCGAACACTGCGAAGAATCGGATTGTTTACGGCTTTGGTCTAAGAGCAGCGTGCTCACTGGAATCCACGCTGAGAGCATTCTATCAGATAGTGCTCCAGTGCGCGCTCTGCAAGATGGCCGTTTGTGCCATCAAGAGTTGAAGCTACTACACTAGCGCGCTACCGGACTCTCACCGCCGTTGCCGATTGCATGAAGTCAACTGCATCACGAACTCGCAACTTTAGCGTAGACATCGGGCGCAAGCTCGAAACGGCTCGTACGCGATTGTTGTTGGAGCGCCCTTTTGTCGGTGCACTCGCCATGTATTTGCCGCTAGTCCAGGTGCGGCCCGGCTCTTGCCGGACATTGGCAACGGATGCCCGGTGCATCTATTTCAACGCGGACTACATCAATGCGGCGAGTGTGGCTGAATTGCAGTTTATGCTTGCGCACGAGGCGCTGCACTGCGCGCTGCAGCATCTGTTGCGCCGCGGTCAGCGTGTGCGTGCGTTGTGGGACGCGGCATGCGACCATGCGGTCAATCAGCTTTTGGTCGCCGATGGTATGCATGCGCCGCCGGGCGCGTTGCTCGATGCCCGCTACGCGGGAATGGCCGCGGAAGAAATTTATCCGTTGCTAAACTCCTCGTTCGTCGAGCCGACCATCGATGCGCATTGGTACGAACGCGGCGCATCCCGTCGTTTGGCGGTTTCGGGCGGGCAGGCGAACGAGTTAGCCGCCAATGTGGATCAAGAGCACGGCGTTGAGGAAGAGGAAAGTCCCGGTGCGCTAGCGCGCCGCTGGCAGGAGCGCTTGATCGCTGCAACACAGCAAGCGCTGGCGAGCGGACGCTTGCCGATGCTGTGGCGCCGCGAGTTCGAGCGCCACACGCGTCCGGCGCTGCCCTGGCGCGTACTGCTCGCGCGGTTCCTGAGCGCGCATGCGCGTCAAGACTTTTCGTTCCAGCGCATCTCGCGCCGATCCGAGGAAATACTGCTGCCGAGCCTGGCGCAGCCGGATGCGCGCATCGTCGTCGCACTCGATTGCAGCGGCTCGATCGGGCTTTCCGAGATGCGCGACTTTGTCGGTGAGATCGACGCTCTGAAGAGCCAACTGCGCATACACGTCACTGTGCACGCTTGCGATCAGCGCTTGTCGCCGAGCGGTCCGTGGGAGTTTCCCGCGTGGCAACCGCTGGCGCTGCCGGAGGATCTGGGCGGCGGCGGGGGGACGCGTTTCACACCGGTGTTCGCTTGGGTGGAGGAAGCGACGATGCGGCCGGATTGCTTGCTTTACTTCACCGACGCGCTGGGTGAGTTTCCGAGTGCTCCCGCGGCTTATCCGGTGTTATGGCTGGTCAAGGGTAATGCCAAAGTGCCTTGGGGCGAAAGGGTACAGTTGGCGTAAGGCTTCTCGATCGCATCGCGCCGCAAAACAAAAGCCCCGGCACGAGTGCCGGGGCTTGCAGTACTGAATGTTGCGCCGACTATTTCGGCGAGAATGGGTGCGGCGAAGAGTTCTTCTTCGCGACCACATCCGCGGGCTTCGGCTCGCCGGCCACCGCGCGCTTGAGCGCTTCCTTCGTCGCGGCGTAGTTGAAGTCGTAAATTTTCTTGTCGTCTGCGGCGTCCCAGTGGATGAACACGCCGACGCTGACGAAGCAGTCATCGGCTTCGGCCATCGGGATAGTGCCGTCCTGGACGCAGTCTGCCACTGCCATTGCCACCGCGCGCTGCGCCGGGCCGAACATCTGCACCGCCTGCTTGGCACCCTTGATGGTGACTTTGTTGAACATGACGGTCGAGGGTTTGCACGCGAGATTGGGCGCAACTACCGCGAGCAGCGCGGTGAACCCGTCCTTGTTATTGGTGAGCGCGTTACAGAACGCAGCTTCTGCCGCGCTGCCACGCGGGCCGAGAATCAGGTCGATGTGCGCAATCTCGTTACCGTCGCCGACGAGTGATTCACCAACCAATACGCGATCGATCTTTGCCATTGAAATAACTCCTCCTTAAGCAAGTGATGGAAAAACGACTGTCAAAACCTCTACGGCCCGAAACGAATTGCTGAACTCTTAAGCTCCGACGCCAACAACGCCGCCACAGTCAGATCGGCCGAAGTGCCGGGATTGATGCCTTTGGCCTTCAGCTCTTGATCCCAGACTTGCAAGCGAGGCAGCAGCGATCGCGGCTCTTGGTTGTTTTCTAGCGCCTGCATGAACGGCGCGGCCTGCAGGCTCACTTCGCGCGCAACCCGGTAACCGTGCTTGCGCACGATCAGGCTGTCCGGCACGCGTGCAAGGAGCGCAAGATAGCACGTAAGCGTCGCCCACTGCCGGCTCATACCCTGGGCGAGCGTACGCTCAAGGCAGGCAAGCCCCAGTTCAAGGACAAGACGATACCCGCTCACGTACTGGAGCGCAATAGTGTCGCGCTCGGCCGCTTCTTGCATCGCTTC
>CAZAWU010000384.1:0-2561 GCA_964488915.1 uncultured Burkholderiales bacterium
AAGGACGAGGTCGGGGATGTGTTACGCACCGTCCAGCACATGATTGAAGGCATATCGGTTATGGTGCGCCAAGTGCGCGGGGGATCGGAAAAAGTCTCCGCCTCCGCCAGCGGCCTCACCGGCGCGGCCGCGCAGGTCAAAACGAGTTCGGAGCGACAACTCCAAACCGCGCAGGAGACCGCGGCGGCAGTCGAGCAGGTGGCCGCCACCGCGCATGCCATCGTCGAAAACTCCGGCGAAGTGGAGCGCTTGGCCGAGTCCAGCATGAATCTCACCAATAGCTGCAACGCCGACATGTCAGCGTTGGTTGGCGAAATTAGAAGCATCGAGACGGCCGTGCGTGAAATGGCAAAGGCCGCTGACGAGTTCGTCAAACGCACGCAGAACATCACAGCCATGACCAAGGATGTGCGCGACATCGCGGAGCAGACCAATCTACTCGCACTCAACGCCGCCATCGAGGCCGCGCGCGCGGGTGAACAAGGGCGCGGTTTCGCGGTAGTCGCGGACGAAGTGCGCAAGTTAGCGGAAAAGTCCGCGCACGCGGCCAGTGAGATCGATACCGTCACACGGGCGCTCGGGACTCAATCGGGTCAAGTCGAGCAATCGATCGAGCTGGGCGTGCAAGCGATCGACTCTTCGCGCGCGCGTGTCGAGAAGGTGGTGCAGGGTTTGTCCAAAGCGCACGAGGCCGTGGCGCAAGCGGCGCGCGCGGTAGAGGAAATCGGCGCCTCAGTGCACGAGCAGACGCGAGCTACGGTCGCGGTGAAAGAAAACATGGGTCAAGTCGCAGACATGGCGCACGTTAACTATGACGCCATCAATCAAACCGACGCCGCGGCGCGCGAACTGGACGCTTTGGCGCAGCGGCTGCACGAAACGGTCGCGGTGTTTCGCATTAAGACGCAGAGCTGGGGATCAGCGGCTTGAGACAGCAGTGATTTAGAGATTGAAAGAGGGGTAGCAATGTTCAAAGTAAACAATCTGAAGGCGTCCACACAACTCGTCGGGCTATTGGCGCTGGCGATCGGTCTTTCGTTCGGCGGTCTGGACTGGTTTACCACCAAGAAAATGCGTCAGATCAGCGAGGAGCAAGGCGAGCGCACGCTGCGCGCGTACGCAAACTCCCTTAGCAATCAGCTCAACACATTCTTCTCGGTACAGACCGCGGCGACGGAGCGCCTGGCCAGCGTGTTCACCTCCGAGTTTGCTAACGGTTTGACCATGGATGAGGCCACGCCCGTCGCGACTGCTGGGCAAACGGCTCCAGCGCTCAAGCAAGACGGTAAGGTCATCAACAACGACTACTCCGTGGTAGACGCGTTCACGCAGACAACGGGCGGCGTCGCCACCCTGTTTGTGCGCAGCGGCGACGATTTTCTGCGCGTGAGCACATCGCTGAAGAAGGCTGACGGCAGCCGCGCGATCGGCACACTGCTCGGCAAGCAACACCCGGCTTACGAGAAACTCTTGGCAGGTGCGCCGTATCAGGGCCGCGCCACCTTATTCGGCAGGGAGTACGTCACTAAGTATATCCCAGTGCAGAGTGCAAAGAAGCACACCTTCGCCGTATTGTTCGTCGGTTTCGATTCCACTGATGCACTCACGGCGCTCAAGCAACAAGTGCGCGACACCAAGATCGGCGAGACTGGCTACCTGTATGTGGTGGACGCCAAGCCGGGCCCCAGCCAAGGCCAGCTCGTGATGCATCCGAGCGCGGAGGGAAAGAACGCGCTGCAAGATCTGCAAGAGCAGTCGGCGATCGTCAAGGCCGCCATCAGCCAAAACAGCCGGGAGCCGAGCTATTGGCAAGCGGCCGACGGTAGGCGTATCGATGTACCGGGCATTAGCGCGGGCAGCGATTGGCTGGTGATGGCGTCCGCGACGACCGCCGATCTGACGCGTGAAGCGCTCGGCGCCATGAAAATTCTGCACTACGGCGGCTTCATCGCGGCCGCGCTGACGTTGGCTTTAGCAGGGGGCGTGATTACGTACCGGCTGCGAGTACTCAACCATCTCGCGCTGCGCACCAAGCAATTGGCCACCGGTGACTTGACCGCCAAATTCGATGCGCAGGGCTTCAGCGAGGCGTCGACCCTTAGTGCGGTGCTGAACGAAACGGTCGCGCAACTTGGGCAATTGGTCGGTACCGTGCAGAGCGGAGTGCAGCAGATGTCGAGCGCTGTCCAAGAAGTGTCTCACGTTACCGTCCAAGTCAAGAGAGACTCCGAGGCGCAACGCGATGCGGCGGCCAGCAGCGCGGCCGCGGTACACGAGATCAGCACCTCGGTGGCGTCCGTGGCGGAAAACGCCGCTCGAGCGGAGGCGCTATCGCGCGAGGGCCTAAGCCGCGCCGCGGCCGGGGACGAGCAGGTGCACGCATTCGTAGCAGAGCTCAAGAAGGTGGAAGGCTCGGTCACCGCAATCGCCAAGCAGGTCGATGAGTTCAGCAAGAGCGCCAACGCCATCCGCGGCATGGCGCAGCAAGTCAAGGATATCGCCGAGCAAACCAACCTCCTGGCGTTGAACGCGGCGATCGAAGCGGCGCGCGCTGGGGAGCA
>CAZAWU010000385.1:0-1291 GCA_964488915.1 uncultured Burkholderiales bacterium
CAGCTCTACAGCGTTGCCTCTTCGCTGGTCAAGGCCGAGCCGGCCGAGCTGGATGCCACGCTGCGCCAACTCAAGCAATTCGGCTATGACTTGGATCGCTTGCAGTTTGTCGCGCAGGCCGAGATCGACGTGATGAAGCGCGTGCGCGCCGACTATGAGATGTTCATAAACGTGGTGACGCAGGCAGTGGAGCTCATCCGGGCAGGCAGGACGGCGGAGGGAAGGGACGTTCAACTTACAAGAGTGACGCCGCTGGCCGAGCGGCTCGACCGCTTGACCAACGAACTGGTTAACAAGGCCGAAGCCGACATGGTCGTCGGTGTGGAGGCGAGCCAAGAAGCTTACGTGCGCTCGCAGAAGACGATTTTGGCGGTAGCGGTCGCGACAGTGCTACTTGCGCTGCTGCTCGGTTACGCGATCTCGCAGTCGCTGATTCAGCCGGTCAAGCGCATGGAGACGCGCATGCGCGAGATCGCAAGTGGACACTTCGCTGCTCAGGTTGACGTTGTGAACCGCGACGAACTGGGCGCACTGGCGGCGGACATGAACCGCATGAGCGCCGAGTTGGGGCGACTCTACGGTCAACTCGAAACCGCCAACCGCCACAAATCGGAATTCCTGGCGAACATGTCGCACGAGCTGCGCACGCCGCTGAGTTCGATCATCGGTTTCTCCGAGGCGCTCGATGGCGGCATGTTCGGTCCACCCAACGAGAAGCAGCACGAGTATTTGCGCTACATCAATCACTCCGGGCATCACTTGCTGTCCATGATCAATGACATCTTGGATCTTTCCAAGATCGAGGCAGGGCGCATGGAGTTGCAGGTGGCGAAGTTTGATATTCCCACCACGATCGATAGCGCCGTTGCCTTGGTGAGCGAACGCGCCCAGCGCGGCGCCGTTGCGCTCGAAGTGCAAGTCGATCAGCGTTTGAACTCGTTCCTTGGTGATGAGCGCAAGTTCAAGCAGATCTTACTCAATCTGCTGTCGAACGCTGTGAAGTTCACTCCGAGCGGGGGCAGGGTGGCCGTGGCCGCGCAGCCGACTGAAGCGGGCGTGCGAGTTTCCGTCAGCGACACCGGTATCGGCATCGCGCCGGAGCATCAGCAGGCGGTGTTCGAGGCGTTTCAGCAAGTCGGAACGGAGTACACGACCAAGCGCGAAGGCACCGGCTTGGGATTGACGCTGGTGCGCCAGTTCGTGCGCATGCATGGCGGCGAGGTCTGGTTGGAGAGCGCGCCGAATCAGGGATCGACGTTTACGTTTACGTTGGTGGAGCAGGCGGGGTGAG
>CAZAWU010000385.1:1391-2554 GCA_964488915.1 uncultured Burkholderiales bacterium
CCGGATCTTGTGCTGCTGGATGTGATGATGCCGGACTTGAGCGGCTACGAGGTGTGCAAGCGCATGCGCGCCGATGCGGCGCTCGGCATCTTGCCCATCATAATGGTGACGGCGCTCGATCCCGCGCAGGAGCGTATCAAAGGCATCGAGGCAGGCGCGGACGACTTTCTCACCAAACCGATCAACCAGGCGGAGTTGCTGGCGCGCGTGAAGTCGTTGCTAAGGGTGAAGAGTTTGTACGACACGGTGCAAGATCTGAACGCCGGACTCGAGCGGCGCGTGCAGGAACAGCTTGGGCAATTGCAGCGGCTGACGCAGCTCAAACGCTTCTTCCCGCCGCATCTAGCGGAATTGATCCTCGCGGGCGATGCCGACGATCCGCTGCAAACGCACCGGCGTGAGGTGACCGTGGCGTTTCTCGACTTGCGCGGTTTTACTGCGTTCGCCGACACCTCTGAGCCAGAGGAGGTGATGGCGTTGTTACGCCGTTACCACGAAGAGATGGGCGCGCTGATCTCCAAATATCAGGGCACGCTGGAGCAGTTCAGCGGCGATTCGATGATGGTGGTGTTCAACGATCCGGTGATGGTGGAAGATCCGGCGGCGCGTGCGGTGCGCATGGCGCTGGAGATGCAGCAAGGTTTCAGTGAACTGACCGCCGCGTGGCGCAAGCTCGGGCATGATATCGCGCTGGGCATTGGTGTGGCGCACGGCTACGCGACAATCGGTCAGATCGGCTACGAGGGCCGGGTTGGCTACGGTGTCATTGGCCGCGTGACGAACCTTGCTGCACGTCTTTGCGCTCAAGGGCGGCCAGGCGAGATCTTGATTACCGCCACGGTGCATGCGCAAGTCGAGTCGCTCGTGGAAGCGGAACAAATCGACGCGGTCGATCTAAAGGGGTTTGCCAGGCCGACGCCGTCGTTGCGCGTGCTGCGGCTCAAGGCGCAGCCGACTGTGCAAACCGCCGCCGGCGCGCCGCTGAGGATTTGCACCTTCGGCCGCTTCAGCTTGCAGGTGAACGGCGAGCCTGTGACTTTCAGCCGCAAGGCGCAGAAGAAACCGCTGGATTTGCTGCGGGCGTTGCTCGCGCATGGCGGCGTAAGGGTGGAGATCGGCGGTTTGACCGAACTGCTGTGGCCGGATTCGGAAGGCGATGCGGC
>CAZAWU010000386.1:0-2541 GCA_964488915.1 uncultured Burkholderiales bacterium
GGAGACCTGGATTGTTGTCATATTGAGTCGAGCTGCCGCAAGTGATTCAGCTCACAACAAGCTGCGCACGCTTACGACAATTCCGTCTTCGTCAGCGTAGAGGTATTCGCCCGGCACGAATTTGACGCTGGCGAACTCGAGCGTGCAATCTCGTGTGCCGCCACCGGCTTTGTTGCAGCGCCGCGGGTTCGTCGCCAACGCGCGAATGCCGATCGGCATGGTGTCGATCGTGGCGCTGTCGCGAATGCAGCTATTGACGATGATGCCGCTCCATCCGTTATCGATGGCGATCTTCGCGAGCACGTCGCCCACTAGCGCGGAGTTGAGCGAGCCGGCACCGTCGACCACCAATACTCGCCCGTGGCCTGGGGTGCCGAGCAAGTCTTTGACGGCGACGTTGTCTTCGAACACTTTGATGGTTGCGATGGGGCCATGAAAACGCTTGTGCGCGCCAAAGTGCTTGAAGATCGGCTGGGCTACGCGCACGACGCCAGGGTGCGCGTCGCACAGGTCAGCAGTTTGGAAGTGGGTTGGCATGTATACTCTTGCGATATTGCTTATGAGATTGGCTTGCATAGCCATTTAAGTGGCTATATAGGCCATAGTATATTCTGGTCTGCTTTGTCTAGCGAGCAGATTGCGCGATGTTAGCGCAGTGGGCGCTAACGCCGGACTGCGCACGCTGAAGGTTTCAGTCTTTGGTGATTTCGCACGCCGCGCCACGGCCATCGACCGTGTGCAGCGTAACGGGGCGGCGCCAGACCGTGTGGATGTACTCGAGCACTTTGCGCGCGCGCCCGGCGTCGAGGCCGCGGCCGTCGGTCTGGTAGTCATGTTCGAGCACGAGCGTGCCGTCGTTGCGCAGTTCGGTCACCGCAACGCGCGGGGCGCCGAAATTGAATTTCGGCGAGAGGATCGCTTCACGCACGGCGTGGATGCTCTTCGATGTGATCTTGATTTCGCCGTCGTCCTTGGCGTCGAACACGAACAGGCCCAACTCTTCCGCAAGCTTACGGTCGAGGTAGTTGCGGATGAAGCCGAAATCATCTTCTTCGCGCATGATCGCCTTAGCGGCTTCCAGCCCGTCGCGCTCGATGATCTTCTCCCACATCATGAAGCCCAAGTGATACGGATTGATCGCGAGCGCGGTTTGCTGCTCGGCGGCGATCGGGCGCACCACGTCGGAATGCGCTTTGATGGCGTCGAGATACAAATCTTGCGGCAAAAAATCCGCCTCGCGCAGCAAGCGCGCGTGCCAGTACGAGGCCCAGCCTTCGTTCATGATCTGGCAGGCGAATACCGGATAGAAGTAGAACGCTTCTTCGCGCACCGCCAAAAAGATATCGCGCTCCCAGGGTTCGAGTTCCGGGCTGTATTGCGCGATGAACCAGAGCAAATCCTTTTCCGGATACGGCGGCACCGGCAGGCGGTGTACGCCTTCTTCATCCTCCTCGTTCGCCTTTGGGCCGGTCAGCTCTTGAAAGCGGCGCACGAAGGTCGTGGTTGGATCGAACGTGGCCGCCGTGCTATGTGTGGGGTAGCGTGAGCGGTGCAGATCTTGATCGAGATCGATATGCGGTTCCAGCGCCAGCGCGGCGTCGAGCACCGCCTCCACGCGCTTCTTGCCGTGTTCTTCCACCGCTGCTTCGATGCGGTGCGCACGCTCCGCCGACTGTTCGACGATGCGCCCGCCGCCCATTTTGTGGAAGCGTTCGAATAGCTGATTGTTCTTGGAGAAGTCCGCGTGTCCGATGACGTGCGCCGTGACGAGCACGTTTTCCGCCAGCGAATTGGCGTTCACTAAGTACGCGTGGCAGGGATTGCCGGGGAACATGACCTCGAAGATGCGCGAATGCCCCATGGTCTGGCGCACCAGTTGATGGATGTAGCGCACGCCGAACGACCAGTGCGGCATGCGCACCGGCAAACCGTACACGGCGATTTCCATCATGAAGTTGTTCGGTACCATCTCGAAGTCGACCGGGTAGTAGTCGAGCCCGAGTTTGCGCGCAAGCTCTTCGATGCGCGGGACGTAGTCGCTCAGTACGCTCATGCGCTCTCGCTCGCGCGCTGCGCTTCTTGCATGAAGAAATGCCGCAGCGCTTGCCATACATCTTCATTGCGCGAAACTTTGCTGATGCCGATACCGGCGCCGCCGCTGGTGCGCGCTTCCGTCATCAAACGCGTCATCTCGGTCTCGGCGGAAACATAGGTGGCCGGCAACACTTCCAAATAGCCGATGTAGTTGACCAGCCGCACCAGTTCGCCGAGTGCTTGCTGCGACGGTGCGCGGTCTTCGCTGAAATTGTCGCCGTCCGAGGCGTAGAACAAGTAGCAGTTATAGCGCGACGGATCGTAGCGCTCCTTGAGAATGTCCAAGCTCAGATTGAATGCGCTGGAAGCAGCGGTCCCGCCGCTCGCTGTGACTTCAAAAAACTGGCTCTCGTTGAACTCCCAGGCATTGACGGTGTGCGCAACGAAAACCAACTCGACCTTTGAGTACTGCCGGCGCAAGCCGTGCGTGGCGAAGAAGAAAAACGT
>CAZAWU010000387.1:0-2523 GCA_964488915.1 uncultured Burkholderiales bacterium
CATGAAATGCGGCATCGTAGGTCTTCCCAATGTCGGTAAATCGACGCTGTTCAATGCGCTGACCAAAGCGGGCATCGCGGCGGAGAATTATCCGTTTTGCACTATCGAACCCAACGTCGGCATTGTCGAAGTGCCTGATTCGCGTCTGCAGAAGATCGCCGCAATCGCCAAACCGCAGAAAGTGATTCCGGCGATCGTGGAGTTCGTCGATATCGCCGGTTTGGTCGCCGGTGCATCGAAAGGCGAGGGCTTGGGCAACCAGTTCCTCGCGCACATACGCGAGACCGACGCCGTGGCGAACGTGGTGCGCTGCTTCGAAGACCCGAACGTGGTGCACGTTTCCGGCAAAGTCGATCCGGTCAGCGACATCGAGACGATTCAAACCGAGTTGGCATTGGCCGATCTTGCCAGCGCGGAAAAAGCGCATCACCGCTACGCGAAGCAAACGCGCGGTGGCGATAAAGAAGCGATCAAGCTTATCCCGATTCTCGAGCGCCTAATCGCGCATTTGAATCAAGGCAAGCCGGTGCGCAGCATGGGGCTGAACAAAGACGAGATGGCGTTGATCAAGCCGCTGTTCTTCATCACAGCAAAGCCGGCGCTGTATGTGGCGAACGTGGCGGAGAAGGGTTTCACCAACAATGCCCTGCTGGCGAAAGTCGAAGCTTACGCCAAGCAAGAAGGCGCGCCAGTGGTGGCGATCTGCGCTTCGATCGAAGCGGAATTGGCGGAACTCGATGACGCCGACAAGCAAGCCTTCTTGCAAGATCTCGGTTTGCAAGAGCCGGGGTTAAACCGGCTGATCCGCGCCGCGTACAAATTGTTGGGCCTCGAAACCTATTTCACCGCAGGCGAGAAAGAAGTGCGCGCGTGGACGATTCACATCGGTGATACCGCGCCGCAAGCAGCGGGGGTGATTCACACCGATTTCGAGCGCGGCTTCATTCGCGCCGAGGTGATCGCCTACGACGACTACATCAAGCACAACGGTGAAGCGGGCGCGAAAGAAGCCGGCAAGTTGCGCGTGGAAGGCAAGGAGTACGTCGTGCACGACGGCGATGTGATGCACTTCCGTTTTAACGTTTAACCCTATACAGTTATATCTATACTCTGATAAATGAGGATGAATCATATTTATCCGGGTGTACTATGACAAGTAATCGAGCGGGACGCGGGTTGGCCCTGTTCGGCTCGGTCGCCGCGTCGATCTTGGTCGGCGCGCTCGTCGCATGCGGCGGTGGCGGCGGGTCGTCGAACAGTACGGCTCCCTTGCCCAATCCCAACCCGAATCCCGCGCCGGTGACGCTGAGCTTCGCTGTCGTGGCGAGCGGCTTCAGCGCGCCGCTGGGCATCGCTCATGCGGGCGACGGCAGTGGACGCCTATTCGTCGTCGAGCAAGGCGGCAGAATTATTATCTTCAGGAACGGCGCAAAGCTCGCAACACCGTTTCTCGATATCGGCAGCAAGGTGGTGGCCGGCGGTGAGCGCGGTTTGTTGGGGCTGGCGTTTCCGCCGAATTTCGCCGCGAAGAAGCACTTCTACGTGAATTACACGCGCACAGGCGACGGCGCCACGGTGGTTGCGCGCTATCGTGTCAGTGCTAGCAATGCCGACATCGCCGACGCGGCGACGGAGCAGATTCTCTTAACTGTCGCGCAGCCATTCTCCAATCATAACGGCGGCCATCTCGCGTTCGGCCCCGACGGTATGCTCTACATTGGCACGGGCGACGGCGGCGCGGGCGGTGATCCGGATGAACGCGCGCAGAACTCTAGCGAGTTGTTAGGCAAGATGCTGCGCATCGATGTCGAATCGGGCGCTCCGCCGTACGCGATTCCGGCGGGCAATGCGTTTCCGGGTGGTGTGGGCGGGCGCGCCGAGATCTGGGCGCTGGGCTTGCGCAACCCGTGGCGCTACGCGTTCGATCGGCAAAGCGGCGATCTCTATATCGGCGACGTCGGCCAAGGCACGGACGAAGAGATCAGTTTCTTAGCCGCGGGTAGCGCGGCCGGCAGTAACTTCGGCTGGGATGTGCTGGAAGGCAACGACTGTTTCGAGCCATCTAGCAACTGCTCAGCCCCAGCGAACTACGTGGCGCCGGTTGCAACTTACACGCGCGGCGGCAGCTGCGCATCTGTCACCGGCGGGCAGGTCTACCGCGGTCCCGGCAACGCCGCGCTGCAGGGTGTGTATCTCTACGCGGATTTCTGCGACGGCCGCATCTGGGGACTGCGCCGCAGCGCAGGCGCGTGGCAAAACGATCTGCTCGCCGATACCGATTTCAGCATCAGCTCGTTCGGCGAGGATGAAGCGGGCAATGTGTACTTCGTCGATCTAAACAGCGGTGAGTTGCGGCGCATCGACGCGGACTAAATTGAGTATCGCTACCTCGGCGTCATTTCCGCCGGGGCCAAGAACAATTTGGATCCGGCTTGCGCGTGGGCGACGGCGCATAAAAAAAGCCCGCTCTTGCGAGCGGGCTTGACTCACGAAGCCGTTGCCGGCTTCGTTCTTCGCGGAAAT
>CAZAWU010000388.1:0-2516 GCA_964488915.1 uncultured Burkholderiales bacterium
GCATACGAATCGGCGCTGCATTGTTTGACGTCCGCGATCTTGCTTTCCAGCGGCTTGTCGTAATCCGCATCCATGGGAAAACTCGCCACGCGTTCGCCGGATTCACGCCCCGCCGCGAGCGCGCGGTTTACCCATTCTTCGCGGTTGCCGATGATGCCGCTGTAGCGCGAGCCGAGCGCCACGTGCATGCTGCCGGTGAGGGTAGCGAAATCGATGATGACTTCGGGCTTTTCGCGCGCGGCGAGTGCAAGCGTGTCGGAGAGGATCATGCGCCCCTCCGCGTCGGTGTGGATGATTTCAATCGTTGTGCCGTTGATCGCTTTGACCACGTCGTTTTGCTTGTACGCTTTCGGGCCGATGTTGTTCTGCACCAGCGCAAGCCAACCGTCGATCGCCACCGGTAGCTTCAATCGCGCGGCGGCGTGCATGATGCCGAGCACAACGGCGGAGCCGTTCATGTCGCCGTGCATGCCGTACATGTACTTGGACGATTTCAAGTTGTGGCCGCCGGTGTCGAAGCACACGCCTTTGCCGACCAGCGCAATTTTTTTCTTGGCACCGCGCGGTGCGTAGCCAAGACGCACAATCGCCGCATCGTCCTCCGCGCTGCCTTGCGCTACGGCGACGAACGCGCCGGCGCCCATCGCGCGCAGCTTCTTCATGTCGAATTCGGCGCGCTGCCAGCCGTGTTCGTTGGCGACCTCCGCGATGCGCGCGCGGTAAGTGCGCGGCGTGAGATCGTTGGGCGGCAGCAGCGTGAGCTCGCGCGTGAGCGTGTTGCCTTCCGCAGTCGCGCGCTGCGTAGCGAACGCATCGGCAGCACGGTAGCCGAACAGCGCGATGGTTTTAAGCGGCTTGCCTTCGGCTTTGCTCTTGCGCGTGGGAAGCTCGGCGCCGTTGAGCAACGAGCAGTACACGGCAAGCTCCGCTTGCAGTTTGCGCTCAGCGGCATCGCCATGCACCGAGAGGTGGAGCGTTTGCGGCGATTCATCCAGCAACAGTTTGACCGCCTTACGCATGGCGGTGAGCTGCTCAAAGCGCGATTTCGCGGCGTCGATCATCACCCAAGCGGCGAGCTTGCCCTCCGGCGTTTGCGCGGCGGCGGGTTCACCCGCTAAGTCGGTAAACTTCTTGTTGCGTCGCTTGAGCGTGTTGCGCAGCGTGGATTCGCCTGGATACGCGCGCGTGAAACTTCCCGTTTCATCGCGAGGTTTCGGCAGCACTACGAGCAGATGCGTCAGCGCTTTGAATTGCGTTTGGGTAAGCGGGGCATCGGTTTGCGTGAGTTTGGCGAGCATCGGGCGTGTTCTCGTAGCCTTTAATGCGGAGTGGTTGACATTTTACTGTACGGGCAGCCGACGCCCCGGCGCGTCTGTGGCTGTTTCTCACTTACATGTCACCGTATGGCTTCAGTAGTGTCTACCATATTCATTCTTGGACATATACCCTTTGTTGATTCGCGTGCTTGCTGTCTTTAAGCTTGCCGCACTTTTCCAGGCGAAAGGCTTCTGACCATGCGTCAGTACCTCGATTTCCTCGCGCACATCCTCGATCACGGCGTCACCAAGTCCGACCGCACTGGTGTAGGCACTATCAGCGTGTTTGGCCATCAGATGCGCTTCGATTTGAGCAAAGGCTTTCCGATGGTGACGACGAAGAAGCTGCACACGCGCTCCATCATTCACGAGTTACTATGGTTTTTGACCGGCGACACCAACGTGAAGTATCTGCGCGATAACGGCATCACCATTTGGGACGAGTGGACCGACAGCGAGGGCGATCTCGGCCCGGTCTACGGCAAGCAATGGCGTAAGTGGGAAACGCCCGAAGGCAAAGCGATCGACCAGATGAGTGAAGTCGTCGCGCAGATCAAGAAGAATCCCGACTCGCGCCGCCTGATCGTCTCGGCGTGGAACGTCGGCGAAATTCAGTACATGGCGCTGCCGCCGTGCCACTTGCTGTTCCAGTTCTACGTCGCCGACGGCAAACTTTCCTGCCAACTCTATCAACGCTCCTGCGACGCCGGCCTCGGCGTGCCCTTCAACATCGCCTCATACGCCTTACTCACGCACATGGTCGCACAGCAGAGCGACCTCAAAGTCGGCGATTTCGTTTGGACCGGCGGCGACTGCCACATCTATTTGAATCACGTCGAGCAGATCAAAACCCAGCTCACGCGCGAGCCGTTCCCGCTGCCGAAGTTGGTTATCAAACGGCGGGCGGAGAGTTTGTTCGATTATCGGTTCGAAGATTTTGAAATCGTGGGGTATCAGTCGCATCCGCATATTGCGATGCCGGTGGCGGTGTAAACAAGGAGGCGCGGGGAACCCCCTGGCGAAGACAGGCGAAGCCTGGGCACCCGCAGACAGCAACGCTGGCCTGAGGCCCCGTTGCGCGCCCATCTTCGCGTCCCGCGCTCGTTCTTGGACACGAAGTCGACGGAACAGAGCGCGCTGTGCGCGCCTTGATGTAAGAAGCAACGGCGGCCGCGTTCTAACACCAGCGTGGCCCGTAGG
>CAZAWU010000389.1:0-2516 GCA_964488915.1 uncultured Burkholderiales bacterium
GACAGATACTCCAAGATTAAATTGGATCAAACCGAATGGCAGCCCGTCCCCTATTGGCCGTAGCAGCGCCCGCCGATGCCACGCTCGGGACCACTTACACTGCGCTGCGCGCACAGACTGAGGCCATAGCCGCGCCGCTATCGCCAGAAGATTGCGCCCTGCAATCGATGCCGGATGCCAGCCCGATCAAGTGGCACCTCGCGCACACGAGCTGGTTCTTCGAGACCTTCATGCTCGAAGAGGCCTTGTTGGGCTACCAACTTTTTCATCCCCAGTTTCGCGTGCTGTTCAATTCCTACTATAACGCCGTGGGCGACAAGCACCCGCGCCCTGAGCGCGGCATGCTGTCGCGGCCCTCGCTCGAAGAAGTTTTTGCCTACCGCAAGCATGTCGACCGCCACATGCGCCAGTTACTCGGGCAAGGCGCACCGCTCTCGCGCGAGATGCATGCGCGCTTTGCACTCGGACTCAACCACGAACAGCAGCATCAGGAGTTGATGCTCACCGACGTCAAGCACCTGCTCTCCCGCAACCCGCTGCGCCCGGCATATGCGGCGCAACCGGCGCCGGCGGCGACCCATTCCATCGCGAGCGCGCTTTCGTGGCTGCCGTACTCGGCTGGACTGTATGAGGCTGGCCACGAAGGCGCAGGATTCGCCTTTGACAACGAAGGACCGCGCCACAGAGTTTGGCTGAACGACTTCGCGCTTGCGTCGCGCCTGGTCACTAACGGCGAATACCTTGCGTTCATGCAAGACGGCGGCTATCGACGGCCCGAGCTGTGGCTTTCCGAAGGCTGGGATACGGTGAGCAATTTGCAATGGCGCGCGCCGCTGTACTGGGAAGAACGTGACGGGCAATGGTGGCAGTTCACGCTGCATGGCATGCAGCCCGTGCAACCTAGCCAACCCGTGCATCACGTGAGCCTTTTCGAGGCGGACGCCTACGCGCAATGGCGCGGCGCACGCTTGCCGACGGAATTCGAATGGGAAGTCGCCGCACGCGGCGTACCGGTGAGCGGCAATTTTCTCGAACGTGGCGCGCTTCAGCCGCAGCCCGCGCCGGCTGGCACCGGACTGGCGCAACCCTACGGCGACGTGTGGGAATGGACCCGCAGCGCCTACGCGCCCTACCCCGGCTTCCGGGCCGCTGCGGGTGCCATCGGCGAATACAACGGCAAATTCATGGCGAACCAGTTCGTCCTGCGCGGCGGCTCCTGCGCCACATCGGCGAGCCACATGCGCAGCACCTACCGAAACTTCTTCCCGGCGTCTGCGCGCTGGCAATTTAGCGGCATCCGGTTGGCGCGCGACGAAAGTTAGGTGTAACTAAGCTTCGTGATCTGCTAATTGCTTGCGCAGCGCGGCTGGCACCGTTTCTGCCAGAAATCATTTGAAATCGGCCCTTTTGGGCAGTTTGGCCCACTTCTTATTCAACTCTGCAACGTGGATCACCGTGGTGTAGAGCGTCTCCGGGCTCTCGCGCACTCTCGGATTGCCTGCCGGGCGCAGCGGCTCGGGAAATGACGTTCGTGTCCAGAACGATCACGTGAATTTCGCAACCCGCATCTGTCACTTGGAGCGGTGTGTGTCCATTTCGATACCACCGAACGCCGCGCCCAGAGCCGCTAATTCGTCGCCGATGCGCACCCTGCCTTCCGGCAGAGCGGCAGTTTTCAGAATCTCCGAATCTCGGCTTCCGTGCTGCGCCCGTGACGGCGCGCTCGCGTCTTGATAGCGCGATGGGTTTCTTCCGGTAGATTGCGGATGGTTAGATTCGGCATATGCGTGCAGTCATATCGAGCGAGTGCTAAGTAATCGCAATCTCTTACTATGAGATCAAGCAGTAGAACTTGTTGACCCACTTCCCCCAGTGTGCGCCAGTACCTTGGCTAACGATAAGCGGCCAGCGAAGAATCGAACTGCGGCATGTCGCCGCACTCATCCTCGCAGTGCAGCCACGGTGAAAAGGATCCACGCCAAGATAAACGCCACGCCGCCCAGCGGGGTAACCGCGCCAAGCCAGCGCGCCCCGGTCACGCTCAAGACATACAAGCTGCCGCAAAACAGCACGATGCCTGCGAGCATCAGCCAGCCTGACCCGGCAAGGGCACGAGAATTGACGATCTTCAACGCCATGAGCCCGACCACGGCGAGACCCAGCGAATGGAACAAGTGATACAACACAGCTGTGTGAAAGACTTCTAGCAGCCGCGGCTCCAGCCGTGCTTTGAGTGCGTGGGCGCCGAATGCACCCATGGCGATCGCAAGCGCGGCGTTGGTTCCGGCGAGCGACAACATAAGACGAGAGAATGCGCTCATTCAACCGCGCTATAGCACGAGCTTAAATGCCTGCTTGCGCTTGATCCGATAGGCGGAAAAGCCGCGGCGGTCGAGCGTGAGAATGTCGTTTACATTGAGCGCTTCGGCAAGCAGAACCAGTGTTGCGTCCGCGTAGTCCCTCAGCGTATCCGCGTATTGCCCCATGAGCGCGGCAGCGGCGCGCAGTGCCGGGGC
>CAZAWU010000390.1:0-2484 GCA_964488915.1 uncultured Burkholderiales bacterium
AGCGAGACGTCGCTCTCGTGCGCGACGACTTCCGCTTCGATCGCAGCGGGCGGGTAATCGAAATCGATGGCGCCGAAGCGCTGTTTGGTCGATTGCTTGAGGTCCTTGGCCGCGCTTTGATAGCCGGGGTTGTACGAGACCACGAGCTGAAAATTCGGATGCGCCTTGACTAGTTCACCGCGCTTGTCCAACGGCAGCATGCGTCGTTCGTCGGTCAGCGGATGGATGATGACGTTGGTGTCCTGCCGCGCCTCGACTACTTCGTCGAGATAGCAGATGGCGCCGTAGCGCACCGCGACGGTCAAGGGACCATCGTGCCAGACGGTGCCATCGGCATCGAGCAAATAGCGCCCGACCAGATCCGAAGCGGTCATGTCTTCGTTGCAAGCCATGGTGATGAGCGGCAGCTTGAGCCGCCACGCCATGTGCTCGACGAAGCGCGTTTTGCCGCAGCCCGTCGGCCCCTTCAGCATCATCGGCAAGCGGCGCGCGTACGCCGCGCCGAATAGCGCGATCTCCTTGCCCGCGGCCCGGTAGTAGGGTTCTTGCTCGATCAAGTACGGGCGGATCTTCTCGTCCATGCAAACTCGATAGTGGCGGTGAAGGCTGGCACGCGGCAACGGGCGCAGCGCGTACGTCAGATTGAGACGCGAGCGAACCAGCCAGGGCCGGTGCGAGCACCGGCCCTGGTTCATTGCGCTAGCTGCACTAGGCGTGCGCCTTAGCGAGCTTCTTCGCATCGCCACCCGGCGTTTTGACCACCGTCTTGGTCATCATGGCAATACCTTCCTCCATGATTACCTTGCGGTTCGGCGGCGGTAGTTTGTCGCCGCGCAGTTGGTCGTATGGCACCACCACCCAGCACGCGCAGCCCCAAATGCACTCGCCAGCCATGCCTTCGAAGCGTATCGCGGGCTCAGACAGCATCGGGCCGATATCGATCAACCAAGCATGCTCGTTGAGTTTGCTTTCCCAGTCGAGCTTATCGTAGTTCTTCTGGCTGTCCCAAAACGCGTTCAAGTCGGTCTTCGCCACGCCCGGCAAAATGATGTCGCCGTACGCAGTCAACGCATCGAAGAACTCGTGGTTGTAGCTCTGATAGGTCGATTCCGAATCGAGCAGATACTGTTTAGTGACCAGGTCCTTGAAGCCCTTCTCGAGCAGGTCAAAGCCCATGTCGCGCGAGGCATGGATATGCACCTCGGCATAGTCGGTCTTGAAACCGTCTTTGAGGCCCGCGTATTTCGGTACAAAGTCGATCCACTGCGCGAGCACCGCATCCCATTTAGAGCCCGCTTCGCCCGGTAGTACTTGTACGCCAGGGTGGCTTAGTTTCGCCGGGTTGAACAGCGTCCAGTTGCGCGATTTGGCCGAAAGTGTCTCATGCGGCGCGCCGGTGAAGCCGGCGGGACGCAGCGCGCGGAACAATACACGGCCGTTCTCCAGCACGGCGAAGCGCATGAATGAATCCGCCACGAAGCGGTTGGTCACCATTTGCTTGAAGCCCTGGCGAACTTCCTTTTCACCGGTGGTGGTGTACGCAGTCAGACGCTGCCAACTCTGTTCTGGGTTGACGACGAAAAAGCCGCCAGTGAACGGGCTGCGATACAGATCGCCCCACACCGCCGTGACGCCGGCGTTCTTGTCATCGTCGAGCATGCAGTCGAGATCGTTCAGCGTCGTGTACATGGTCGGGTTGTTGTGGTATTCGCCGTCGCCAGCATGTGAGAGCTGGCCTACGCCGATGACTGGCAAGCGGCGGCCGAGTTTGACGTTGGACAGATGGCGGGCAAGATCGACCACCATGCCGCTGCCCGCGCCGCCCGCGAGGCTAAAGCACACCATGATCATCGACGGCAGCGTGGCACGCTCGACTTGATCGACGAACTTGCGCAGCGCTTGGTCCATCGGACGATCGCCCGCGTAGTAAGCATTGGCGTAAATGCCCTTGGCCACGGCGCGCGGGAAGTGGCTGCCCGCGGTTGGGAACTGATACTTATGCGGCACGTACGATTCGAAGTTCGGATTCCAGTAGTAGCGCGGATACTCGAGCTTTAGCCACTCGCGCGTCCGATTCATGCCTTCGAAAAATTCGTCCTTCGATGGCACTGGCAGGGCGATCGCTTGGAACTGAAAGCGCTCGGCTGGAATGCCGCGCGACTCCAGCCGCTTCTTGAACGAGTTAGCGTAATCGGTGACCACACCCATGTCTTGATCGCCGATATCGACGACCATCGCCGCGAAGGTCGCGCGCGGATCGGTCAGCAGATCTTCCACCTCGCCGGTGCGCAGAAGCGCTTCGATGTAAGCCATGCCGGTTCGGCCGATGCCGATGGCATGCATGCAGTGGGGTGACTGGACGCCGGTGGCACTGTGATACAGAGATGCAGTCATTGAAACCTCCTCTGGTTGAACTGAGTTAACGCAAACCGCTGACTTCGGGACCTTCGTGGAGGCCGCATCGGCCCCCGTTCTTGGTATGGA
>CAZAWU010000391.1:0-2455 GCA_964488915.1 uncultured Burkholderiales bacterium
GTATCGATCTCAGTAGCGATAGTCGGTGACGGTGATGTTGCCGCGCGGGTCATAAAATTTTGCTGCGTCCACGGCGCGATCGAGCAATAGGTAGCCGCTGGTGCGTCCGTCTTTCCATGCCTTCAACCCCTCCAGGTCAAGCAGCGGCCGCACCGCCGCATCGGCGTAAGACATGCCGAGCAGCAAGCCCTGAAACTTCTCGATCAGCGCGTTGTCGGTGCTTGGGCCGACGGTGAAATTGCAGTGATCGTACTTCGGCGTCTGCGCCAGAATGCGCGTCTTGCCCGCCGGCAGCGTGCCTTCGCTGACGAACAGCAGATGATTGCCGTCGATCATGCAAGCCGCATCGAGTTCGCCCGCCATCAGGGCGCGCGCCGCGTCGCGTTCGCCGCCGATGTGATCGCCGTGTTTGCCGCCGAGCACGTCGAAGCGCCGCACGGAAAAATCGCTGCCGGGCTGCAAGCCTTGCCCGCGCAAATAATCGAGCGGAATGAGCGTGGCTTGCGGCGAATCGACGGCGCCGACGCCGACGCGCTTGCCGCGCAGATCGGTGATGGATTTGATCGCGCTATCGGCCGGTACGACGATGACGGAAGTCAGATCGCAATCGGTATCGCGCATCGCCACCGCGCGCACCGGCTTGCCCAGCGCTTTGCCCATGCGCTCGGCGCGAATCCAAGCGAGCGGCGAATTCCAAGCGACATCGATGCTGCCGCGGAACATGTCTTCGACTTGGCGCTCGTAGTTGGAATAGAGTACGTAGTCGAAATCGAGCTCGTGCTGCGCGAAGTATTCTTTGAAGCCGTCCCAGATCGTGACGACTTTCGGCGCGTACGCCACCGCGCCCATCACCAGCGTTTTGTTGGCCATGCGCGTGCCCTAAAACAACGGCAAGCCGCAGGCGGCTTTGCCGATGAAGTCGTACAGCACATCGGACGTCGGTGCCATGACCGAAGCCGCGCGCGCATCGCGAAAATGCCGCTCGATGCCGACATCCTTGCGAAACGCCGCGCCGCCGCATACGCGCATGGCGATGTCGGTGACTTCGAGCGCCGTCTCGCCCGCTGCGGCTTTCACTTCCAGCACGCGCAGCATGGCGTCCGGGCGGCTGTTCTCCAGCGCACTTAGCGTGTCGTCGCGCAGCGCGCGCGCGGCGTCCACCTTGATGCGCGCACGCGCGATGTAGGCGCGGATAGTGGGCAAGTCCGCCAGCGCGGAGCCGAGATGTTGAAACTTAGTTTGCCCTACGTGCGCAGCGGCTTTCTGCACCGCAGCTTCGGCCGTTCCGAGCGCGGCGCTGGCATTTAGCACGGAAAACAGCGGCAGCACCGTGCCCATCATGACGTCAAAGCCGCCGCCGTCCGACCCGAGACGATCGGCTTCAGTGACTTTCACGCCCGTACCTTTCACCGGCGAGGACGCGTTGCCGCGCATGCCGAGTCCGTCGAATGGCGCGACCGTCGACACGCCTGCAGCTCTCGCAGCAACCAGCCAGATGGTGCTGGCGCCTTCGGCGGCGAGCGGCTTGCTCGACCATACGTACGAGTCGGCCTCGCTGGCGGAAGTGATCCAACTCTTCATGCCATCGAGGACAATGGCCCCATTGGCTTTCGTGGCGGTGCTGACCGGGGCCCAGAAATGGCTGCGCGAGCCTGCTTCGGAAAAAGCGAGCGTGGAAATGTGCTTGCCGGCAGCGATATCTTTGCGCACCTGCATGGGGCCGTACTTCTCGATCACCGCTGCGCCGCAATAGTGCATGGCCGTCACCATCGCAGTCGAACCGCACGCTTCAGCGATTTTTTCCACGACTACCGCGGCGGCGCGCATGCCTTCGCCCGCGCCGCCGGCTTCTTTGGCGCTGATGAGGCCAAGCAAGCCGGCCTTGGCGAGCGCATCCATCGCCGCGCGCGGGAAGGCGGCATTCCTATCGACGTCGATCGCGGCCGGCGCGATGACATCCGTGATGACCTTATCCAACGCTTGCGTGTAGGGCGCTGCGTTTGTCATGTCGTCTTACTCCGAGGCTGTGCGGTCAGTCGATTCTAGCGGTGCACAAGTGTTCAAGCATTACTTTGAATGATTGAGCGAGGGGCACGACCGCGCATCCGATCCCCGCCCAGTTGGGGGCGATTCCGCTCAGTTTTACGATGAGGACGCGCGACTGTAGCCTAACATCGAAGCGCTTTGCGCTAGCGTGACGGCAGCGTGTACGCTGCCGTGTACTCCTGGTAAATATCCGCCGGAACGCCAGGCGTAAGCGGGGCTAACCGCTTGCCGGCGTATTTCCCGCCGCCTTTGATACCGGAAAAGCGCCCACTGCCGCCAATGTAGTCGAAGGTTCCTTCAAAGGTAGAAGTGCCGTCCGCGCGCGCGGTGGTTACGCCGTTTGCTTTGGTGACCATTGTGGATTTGTCTTCAAACGTAACCGTCGTGTAGGAAAGGTGAGGTCCGGTCC
>CAZAWU010000392.1:0-2454 GCA_964488915.1 uncultured Burkholderiales bacterium
GGCAAGCGCTGAACAAGCGCCTGGCGCGGCGTCGAAACGCCGATCGGGGCGAAGATGAATAGCGTGGCCGCACTCTGCATCCGTGCGCTCTCCTCGCAGGTTTTGGCTTGCTGTAAGCGTCAACCCGCTCACGTTGGCGGAACGTGAGCCGGAACTCCAGACACAGGCTCGTCGCTTTCGCCCTTCGGTGCGCTACGTCTTGCGCAACAAAAAAACGAACTCGCGGTTGATCTCTTTCGCCGACAGCAGTTCGTGGCCGGTCTGCTTGGCGAATGCGGCGAAGTCTTTCATCGAACCGGGATCGGTCGCGACGATCTTCATCACTTCGCCGCGGCGAATATCGCTGAGCGCTTTCTTGGTGCGCAGGATCGGCAAGGGACAGTTCAGCCCGCGCGTGTCGAGTTCTTTGGCGATTTCTGTTGTTGCGTCCATACCCGTCTTCGAATCAAGTTACAGATTGCTTATCGGATAGCCTTCACGCGCCCACGCCAGAATGCCGCCTTGCAAGTTGTAGACATGCTGGCCGCCTTGCCCCGCGAACCACATGCAAGCCTGCGCGCTGCGTGCGCCCGACTGGCAGTAGAACACGATGTGCCGGTCGAATGGCAGCGCGTCGATGTTCCCGGGCAAGGTGGGCAGCACGATATGCTTCGCGCCGGCGATGGCCCCGCGCGCCACCTCGGCGTCGGTGCGCACATCGACCAGCACACAATCAACTTCATCCTGCTGCATGGCGCTCAATTGCGCCGGCGTGATCTGTTGAAAGCTCATTGCCGCGGCACTCTAGCAGATTTCATGCGGCGACGCAGCTTTTGGCCAATACTGTCAACTCTATATATTGAACAATAATATCCATAGCCACTCTCTAAAAGCTACTATCAATGGTATTTGCCAGGACGCACTCCATGAAGCGCGTGCCGGGATGCGGATTGCAGTAGTAAGGCTCGATATCGGCGAACCCCAAGCTGCGATACAACGCCTGTGCTGCGGTCATCGATGCGAGCGTATCCAAGCGGATGCGGCTGTAGCCCAGTTCGCGCGCGCGCCGCATACAAGCTTCGACCAGCGCGCGTCCCAAGCCCGCGCCTCGATGCTGCGAGCGCATATACAAGCGCTTCATCTCGCACACGCCACTCGCCAAGCGCTTGAGAGCAACGCAACCGGCCGGCGCAGCCTCAATTGCCGTGCGCACTAAAAGGGCCGCACCGTGCGGTGGCGCGTAGATGCCCGCGAGGTTCGCCAGTTCGGTGTCGAAGTCTTGAAAGCACAAGTCCACGCCGATGTGCCGCTGGTACTCGCCAAACAGCGCTCCGAGCGCGGCAAAATCGCTCGCTGCGCGCACCTCATCGATTCGATAGGCCGGATCCATCCGCAAAGTATGCACGCACGCGCGCACTCAGGCTACACTGGCGCGCCATGCCGCGCCATCTCGCCACCCTAGTCCGCACGCACCAGCGTGTGGATGTCGACCTCGCGCAACTCGACGCGCTCTATCAACTTGCGCATGCGCTGTGCCCGCGCGGCTTTCCGGCCGACGAAACCTGCCTGCTCGATGCCATGCGCGCGCACATCTCGCTCGAGCTAGTGGATCGACTGCGCGCCAATCTCGCTGCGAAGCTCGCACTTCCGATCGAGATGTTCAGCCGCGACCATTTCACCGTGCAAGGCTGCGGCCCGGTCAGCCTGCACGATGACAAGCGCAACTATCCGTCGGTGTATTTCATCATCGTCGTCGTTCACAGCGGCGCGCTTGGACTAGTCGACCGCTCCTGCCGCGCGCAGCGTCATTCGGTCGGCGAGATCCTCCTGCTCGATCCGCACAAAAAGCACGCGGTCGTACCACTCGGCAGACTCGGGCGCCAGCAGCGCATGGCGCCGGCCGATACCTTCGCGCACGATGCCGCGAATCAGTTCATGTTTCTGGATTTCGAAATCCCCCGCAAGTCAGGGCGGCATTTGTTTTCGAGGGATGAGGGGTCGTCTTTTGAGTGAATCCATTGCGCAGGGCGGCGCCAACCACGCCGTGCAGCCACTGGTTTGGGCTGCCAGGATCGCTAGTGCGTGTCGATGCGCGCAGCAGGTTCGCGAAATTATGTTCGATCCTGAGTCCTGATCTAGCCGTGCGCTTGCTGATCTGTGTGTTAGTCAGGCGTAACGCGGGACAACGTTAAACGCACGATCTCAACGGAGAAGTGACATGACGAACATCGCAAAGAACACGATTTGCCTTTGGTACGATCACGACGCGGAAGGTGCGGCTCGATTTTACGCCGAGACGTTTCCCGATTCGTCCGTCGGCGCGCTGCATCGCGCGCCGGGCGACTTCCCGTCGGGCAAGCAAGGCGACGTTTTGACTGTGGAGTTCACCGTGATGGGCGTGCCTTGTCTCGGGCTTAACGGTGGGCCCGCCTTCAAACACAGCGAGGCGTTCTCTTTCCAAGTTGCCACGCAAGA
>CAZAWU010000393.1:0-2414 GCA_964488915.1 uncultured Burkholderiales bacterium
GCGTTGTAGCGTCCTAACGCAGCACACTCATACAACGCCAACGAGGGGAGCAGTCATGTTCAAAGAATCGCTCGGCAAACTCACGCGCAAAGAATTATTGAGCACCGAAGAGCTGGTGGAGTTCATCGAAGACATGCGCGATTCGAGAATCAGCGAGACGCAGATCGCTGGGTTTCTGGTCGCGCTGCTGATGAAGGGCCCGACGGTGGACGAGGTCGCTGCGATCGCGCGCGCTATGCGCGCCAATTGCGTGCAGATCAAACCCAACGTTAAAGGCAACCTCACCGACATGTGCGGTACCGGCGGCGGCTTGACCACGTTCAATGTCAGTTCCGCCAATTCCATTGTGACCGCTGCAGCTGGCGTGCCGGTGGCCAAACATGGCAGCCGCTCGATTTCCTCGTCATCGGGTTCGGCGGACGCGCTCGAAGCGCTCGGGGTTCGGGTGGAGCTGACGCCGGACGAAGGGCGGCGCCTAATCGAGCAAATCGGCATCGCGTTCCTGTACGCGCCGAGTTTTCATCCGCTCATGCTCAAGGTGTTTTTCCCCGAGCAGGCGCTGGGCATCAAGACGATTTTCTTCACCATCATCGGACCGCTCATCAACCCCGCCGGGGCGGGCCATCACTTGATGGGTGTCTACCGATCCGATCTGGTGGAGATGGTGGGCAAGGTCGTGGCGCAACTCGATATGCGCCATGTCATCGTCGCCCACGGCATGGATGGGTTGGATGAAGTTTCCATCCTCGGTGCGACCTCGATCGCTGAAATCAAAGGCAGCAAGGTCGAGCACTACAGCGTAACGCCGGAGGATTTCGGCTTCAAGCGCGCTAAGCTCGTGGACGTCGCGGGTGGCGATCCGAAGCACAACGCCGCGGTGATCCGCGCTATTTTCGAGGGCAAGGACCACGGGCCGCGGCGCGATTTTCTGCTGCTGAACAGCGGTTTTGCGCTGTATGCGGCGGATGCGGTTAGCCGGCCCGAAGACGGTATGCGCATGGCGCAGGAGCTGATCGACTCAGGTGCAGCGCTGCGCAAGTTGGAACAATTCGCCAAGGCGAGTCACGAAATTAAAGCGTGAGTGCGCCGCGCAGCCTCGCCGCGAGCATCAGAAAACGGCAGCGCGAAGGCGCGCTGCCGGTGCTATCCGAAATCAAAGTTCACTCGCCCAAGGACGGTGATCTGTTGCGCGGGCGCGAGCCGGAGGCGCTCGCGCGCAGCATGGCAGCCCGCGGTATCGCTGGTTTGTCGGTGGTCACCGAGCCAAAGGATTTCGGCGGTAGTCTCGATCTGGTGCGGCGCGTGCGTCCGCTCGTAGACGTGCCGATTTTGCGCAAGGACTTCATCAGCGACGAACGCGGTTTGGATGAAACGCGAGCGGTTGGCGCCGATGCGATTCTGCTGACGGTGGCGGTGCTCGGCATAGACACACTGGCGCGGCTGCACGCCGCGGCCAAAGCACGCGGACTGGAAACGTTGGTGGAAACGCATAACCGCGATGAAATCGACCAAGTTCTACAGGCTGGGCTACGGCCCGATCTGCTCGGCATCAACAACCGCGACATTCTGCGGTTGGAGAAGGACGATGGCGACGTTTCGGTGACGGAGTCGCTGGCCAAGCTCGCGCCGCCCGGCTCGCTGGTGCTGTCGGAAAGCTCGATCCGCGGAGCCGAGGATGCGCGCCGCGCGCGCGATGCGGGAGCCGATGCCGTGCTGGTCGGCACCGCCATCTTGCTCGCGCAGGATCTCGCGCAAACGATCGATGCCCTAGTGGGCGTGGGCTGGCGCTCGCAGCGCGCATGACGCGGATCAAGTGTTGCGGCATTACCAGCGCGGAAGACGCGCAGCTTTGTGCGGAGGAGGGCGCGCATGCGCTCGGTTTCGTCGTTGAGTATCCGCAAGCGGTGCCATGGAATTTGACCCGCACCCAGGCGCGCGAGCTGATGGCGCGAGTGCCGCCGTTCATCGCGCGCGTGGCCGTGGTTGGCGGCAGTGCCGAGATGATCATCGCGATCGCGCAAGCTACCCAAGCGAACGCCGTTCAATTGCACGGCGACGAGCCGGAGAGCGTCGTCGAGAGCGTGGCGCGGGAGTTGGCTGCCAGTGGCATCAACATCATCAAAGCGCTGCGTGTGGACCCTGCGCAGCCCGCGCGTGATGCGCGCTGGTGGCAGCAGTGCGCGCAGCGCTTCTACGATGCCGGCGCCACTGCGCTGCTGGTCGATTCAAAAACGCCTGCGCGCCCCGCAGGCACCGGCCTCGCGGTGGATTGGACACTGGCGCGGGCGGTGGTGGAGGCGGCGCCATGCCCGGTTATCCTCGCCGGCGGCCTCAACGCGCAGAACGTGGGCGGTGCGATCGCAGCCGTGGCGCCGCATGCGGTGGACGTCATCAGCAGCATCGAAGACGCCGCG
>CAZAWU010000394.1:0-2396 GCA_964488915.1 uncultured Burkholderiales bacterium
CGGTGATGGAGCATGAGGCCGGCGCGATGCAGGGCAAGGTGTACTACGCGCCCGGTAAAGAGCGGCGCGAGATGAACCAAGGCGGCATGAACATGGTGACGATTACCCGTCATGACAAGAAAGTGATGTGGATGTTGATGCCGGAAACAAAGTCATACATGGAGATGCCGATGGGTGCACAAAGCGCCCCGGGCGATATCTCCGGCTACAAGATGGAACATAGCGAAGTCGGTAAAGACACGCTGAACGGCGTGCCGACCACCAAGAGCAAGCTCATCATGACCGGACCGGATGGCGGCAAGCTCGGTGGCTTCATGTGGTCGACCAAGGAAGGCATCATGGTCAAGATGGATGCCATCTCGGTCGACAAGGGCGACAAGATGCGCATCAAGCAGGAACTCACCAATCTGAAGATCGGCAAGCAGGACCCGCAACTGTTCGAGATTCCGCCGGGCTATCAACTCAGCAGCATGCCGGGTATGCCTGGCATGCCTGGCGCCGCCATGCCGAGCGCCGGCGGTGAGCCTGCCGCGAATGACGGCGAGCAAGACAGTGCGGACACAGGCGACGCCCCAGAGGCGCAACCGAAGAAACAAAAGAAACCCGGGTTCAGCTTGGACAAGCTGAAGGACATTCTGCGCCAGTGAGGTGATCATGAACAGGACAAACTATTTGCTGGGTGTGGTTCTGGCGCTACTGGTTGCTTCTGCTTCTGCCGACGATATCTGCGACGACCGCGCAACGAAACAGCCCAAGGCCGATGCGCAGCTCAAGCAAGCCCAAGAACTGCAAAAAGCCGGTAAGGCGCGCGAAGCCTATGCCGCGGCCGGCAAGGTCGATATGGATTGCGTCGGCAGCATGAAAGCGGTCGACGAGTTGAAGAAAAGCGCCGCGGGCGGGATTGCCGCGGAGGAAGAAAAGAAGGCGCGCTTCGCGGAGGCGTTCGACTGGTATCGGCGCGCGGATCGGGCACCGGACGCCGGGCGCATGCAGCGCAAACTGGTTGAGGCGAAGCCGGATGACGTCAACACCGTCGGCCGCGCCATCAGCTTCTTTCACGACATCGGTGACGCCGCGGGCGAGAAAGACATGCGCGCGCACGCGCTGAAGAACGTCGACAAGGCGTTGGCCGCGGAAGAAAAGCAGTTCGCCGCCGTGGGCAAGAATTCTTTGGCGTCGCTCGGGAAGGCGCGCGACTGGGTCCACTACGCCAATGCCGGCGGCGAGCGTGTTACCGCGCGCGCCGAGCAGCGTGGCGATACGCTGTTCGCCGAAGAAAGCCGCACCTTCTTGGCGCTGGCGCTCGACTACTATGGTTTCGCAGAGAAGCAAGATAAGGAGCAAAAACTGCGCGCCAAAGCCCGGACGCTAGGCGACAAAGCCGCGGCGAAGGGTGAAGCCGAATTGGCGGTGGGCTACTACGAGATCGCGGGCGACGACGCTAAGGCCGAGGCTTTGCGCACACGCAGCGAACAGCAGCAAGCGCAAAGCGAAGAAGCCAGGAAGAAGAAGTTCGCGAAAGAGCAGGATGATCTGGAGAAGGAGCTCGATCTGAAGTAGTGCTGTGTGCTTCTGGGCGCCCGGCTGGGTGTCAGAGCTTCCTTGATCTTCGCCGACAACGTGGCGGCGAAGCTAAACGCGTTCGGTTGATCGCTGCACGTGGGACCCTGCCGACCTGTGGCGCAAGGCGAGATCCAATTGCATCACCAAACAATCCGCACGCGGGCTGGATTTGACAGCCACCGCCCGCACGGGCAACACTTCTTCCTCTGACGGGTGAGGTTTGGAGGAATCCGTAATGAATTCCGGCACATGGCCACGGCTTATGCGCGTGCTGGCGGCTTTCTTGCTGGTTGGGTCGCTGACGCAATGCGCCTCGATCGAGCAAGCGAAGAAGTTCGTGCAAGACCGCATCGCGGCTAGCAAGAAGAAGGACATGCTGTCTAAAGAAGGGCAGCAGATCACGATCGAAGAGCTGAGCCAGCTCATGCAAGGCTACGCCGACCGCTATATGACGATGATTCGCGGCGCGTGCGAGCAGATCGAGCGCGACAATCCGGACGACCTGCAGCGGCGCATCGCCCACGGCATCAAGCTGCATCAGGTGAGTTCAGTGTACGACATCGTCACCAACGCGGACGCTTACACGCAGTTGCTCGACCTGACGCTTGTAGTCACGCTGCAAAGCCAGAAATGGATCGACGAGGATCAGGCCGACGAGTTGTTCGGTGCGCGCGGCGCGCCGCTGATCGCCGCCTCGCGCAAGACGCGCGAAGACATTTGGAACATCGCTTCGCGCGTGCTCAAGCCCGAGCAGTTGGAGACACTCGACTATTTGATCTGGGATTGGCGCCGCCGCAATCAGGATGTGTCGTACGTGTCTTGGATTCGGTTCG
>CAZAWU010000395.1:0-2389 GCA_964488915.1 uncultured Burkholderiales bacterium
GTCACGCCGACCGCCTCCGGCAAGACGCTCTGCTACAACCTACCGGTGCTGCAAGCGGTCGTTACCCAAGGTTCCAAAGCACTGTATCTGTTCCCCACCAAAGCGCTGGCCTTAGACCAAGTGGCGGAACTGCTGGAACTGAACCAAGTCGGGCAATTGGGTGTGCGCGCCTGCACTTTTGATGGCGACACCCCGGGCGATGCACGCAAAGCGGTGCGCCTGCACGGCGACATCGTTGTGTCCAACCCCGACATGCTGCACCAAGGCATCTTGCCGCATCACACCAAGTGGGCGCAGTTCTTCGAACGGCTGCAATTCATCGTCATCGATGAGATGCACGGCTACCGCGGGGTATTTGGCGCGCATGTCGCTAACGTACTGCGCCGCCTCAAGCGCGTCGCCCGCTTCTACGGCGTCGCCCCGCGCTTTATCTTAAGTTCCGCCACGATCGCCAATCCCGGCGAGCTGGGCGAGCGCTTGATCGGTGAACCTGTATCCGTAATCGACCAATCCGGCGCACCGGCAGGGGCCAAGCATCTGCTGTTCTGGAACCCGCCGCTCGTGAACCCTGATCTGGGCTTGCGCGCCTCCGCCCGCTCGCAATCTACCCGCATCACGCGCTCAGCGATTAAGGCGGGTCTAAAGGCGATCGTCTTCGCCAATACCCGCTTGATGGTGGAGGTGCTCACCAAATACTTGAAAGACGTCTTCGATAACGATCCGCGCAAACCCGCAAAGATTGCCGCCTATCGCGGCGGCTATCTGCCGACCGAACGGCGCGACACAGCAGGGCAGCTGCGCGCCGGCAAACTGGAATGCGTGGTCGCCACTAACGCCCTGGAGCTCGGCGTCGATATCGGCGGCTTGCATGTGTGCGTACTGAACGGCTTTCCTGGGACCATTGCCGGCACCTGGCAGCGCTGGGGCAGGGCCGGACGGCGCAACCGCCCGGCCCTCGGCATCCTCGTTGCCAGCAGCGAACCGCTCGATCAGTACGTCGTGCGCAACCCGCAGTTCTTCATGCAGCGCTCGCCCGAGCGCGCCTGTATCGATCCGGACCAGCTTCTCATCCTCATGGATCACGTGCGCTGCGCGGCCTTCGAGCTGCCGTTTCAAGAACACGAACGCTTCGGCAGCCAGCCGCTCACCGAGATGCTGGCTTACCTGGAAAGCCAGAACGTCCTGCACCACGAAGGCAACCAGTGGCACTGGATTGCGGATAGCTATCCCGCCAACAGCGTAAGCCTGCGCTCCGTCGCCGAAGGCAACTTCGTCGTCATCGATACCACCGAAGGTCAACAGAAGGTGATTGCCGAAGTCGATTACGGCAGCGCCGCGCTCACCCTGTACGAAGGTGCGATCTATCTAATCCAAGCCAGCCCCTGGCAGGTCGAACGCTTAGATTGGACCGGGCGCAAAGCCTTCGTCACGAAGACCAAAGCCGACTACTACACGGATGCGATCGACTACACCAAGCTCAAGATCCTAGAATGCTTTGAAGACGAACGCCAACCAAGCAGCGTCTGCGCCAGAGGGGAAGTGCATTTGGTAAGGCGCGTAGCCGGTTACAAGAAGATTCGCTACTACAGCCACGAGAACGTCGGCTACGGCAACGTTAACTTGCCGGATCATGAAATGCACACTACCGCCCTCTGGTGGCAAGTCGATCCGGAAACGTTGGAAACAACCTTTGCCTCCAAAGAGCAAGCCCTGGACGGGTTCCTCGGTGCAGCGTACGCATTGCACCATGTCGCGGCACTGATCAGCCTATCGGAACGGCAAGACCTAGGCCGTGCCGTCGGCGATGCCGGCGGCACCTGGTTCGCCACGGTCGATGCCAAAGGCCGTGGCAGCGCCAAGGCGTTCAACGGCGAAGAAGCGCCGCTCACCGACCGTCGCTTCGCCCCGACGCTCTTCTTATACGACAACTACCCCGGCGGCATTGGCTTAACCGCGCCGCTTTATGATCTGCGCAAAGAGCTGATCGCGCGCACGCGGGGTCTGGTGAGTGCCTGCGGCTGCAAGTTGGGCTGCCCGGCTTGTGTCGGACCGATCTTGGCGTCCGACGAGATGCGCGGCTATGCACCCAAGCACGCCACCCTCAAAGTCCTGCAACTGCTCAACGCCGCAGGCTAAGCCATGAATCTCGTGGAGCGCATGGCGTTGCTGCGCAATGTGCGTGGCCGGGAAGGGGAGGGCACCGAGACCGAGATCGACACAGAGGTTTCCTCCTCGTCTCTGACGCAGCGTTTGCAAAGACTGAGCGTCGCACACGGGCCGGTTGAGCGTGCGCGCAAGCTGGACGATGAAGCGGTGGCGCGGCTGCTACGGGGAGAGGTGATCGCGAACGGTGTCATTCAAATCGATAACGCGGTACCGCTGTCACAGC
>CAZAWU010000396.1:0-2358 GCA_964488915.1 uncultured Burkholderiales bacterium
ACTCGCGCATCGGCCGGCTCCTTCTGAACCGACCAATTTTCGGAAGCCAGCTGCAAAGCGGGTTCGGGTTGCTGGCGCAGTTCCAACTCGAAGCGCGCTTCTTCACGCAGATGCACGCGCTCGCCGCGCCGACGCGCCGCGTCGAAGCGGGCATTCAACGATGCCACGCTCGCGCTGGTCTGCGGCAGCTTGAGTTGCTGTTGCGCCAGCGCATAGCGCAGCAGCAAACCGTCGGCACGCGTGCTCTCTTGTAATAGCTGCAACACGTCCTTGGGCCGACCTTGATCGAGCAAAAAGTCGGCGTAGGCCGCCAGCAAGTACGCGTCCTGATCGCCAGCCTTAACTTTTGCGTCATTCTCGGCGCCGGTTAAGGCGGCACGGAAATGCCGCTCGGCGGCGGCGCTGTCGCCGGCACGCACCGCCATCTCGGCCAGCTGGGTCGCTACCCAGGAAGTCATGCGCGCATCGACATCGGGCGCCGCGGCCAGCGCCTGCTTAAGCCGGTCGTAGCTTCGCTGCAAAGATCCCGTCGCCGCCGCCACGCTCGTCGCACACGCCGTACTCACCAACGCATCGACCAATTCGCCCAGCGCGGCGCAATCGCGTTTCGCAGCGTCGAAGTTGCCGCGCACCTGCTGGATGGTGGCGCGCGTAAGCAGCGCCTGCGGGTGCTCGGGCACCGTTTGCAGAATCGCATCGAGATCGGCCAGCGCGCTATCGAACTGGTGCGTACTCTGGCGTAGCGTCGCACGCAGCAACAACACCGCCAGCGGCGGCTTCGGATGGTTCCACCAAGAAGCGAGAACGGCTTGCGCGTAACCGAAAAAGCGTGGATCGGCGTCGGCGCGCCCGATCTCGATATAGCGCTGCGCGAGGGCTGCTGCCGTTTGCACATTGGCCGGATTCGCCGCCGCTTGAGCGCGCAACTGTTTCAACTCCTGCGCCGCCCGGTCGCCCGCGCGCGACGGCAGGTGCTCCAACACTTCGTTGTCGGCCTTGGGCACGTAGGGCGCGCCGAGTCCAACTTGCGGCAAAGCCAGTATCACCAACAATGGCGCAAACAGGAAACGCATACATTCACCCACGAGTCTGGAAGCAAAGCGCAACAAGGCCGCGCGGTCGAACTCTACTTTCAACCGCGCGGCCAATCAAGCACAGCGATTACAAGGTCAGCGGCTCTTCGTCCGCGCCGCTATCGCCGCCGGCATCGATGTTGAGTTCCATCGGTTCGACCTCATCGGAACTGGCGCTAGCGGCTTGCTGTACAGCATTGACGAAACTCTGCTGCCCGCCGTTACCAACTCCTGCGCTGCCACCGCCGCCACCCCCGCACCCAACCAGTAGCAAGCTCAGTGAGGCTGCGCTAAGCAATTGCTTTCGCATGGTTATCATGATCGCGCCCTCCGGCTACTTGGACACCGGTGAAGCTGCGACCGGCGTGTTCAAATACGGGAAGCTGGTGGCGAAGTCTTGACTCGCGCCCGCTCCGCCGGCCGCGCCAGGCAACTGCGCACCGTCGTTGAGTGTCTCGATAGCCGCGGCGTGGCCAGGAAGCAGAACGCCCTCGGCAGCTTGCAGCGTGATGTCGGTGACGTCATCAATCGGGCGCCGGCCGTTCGGGTAGCCCGCTGGATCGCAGCCCGGATTGGAGAGTGTGAGTGCGCCGTCGACGAAACACTTCAGTGCGCCGAGATCGTTCTGCTGTGGTGCCGCGGTCGCGGGGATCGCAGTATTTAGACGCAGCATTTCGGCCGGCGTGACTTTCGCGGGTTGGTTGACGCCCGGTACACCGGTCAAGAATGCTGCCACCAA
This sequence comes from uncultured Burkholderiales bacterium, assembly GCA_964488915.1. GTDB lineage: Bacteria > Pseudomonadota > Gammaproteobacteria > Burkholderiales > JALYOK01 > CADEHE01. The sequence continues at coordinate 1,813 of CAZAWU010000396.1, forward strand.
ATCGTTGCGCGGCGTCGCAGGTGCAGGCACGCCGAACAGCACTTGAATCAAAGCTGGCGCCGTCGGATTGGTGACATAGTCCAAGAACTGCGTGTCGTTCGACGGTTTGCTGGCGTTGAAGCGGTTCTTATCTTTAAGACCGATCACCAGCTCGTTAACCAACGGCATACCTAGACGCGAAACCTGCGTCCAAGCACCGCCCTCACGCGACGCGCTGTCGGCACCGGAACGTGGACTCGGATCGAGCAGGCGCGCTTGCCGCAGCGAAGCGGTGGTCCAAGCGCCGATGACCGGGTCGTTGCCTTTGGTTAAGCAAGCGATCGGAACCTCAAGGGCTAGGCTCGTGATGTTGTCATCATCCAATATATTGGGTTCGCTGTTGCGCGGCCCCAAGGGGTTGAAGTTGAACAGATCGAACGCCTCGCCTAGATTTACGTAGAATGATTCTTTGCGCTGCCCGACAAACACTTTACCTGGTGTGGCACAGCCTGGTATGTTAATAGGGTAGACATGTTGCGCGGCATACTGAGCGTAGTTTGGGATGGA
>CAZAWU010000397.1:0-2353 GCA_964488915.1 uncultured Burkholderiales bacterium
CCATCCCCGTCGAGACCAGGGCATTTACCTCCCCACCCGCCCTGGTCTCTTTTTTCTTTCTCGAAAGTGCTGCAAGGCGTTTTCACTGCTCTCACCCTCTCCTAAGCATGGGAGAGGGGCCGGAGGTGAAGGTCGGCCGAGCAAGCTCGCCCCAAGCGAACCATCTTGAACCGCGCGATTTGTTAGACTCTTGCGCCTCGCAGATCCCGCGCTCGACGCCATGAAAATCACCTCCGTACAGTCCGACTTCTACCGCATCCCGCTGCCCGTCACGCTCACCGATAGCCGCCACGGGGAAATGAAAGGCTTTGAACTCGTCACCGCGCGCGTGCGCGATAGCGACGGTGCAGAGGGTGTGGGTTACACGTTCACGCCGGGCACCGGCGCGTCCGGCGCTTACGCGCTCATGCGCGACGAGCTTGGGCCCCTCATCACCGGCGCGGACGCCGACCGCATCGAATACCTCTGGAACAAGATGTGGTGGCACGTGCACTACGCCGGGCGCGGAGGCTCCATGAGTTTCGCGATCTCGGCCATCGACATGGCGCTGTGGGATTTGAAAGCCAGGCGCGCGAACGCGCCGCTGTGGAAGTTTCTCGGCGGTCATGACCCGAAAGTGCCGTGCTACGCGGGCGGCATCGATTTGTACTTCCCTCTCGACAAACTGCTCAAGCAGACCGACGATAATCTGAAGAAAGGTTTTCGCGCGATCAAGATGAAGGTCGGGCGCAAGAAGTTGAGCGAGGATGTCGAGCGCGTGCGCGCTATGCGCGAGCATCTCGGCGCGGATTTCACGCTCATGGTCGACGCCAATATGGGCTGGTCGGTCGATCAAGCCATCGCAGCCGCACGCGCCTTTGCGCCGTACAACCTCACTTGGATCGAAGAGCCGACCATTCCCGACGACGTCGCCGGCCACGCGCGCATCGTGCAGCAAGGCGGTGCGCCGATCGCCGCGGGCGAAAATCTGCACACACTGTGGGAGTTCAAGCAGTACATCGCCGCTGGCGCGGTCACTTACCCCGAACCGGATGTCACGAACTGCGGCGGCGTCACCACGTTCATGAAGATCGCGCATTTGGCCGAGGCGTTCAATCTGCCGGTGACCTCGCACGGTGCGCATGACGTCACCGTGCATCTGCTCGCCGCGGCGCCGAATCGCTCCTATTTGGAGGCGCATGGCTTTGGGCTTGAGCGCTATATCTCCCAGGCGCTACGCATCGAGGACGGTTGTGCGATTGCGCCGGACGACCCGGGTCATGGCATAGTATTCGATTGGAAGTCTCTCTCTGCTTTATTAGTGAAGTGATGCTGTTAATAGTATGACCATCCGCCATCGCGGCGCAGGCCGGGATCCGGCATTCGCAGCGGGACTGGATCCCGGCTTGCGGCCGGGGCGACGCCCTGCTGTGCGCTCCTCGCAGTGACAACGAGCCAACAACAATGAAGCAAGCGAAGTGAAACTTCTCATCAAACAACGCGACGTTCAAGGCCCGCTGCACCAATGCGTGCGCGCCAAGCTGCCTACTGGATGGCAAATCGAGGTGGTCGACGCCGATAATACGCAAACCTTCGCCCGCGCCCTGCAGGATGCCGACGCCATCATCAGCATGGACTGGCGTGCCGCGCCACCCGCGCCGCATCTCAAACTGCTGCACCTGCCCGGCGCTGGCTGGGACGCCATCGACTTCGACGCCGTACCGCCCACCGCATCGGTGTGCAACGCCTACGGCCACGAAGTCTCCATCGCCGAATACGTAATGGCGACCATCCTGGAGATGACCATCGGCGTGCGCAAACTCGACGCCGGCCTGCGGCGCAACGACTGGACCGGCTGGTGGCGTGTCGGGCCGCTGCACGGTTACGTGCACGGCAAAACCGTCGGCATCGTCGGCTATGGCCGCATCGGCCGCGAAGTCGCGCGGCGCGCGCGCGCCTTCGGCATGAACGTGATCGCGGTAAGCCGCACGGCGAGAGGCGCGGATGAGTTCGTCGAGCGCGTCGATGACATGGGCGGCTTCGATGTGCTGATGCGCACATCCGATTTCATCGTCATCGGTTTGCCGCTGGACGAGGCCACGCGCGGCGTGATCGACGCGCGCGCTCTCGCGCTCATGAAACCCGGCGCCGTCATCATCAACCCGAGCCGCGGCCCCCTCATCGACGAAGAAGCGCTTTACAATGCGCTTAGTGAAAGACGCATCGGCGGCGCCGTCATCGACGTTTGGTACCGCTACCCGGAACCGGGAGAAAGTCAAAGCCCGCCGTCGCGCTTTCCTTTTCACGAATTGGGTAACATCATCATGACGCCGCACGCATCGGCTTGGACCATGCATCAGATTCAGCAGCGCTG
>CAZAWU010000398.1:0-2331 GCA_964488915.1 uncultured Burkholderiales bacterium
AGAGGGAGAACCTCGATGACTTTGAAGAACAAAGTCCTGCTCAACACCAGCGTCAGCTTGGTGGTGCTGTTCAGCGCATTGCTGTTCCTCGCATGGAATCAGTCGCACTCGGCCGAGCTTGCGCGCGAGACGCTCGCCGCGGGCGTGCCGAGTCAAGCCGGTGCGGCGCTGCTCGCCGATTTGCAGCATCGCGGCGATGTGGCCTGGCGCGTCGTCATCGGTGTCATGATTTTCATTTTGCTCGAGCGCAGTTTCGTCATACTGGGTTCGCTGTTACCCATGGCTCGCAACGTCGGCAAGACGCTGGATCTGGCGCGGCGCATCGCCGCAGGTGATTTGCGCGGCGCCGTTCAAACTGATCAGCGCAACGAAATTGGGCTGGTCATCGGTGCGCTGGACGGTATGAAGAATAAGCTGGCGGCGATGGTGCATGATGTCGCGCAGTCGGCGCAGACGGTGCATCATGCCGCCCGCGAAATTCAAGGCGGCAGCCAGGATCTTTCCCAGCGCACCGAGCGGCAGGCGGCGAGCTTGGAAGAGACTGCGGCGAGCATGCGCGAGTTCGCGCAGTCGGTGAGCGAGAACGCCGACGACGCGCAGAAGGCCAACCGCCTGACGCAGAACGCGCACGGTGTGGCGCGCGCGGGCGGTACCGTGGTGGCGGCGGCGATCGCCAAAGTGAGTGAAGTCGGCCAGAGCTCACAGCGCATGGATGAGATCATCGCGTTGATCGATTCCATCGCCTTCCAGACCAATGTGCTCGCGCTCAACGCTTCCGTGGAAGCGGTGCGCGCCGGTGCGCAGGGGCGCGGTTTTTCGGTAGTGGCGGCTGAAGTGCGTAGCTTGGCGCAGCGCAGCGCCGCCGCTGCGAAGGAAGTGCGCGAGCTGATCGCGCAGTCACGCCAGCAGATCGGCGCGGTGATCGGTTCGGTGAAGCAGGCGGAAGGCAACATCGCGCAAGTAATCGAAGCGGTCGGTGGTACGCACGATCTGGTGGCGCGCATTGCGCAGGCCTGCGCGTTCCAAGCGCGTTCGGTGAAGGAGATCGATGCAACGCTGGATCAGTTGACGCAAGTGACCGCGCAGAACGCTATGGCGGTCGAGCGCGGTGTGGCGATTGCCGAGACGCTCGGTCTAGAAGCGCAGCGCTTGGTGGAGTTTGTGCAACGCTTCCAACTTGAGGAGGCAGTGCAGCGCGAAGTCGCGCCGCGCGAGCGCGCAGCAGCGCATGCGCTGCCCGCGCCAAAAGCCGGGCGCTAAGCTAATCTAGGCAGAGTGTACTCCCGTCTTTGCGATGGGGCGCCATATTAGAAAGCCTCCTGCCCGGGGTAGTCTGTGTTACAGCACGTCGGCCGCGTGGTCGGCCAGTCGCGAGCGCTCGCCGCGCTGCAGCGTGATGTGCGCGCTGTGTTCCCAGCCCTTGAAGCGATCCACCACGTAGGTCAAGCCGCTGCTGCCTTCGGTCAGATATGGGGTGTCGATCTGCGCGATGTTGCCGAGGCAGATCATTTTCGTGCCTGGCCCGGCGCGTGTGATCAGTGTCTTCATCTGTTTCGGCGTCAGGTTCTGCGCTTCGTCGATGATGACGTACTTGTTGATGAAGGTGCGCCCGCGCATGAAGTTGAGCGATTTGATCTTGATGCGTGTGCGAAGCAGATCGTTGGTGGCCTGCCGGCCCCAGTCGCCGCCTTCATTGTCGCTTTTGTTGAGCACTTCGAGGTTGTCTTCCAACGCCCCCATCCACGGCGTCATCTTTTCTTCTTCAGTGCCAGGCAGAAAGCCGATGTCTTCGCCCAGCGGCACGGTTACGCGCGTGATGATGATTTCAGTGTAACGTTTGTCCTCCAGCACTTGATGCAAACCCGCGGCAAGCGCCAGCAGCGTCTTGCCGGTGCCGGCTTGGCCGAGCAGAGTCACAAAGTCGATGTCCTTATCCATGAGCAGATTAAGCGCGAAATTCTGCTCGCGGTTGCGTGCGTTGATGCCCCAAACGTTGTTGCGCTGATTGGCGTAGTCCTTCAGCGTTTCGAGAACAGCGCCGCGGCCTTCCTTCTGCCGCACGCGCGCGTACAAGGGCTGGCCGTGCTCGAAGTAGACGAACTCGTTGATGAGCAGGCTGGGAGAAAGCGGCCCGATGACGCGGTAGAACGTGCGCCCGCTTTCCTGCCACGACTTCATGTCTTGGCTGTGTGTTTCCCAAAAATTTTTCGGCAACTCGCGCACGCCTGAGTAAAGCAGGTCGGTATCTTCCAGCGCCTTGTCGTTGAAGTAATCCTCGGCGGCGATACCCAGCGCATGCGCCTTCAGGCGCATGTTGATGTCTTTGCTGAC
>CAZAWU010000399.1:0-2325 GCA_964488915.1 uncultured Burkholderiales bacterium
CGATGGCGGCGGTAGATGTAACCCATGCTCAAGCTGATGAACAAGCCGAACACGACGATGATCCAGTGTATGTTCATCCCCGCCTTAAGCATCAGTGCGTAGCCGCCAAGCATTACTAGGATGCTCAAGTTCTCGTTGAAGTTCTGCACTGCGATCGAGTGGCCCGCGCCCATCAGGCGGTGCCCGCGGTGCTGCAGCAGCGCGTTCATCGGCACCAGAAACAAACCGCCGAGCGTGCCGACCACCATGAGCAAGATGACCGCCGTGGTCCAGTCTCGGATAAACGCCATTACCAGTACGACGATGCCCATGGCGATGCCCACCGGCAGCACGCGTACCGAGTCTTCCAATTTGATGAGCTTGGCAGCGATGACCGAGCCAAAGGTGATGCCCAAGGCCACCACGGCAATTAGCTGCGAGCCTTTGTCGAGACCGTAGTTGAGCACCGCCTCCGCCCACGCCAGCACGACGAGGCGCAGCGTGGCGCTCGCGCCCCAGAACAGCGTCGTCACCGCAAGCGCGACTTGGCCGAGTGCATCTTTCCAGAGTTGCTGAAAGGCGTGCCAGAAGTCTTTGAGAATGTAGGGTAGGGTCTTCTTGGGCAGCTTGTGATCAAGCGCCAAGCGCGGGATGTAGAGCGCGAAGAATGCCGCCAGAAGGTAAAGAAACCCGCAGCACAGGATGGCGAACTGCGCCGGTCCCAAGCCGCCGGGTAAGTGCATCAACACCGGAATGAGATGGCCGAGCCAGTTGGCAAAGCGCGGGTCGATCAGCAAACCGCCGAGCACCGCGCCCATGATGATCGCCAGCACCGTTAGCGCTTCCATCCAGCCGTTGGCCATCACCAGCTTATGCGGCGGCAGCATCTCGCTAAGGATGCCGTATTTGGCGGGCGAATACGCTGCTGCGCCGACGCCCACCATGCCGTAGGCTATGAGTGGGTGCACCCCGGCTAGCATCGCCAAGCAGCCCACGATCTTCATGTTGTTGGAGAGGAACATGACGCGCCCTTTGGGCAGCGCATCGGCGAACGGGCCGACGAACGGCGCTAGTACAATGTAGGCGAGTATGAAAAACTGGTTGAGGATGGGGACATATTCGTCCGGCGCGTTTAACTGTTTTAATGCCGCGATGGCGGCCACCAGCAGCGCGTGGTCGCCGAGCGCGGAAAAGAACTGCGCGGTGAGGACGATCGCCAGGCCGAAGTTCATTTACGAGAGCGTGCGCGGCACAGGCGCAATAAATCCGTTAGCCAGAGAATCGGCGCAGCAATCGGCACGGGAGACGTGAGTTTTATCTTGTGCCGGCCTTATACCACGAGTGGCTGACAAACGCAGTGTTTGCGCAGGCGCGCAGCAAAATCGGGAGCCGGAATCATGTTCGAGGGGTTTAGTTCACAGCGCATCAAGACCAGCGAGGTGGAGTTATTCGTTCGCGTTGGTGGCAAGGGGCCGGCGCTACTATTGCTGCACGGATATCCGCAGAACCACATGATGTGGCACAAGATCGCCCCGCGCCTGGCGCAGGAGTTCACCGTGGTCGCGCCGGACTTGCGCGGCTACGGGGCGAGCGGCAAACCCGTGGGCGACGAACGCCATGTCCGTTACTCGAAGCGGTCCATGGCACGCGATCAGGTGGAGCTGATGCGCGCGCTGGGCCACCAGCAGTTCCAGCTGGCCGGTCACGACCGCGGCGCGCGCGTGGCGCACCGGCTGGCGTTGGACCATCCCGATGCGGTGACGCGCATGGCCGTGCTCGACATCGTGCCGACCCATTATGTGTTCACGCATACCGATCAGAAGCTTGCCACCAGCTACTTCCATTGGTTCTTCCTGATCCAGAAGCAAGAGCTTCCCGAGCGCATGATTGGCGCCAACGCTCAGTTCTGGCTGACGAGCTTGATGGGGCGCTGGGGCAGCGATGCTTCAGTGTTTCCGCCGGAAGTCATGAGCGAGTATGTACGTGCGTTCAGCGATCCGGCCATGATTCATGCCACCTGCGAAGACTATCGCGCGGGTGCTTCGATCGACCTGGAGCATGACGCCGCCGATCTGCAAACCAAGCTGCGCCAGCCGCTGCTTGCTTTGTGGGGCGCGCGCGGCTTTGTCGGCAACAGCTACGATCCCGTCGCCGTGTGGCGCGAGCGCGCGCAGGACGTGCGCGGCCAAGCGCTCGACTGCGGACACTTCTTACCAGAAGAGAAACCAGACGAGACCTACCAAGCTCTGCGAGCGTTTTTCGCGGCTTAAGCGGCGCGGCCTGCGCGTTCAAGAGGGAGAACCTCGATGACTTTGAAGAACAAAGTCCTGCTCAACACCAGCGTCA
>CAZAWU010000400.1:0-2302 GCA_964488915.1 uncultured Burkholderiales bacterium
CGTTGCCGCCGATGGTCACGGTCACCAAGTCGCGGTTGGCGTTGATCGCGTTCATCGAAGAGAGTTGCGGCGGTTCGTCTTGCAGCCGTTCGCCGCCGGCGCGAACGTGCTTGGTTTCGGCGCCGGTGCAGGCGAAGAAGTTGAATTCCACATCGGGCCGCAGTGCCAGCGGTGTTGAATTGCCAGGCAGAGCGAGTTGGTAAGGGTACGCCTGGCTGGAGCGGTGGCATCCGGTGTAGATGCCTAGCCTTTCGTCCAAACGCAACGGCAGCGGTAGAGGCAGATACCAATCCTCCGGATCGAGATAAGGGAAAAGTCCCTCGCCGGAAGAGTAGGAATCGCCCAAGGCAGCGTAGGAGAAGCGCTTCACGTTGGTGGTGAACGAGAGCGTATAGTCCCCCGTTTCGGCGCCGCTGGTGCCGCCATCGCTGACGACCACCACATACGTGCCGCTCTGCAGAATGTTGCGCGGCATGCTCGCAGTGGCCGCGGAGCCACCCGCCGCGTCCAGCATCAGCCCGGTCGGACCAAACAAGCGAACGGTCGGCGCGAGGGCGCCGTTCACGCGCGCCGCGTTGAGCAGAACGCGCTCTCCCGCTCTTGCCGTGAACGTGTAGGAGTCGAGATCGCCGCGCTCGATGACTTGCGTGCGCGTGCCGCCATTGATCAGCGTGCCATGCTCGTTCGCCCCGACACCACGAGCGAAGTACAGGCGGTACGCACCCGTATTGCCGTACTTGGCGCTACCGTCACCAACCACCACCATATAAGTCCCGCTCGTGAGGATGTTTCGCACGATCGTGGTCGCCAGTCCGGTGCCGTCGTGCGCGTACAACAGTCCGCCGCTCGGGCCATACAAGCGCAGCGACGGCCAAACGTTGCCGCTCATGCGCGCGGCACGCAGCACGACGCTCTCGCCTTGGTTTGCGGTGAAGGTGTAGGAATCGAGGTCGCCTAGCTCGACCGACTGGCTGCGCGAGCCACCGTTGATCAGCACGCCGTGTTCAGGCGCGGCAGCGCTAATCGCGAAGTACAACCGGTATTGGCCGACGCGGTTGACCGTGCCGGTATCGCTGATCTCCACCGTGTACGTTCCAGCGGTCAAGATGTTGGCCGTCTTCGTACTGATCGTTCCATCGCCGGTGGTACCGGTCAAGAAACCACCGGAAGGGCCGTAGATGCGCAAAGCGGGCCAGATGCTGCCGCTGACGCGTGCGACGCGCAGCACCACGCTGGTGCCGGCGTTCGCCGCGAACGTGTAGCGATCCTGTTGCGCCTGCGAAGTAATGGTTCCCGCGACAAAACCGTTGTTGCTCAGCGAGCCGATAGCCGCCGTTGCCGGCGTACTCGTTTGCAGTGACAGGCCCAACACGATCACCGTCCACCAAGCCACAAGCCAAGCGTTGCGAATTGCGTAATGCATGACCAACCCTCCTCATCAGCGTATCCGTGTTCGCGGCAAACTGCCCTTCAAGGCGGTCGTCGCTAAACTGAAGACGTCAGATGGAGGTAGTTGTCAGAAGCGCCCAACGCCTACAAGGGCTGATGTTTCCCCGGCTTTTGCAGAAGCACTTCCTCCCCCTTTTAGGGGGAGGAAGGAGGTGGGGGTTGGATGTAAACCGAGTCGAAGTTGTTCGCATCCAACCCCCATCCCAACCTTCCCCCTACAAGGGAAGGAGCGCCATGGCGAGAGACGCGTTAATTCGTAGCATCATGACGCTTACTTTGACCGTAGGTTGGAGCTGAACGCCAGTGAAGCCCAACGATAGAGGTCGTGGCGTGCTGCAGCAATGTTGATCAACGACCCGAGAGCTCCAAGATTTTCTTCTCCAGCTCTTGCTGCCGTTGTTGCTTGAGTTGGCGGAACTCCAGCTGCAACGCTTGGCGTTCTTCCCGTGTCTTGGCGCTGCGCAGCTTTGCTTGGAGCTCTTGCGTTAAGCGATTTGTTTCTTCTGCATGCTGGCGCGACAGCGCCTGGGTTTTCGCGACGATCTCCTGTCGCGTCTGCTGAGGGTTCGTTTGCGGCGAGGCGGCAGGCGGGTTCGAGCTGGTTGCGTCGCTTGCAAAGTTCTCGGCTGCGGCGGGCGCACGTCCCTTGCGCGCTTCCCACGCTTCCTTCGCTTCGCGATCGCGCAGTTCGCGCACCTCTTGCGCCGCACGTGTTCTTTCCTCCAAGTAGGTTTTCGTGAACGCCGGCGCCGAAGGGCCGTTCGGCGGGAATTTGGGTTTGGGGCGCTTATCGGTGGTGTACTTGCCGGTCACCGGCGGCTGCGAACGCGTATAGTTGAGGAAGTTCTGCCGC
>CAZAWU010000401.1:0-2269 GCA_964488915.1 uncultured Burkholderiales bacterium
ATGGCTCTTCAGCAGTTCGTCCGCGTTGTCGGACAGAATCAAATCCACCAACTGCAACGGGACAAACTGCTTGAGCTTGGACAGGCGCGCGATTTCCCTCGCTTGCTCGGCAAGACGCAGCTCGAGACTGCGCGTCCATTCGGTGAGATTGCGGCGGGCCGCGGGGTCACACGCTTCTCGCAGCGCTGGTAGACCAGCCAACTCCGCGGCACGCGGTTGTTCGATGCGTGCCTGAGGCGCGAGACCAGTCGAGCTAGCCGTGCTTGCTTGGTACTCCGCCACCGCGTCGAGGCGGAAGCCGGGTTTGCGCGACGTCCTCATCTTGCCAGTCCTGCTGCCATTCCACGGGTGTTGTGCTTACGTGCAAGATAAGCCGGCACACAAACCACAACAATTGGCCGAAAGGATTACGACGCCTAGATATGCGGGCACGAGTGTACTCAGTGCGGCAGGAAAGGGAATGGCAACAATCGCGCCAACACCAGCGCGAATCGCACCGAATCAAAAGCTTATGGTCGGGGTGAGAGGATTTGAACCTCCGACACCTGCGTCCCGAACGCAGTACTCTACCAGGCTGAGCTACACCCCGAATTGCGAAGCCGCGCTGCTTGGATCAGCCTCGTTTGACACCATTGCTCCGCGGTTTGGGCGCCGCTGTGGTGTTAGCGCGGCGCACTTCAAATTGGGAGTACAACCGCAGACTAGAACGAACGCGCGACCGCGAAGTCTGCGAATTCTATCAAACCTTGCCGGTAGTGAGAATGCGGGATGTTGGCGATGGCATCGCGCGCGGCATGCGCTTCTTTCACGGCTTGCGCGCGCGTGTATTCGAGCGCGCCGCTGCCGCGCACAGCGTTGATGATCGCTTCCAAAGGCTGCTCGGCACCGTCCACGATAGCGCGGCGCAACAACTCGCGCTGACCGTCGGTGGCTTGGCGCAAGGCGTGAATGAGCGGTAGCGTGGGTTTGCCTTCGGCCAGATCGTCGCCTAAGTTCTTACCCATTTCAGCAGCGTCGCCCGAGTAGTCGAGCGCGTCGTCAATCAGTTGAAAGGCGATGCCGACGTGCCGCCCGTAGTTGGCGAGACTTTCTTCTTGCACGGCGCTCGCGCCACCGAGGATTGCGCCGATGCGCGCGGCGGCCTCGAACAACTTCGCCGTCTTCAGGTGCACTACGCGGCGATAGCGCTCCTCGGTCACATCCGGATCGTGGCAGTTCATGAGTTGCAGCACTTCGCCTTCGGAAATCGCGTTGGTGGCGTCCGCCAGCACTTGCATCACGCGCATGTTGCCGGCGCGCACCATCATCTGGAAGGCGCGCGAATAAAGAAAGTCGCCCACCAGCACGCTCGCCGCGTTGCCGAACAGCGCGTTAGCGGTGGCGCGGCCGCGCCGCAATTGTGATTCGTCAACGACGTCGTCGTGCAGCAGCGTGGCTGTGTGGATGAACTCGATCACCGCCGCCAGCAGCACCTTCTCGCCGCCGCCCCGGTCGCTGTCGCGCTGGCCGAAACACTCGGCCGAAAGCATGAGCAGCGCCGGGCGCAGACGCTTGCCGCCGCTGGAGACGATATGTTCGGAAACTTGCCGGACTAGAGGGATCTCCGAATGCAACCAGCCCTCGATCTCCTTGTCCAGCTCGTGCAACTCGGTTTCGATCAGCTTCGTGATGCCGTTTTGTAGCAATTGCAGCCCCATGCAATGAAACTAGATGGCAACAGCAGCCCTTGCCGCGCCGTCTGAGATGTTAGGAACGAGCACGGCGCGCTGTCAACCGCACAAAGCCCGAGCCTTCGCTCGCAAAAACGCGCATTTTGACTCACTGCGCCCAACTCCCGTATAATTTACGGTTACCGAAATCACCCGAAAGCCCGGCTCGATCTCAGCAGGGCATTTTAACGGAGTCCCACATGTACGCGGTTGTAAAAACCGGCGGCAAGCAATACAAAGTTGCCACCGGCGACAAAATCCGGATTGAAAAGCTCGCCGCCGATGTTGGCAGCAGCGTGGCCCTGTCCGAAGTACTAATGCTGGCGGACGGCGACAATGTGCGCGTCGGCAAGCCCCTCATCGCGGGCGCCAGCGTTGAAGCTAAAGTGCTCGGCCATGGCCGCAGCGACAAAGTGCACATCTTCAAGCACCGCCGTCGCAAGCACTACAAGAAATCCCAAGGTCATCGCCAGCATTACACGGAAGTGGCGATCGAGACGATCATTGAAAACCGACTTCGCGCCACGAGGCGACCAGCCAGAAGCGATCAAGCGGCTCGC
>CAZAWU010000402.1:0-2252 GCA_964488915.1 uncultured Burkholderiales bacterium
GCGCGGCGTTGTCGGTGTTCATCGCGCTCACCAACGCGCTGCAGGAACGCCGCTATGACTTGGCGGTCTTACGCACACTGGGCGCGGCGCCCGGGAAATTGCTGCGGCTGATATTGACCGAAGGTATACTTTTGGCGCTAGCTGGTGCGTTGTTCGGTCTGCTGCTCGGGCATCTCGCCACCGAAGTGTTGGGACGTTGGCTCACCACGGCGCGCCAGGTGGAGATCACGGGATTAACATGGTTGCCGCAAGAGTTGTGGTTGATCGCATTGGCGCTGGGGGTGGGTTTGCTCGCGTCGATTGTTCCGGCGCTTAGCGCCTATCGCACCGATATCGCCGCGACGCTCGCGAAGGAGTAATACTATGATTTCTATCATTCGATTGATCACGCTGGTTTTGAGTGTCAGCCTTATCCTGATCGCAGTATCTGGCAAAGCGCAAAATCAGGCCAAGCAAGAAAGCTTGATGACGCCCAACGGCTTGATTGCGCCGGACGGCTCGAAGCCGCTGCCGCCGCTCAAGGACACCTTGAGCTGGGCGGTGCTGCAGAAAGTGGAATCGGTGAAAACTCAAAGCGCGGACAAAGGCGAAGTGTGGGTGCCGAAGTTCACCGACGAAGTGCGCAAGCTCAACAAGAAGAAAGTCAAGCTCTACGGCTTCATGCTGCCGACGCAAGCGGGCGAAACGCAGAAGGAATTCATCCTGACACCATACCCGCCGAGCTGCCCGTTCTGCTTAACCATGGGGCCCGACTCGGTGGTGCAGGTTATCGTCGATAAGCCGGCGAAGGTCACGTTCGAGCCGGTCGTGGTGTCGGGTAGCTTCGTCACGCTGGACGACGATCCCAGCGGGTTCTACTATCGCATTACCGGCGCTAGCGCCGTCGAAGAACCGATGTAACCCTACTGGCCAACGATGCGTTTCCGCTCACTGCGCAGTTACCGAAGCCGCGGCTCAATGCCGGGGCGCGTTGCCGCGCACGCGCTGCTGGTGCTCGCGCTGCTGGTTGCGCAAATCGGGGCGTTCACGCATGCGCTCACGCACCCGTTCGCGCATGTCGGCGCCGCGCATGCCGGCGCCGCGCACGCGCAGAGCGCACTCGCCGATTTGCCCGATGCCGATCCGGCCGAACGTCCCGGCGGCACGCAGAGCGACGGTTTTTGCACGCTGTGTTCTGGTTATGCGGGCACCGCGGCAGTCTTGCTGCAGTCCACCGTCCACGGGACGGCAGTGCCGGACGTATGGCCAACGCCAGAGCGCCGGGCGCAGCTTCTATCTACCTCCCCGCTTCTCCCTTTCTCCAGCCGGGCTCCGCCCCTCGTCGCCTGACGGCGGCTGCGTTTCGCGCCGTCTGACGCGCCGTTCCAGGCAATAGAAAACTAATCGGCGAGCGCCGCGCGGCGTAAGCGGGGTTTGTAGTTTCCACTCGAGGAGGAAGGCAAAATGAATATCAAACGCACAGCTTTGGCGGGGGGCATCGCGATCGCGCTCGGCAGCACGCTGCCAGCGTTCGCGGCGGATAGCGAAATCGAAGCAATCCGCAAGGAGATCAAGCAAATGAAGGATGCGTACGAGGGCCGCATCCAAGCGCTCGAACAACGCTTGAAGGACGCGGAGGCGAAAGCGGAGAAGGCGCAACCCGCACCCGCCGCGCAGGCGCCTGCAGCAGCGCCGGCCGCCACTGTCGGCACGGCGCGCGGCGGCGGTTTCAATCCGGAAATCTCCGTCATCCTGCAAGGCGCGTTTAACCGGCGCGACGGCGGCGAGCGCCACATCAGCAACTTCTTCGAAGCGGGCGGGCACGGCGACGAAGAACACGGGCACGGCGGGGGCGGGCGCGGCTTCACGCTGGATCACAGCGAATTGGTGATGTCCGCCAACATCGATCCGTATTTCCGAGGCTACTTGAACCTCGCCGTGTTGGATGAAGAGGTGGAACTGGAAGAGGCGTGGTTTCAAACTCTGAATCTCGGACGCGGCTTCTCCATCAAAGGCGGGCGCTTCCTGTCGGGCATCGGCTATCAGAATGAACTGCATCCGCACAATTGGGACTTCGCCGACAACAGCTTGATGTACTCGGTCTTGTTCGGCGAGCACTTGGTTCAGGACGGTTTACAGCTCAAGTGGCTCGCACCCACGCCCTTGTTCCTCGAATTCGGCGCGGAGGCTTCGCGCGGCCAATTCTTCCCCGGCTCCGAGGAGGCGGGCGACAAGAACGGCGCCGGCGCGTGGGCCGCGTTCGCGCATATCGG
>CAZAWU010000403.1:0-2226 GCA_964488915.1 uncultured Burkholderiales bacterium
GGCGGTCCATGCCCATCTTGCGGCCATACTTGTCCGCGTACTCGTTGATGAGCCCCTCTACTTGCTTCTGTCTGGGAGTTTGCGGCGGTGGGTTGTATTCGCCGTTGGAGATGATCTGCGTGGGGATGGGCGAGCGCGCCGCGGCGCCCTCTGCCCCTACTACCCGCGACATCTCCTCATCGCTCATGTGTACACCCTTGGGACGTGAATAGATCGAGTCAACCATGGTTCTCCTCCTGTAGGAAAGGTTAGGTGACAACAGCCAAGGAAGGCGGCAATTGCAGTGCCGATAATTCTTATACGCCTGCGGTCGGAGGGTGTCAAACCTAGGCGAAGCGTCTCGTAAATCACCCTGCAAACCCCGCCGAAAAGGCGTTGCGTCTCGTTCTTGTTTGCCGCAAATCGCCTAGGCCAGACTTACCTGCACCAGCCCGCGCACGGCGTTGCACACGAACACGCGCGTGGCACGTGCGAGATCTTCCTCGTGCAGCACACGCTCACACGCATCGGCGCGCTGCGCCAGAATCTGCGCGCGCATCACGCCGGGCAGGCAACCAGAGGCGAGCGGCGGCGTACACAAGCGGCCGTCCAGCTCCAGAAAAACGTTGCTGCGCGAGCCTTCGGCCAGTTCGCTGCATTGATTGAAGAAGATCACTTCATAGGCCTCATACTCGCGCAGCACACGCGCGAATTCGCCGTCATAAAGCGCGCGGCGCGTGGTCTTGTGGCCGTACAGCGGATCGCGTGCATCGATGCGCTGCGGTGAGATCACGACGCGCTTCAGCCCGAGCGACTCGATCCACGGATCCGCCCGAACGCGCAGTTCGCCGTCGCGCGCCAGCGTCAAGCGCACGCGCCGCGGCCTATCGTCGGCAAAGCGGGCGGCGTGTTCGTGGAGGGTGGCGCGCACACGGCCGGTATCGCAGGCGAAACCGAAATATTCACCGGAGTGCGCGAGGCGGCGCAAGTGCGCTTCGAGGAGCGGAAAGCCCTCGGCACGCGACCAGCGCAGCGTCTCGATCAACTCGAAATCGGTGCCCAGTTCGGTGAGAAAACGCCCCTTGAGCCGGCATTCATCGAACTCGTCGTCCGCCACCGAATCCGCCACGACGCCGCTGCCCACACCCATCTCGCCGCTGCCGCCGCGCTCTTCGTGCGCAGACAGCACCGCGGTACGAATGGCAACATTGAAGCAGGCGTTACCGCTGGGTTCGATCACGCCGATGGCCCCGGTGTAGAGCCCGCGCGGCTCGGCTTCGAGTTCACGGATGATCTGCATGGTGCGGATTTTCGGCGCACCGGTAATCGAGCCGCACGGAAACAGCTCGCGCAACAAGCGCAGCGTACTCACCTGCACCGGCACTTGCGCGCGCACCGTCGAAGTCATTTGCAGTAACGTTTGATAGGCCTCGACTTCGAACAGCGGATCGACTTTCACGCTGCCCACGCGCGCAAGCCGGCCGAGATCGTTGCGGATGAGATCGACGATCATGACGTTTTCGGCGAGATTCTTCTCATCCTCCTTCAGCCACGCGCCGCGCATCATGTCTTCTTGCGGATAGACGCCGCGCTTGCTGGTGCCCTTCATCGGCTTGGCAATGACTTGTTCGCCCTCACGCTTGAAAAACAACTCCGGCGAGAGCGACAGCACCCACTGCTGCGGCAGCCGGATCAACGCCCCGTACTCCACGCGCTGGCGCGCGCGCAACTGCTGATAAATGCGCAGCGGATGGCCGTCGTAGTCGAAGCGGTATTTGAGCGTGTAGTTGACTTGATAGGTGTCGCCTGCGCGGATGTAGTCGAGCACGCGCGCGATCGCGGCGCGGTAGGCCTCGCGCGTCATATTGAGCCGCGGCTTGCGCACGATCGCCACGTCGGGCTCACCGATGCTCATACGCTCGAGCCAGGCGCTCGTCTGCGCGGGCGTCAAACGCCTTCGATCGGTGAAACTCAGCGCTTGCAGGAGCGGCTCGGTGTCCGAACGCGCGGTGCGCAAGCGGGCTTCAAGTTCGTACCCAAGCTCGAACTGAAACAGCCCGACCACAAACCGGCCTGCGCTCAGTTCAGTTTGAATGCGCTGCCAGCTTGGTTCGACATCCGCCGGGGCGCGCGCCTCGATCAGGCGTGCGTTGCCGTGATACAGGCACGTAGTGTTAGCAGCGTCATCGTGACGCGAATCGTCCAGCAGCGCGAAGCAGTCCGATGCGCTCAGCGCCGGCCACTCGG
>CAZAWU010000404.1:0-2214 GCA_964488915.1 uncultured Burkholderiales bacterium
GAAGGCGTTCGTCGAGCGTCTCGGCGGCAGCGTTGGCTTGAGCAACGACGCCAGCGCCGGCACCACCGTCATCGTGGTACTGCCGGTGGCGCGCTAGCGCCGCCGCGCGAAACATCACGTCGCGTGCCGCCCGGCGTTTGTCATCGCCTGGCGCGGCACGGATAATCAGCGCTTAGCTAGTCCTCAGGAATCGCTTTTCGTGCTGGCGCAACACAACCAATTGGCGGCCGAGATCATGCGCTGCATGATCGCCGATCGGCACGGCTTGTCGCAGCGCTTGGCACGCTTGCCGAAGACACCGGAGCCACAGCACGAGCGCGAGCTGGCGGAGCTGCAAGCCGCCATCGCCCGCTCCCAAGCGAAAGTGCAAGTGCGGCGCGCGCTGGCGGTGGCGCCAACCTTCGCCGCCGATCTGCCGATCGTGGCGCGCAAAGACGAAATCGCCGCCGCCATTGCCGCGCATCAAGTGGTCATCGTTTGCGGCGAGACCGGCTCCGGCAAGACCACGCAACTTCCTAAGATTTGCCTTGAGCTGGGCCGCGGCATCTACGGCCAGATCGGTTGCACTCAGCCGCGCCGCATCGCCGCGCGCAGCGTCGCCAACCGTCTGGCGAAGGAACTCGGCGGCACGCTCGGGCAGGCGGTCGGCTACCAGGTGCGCTTTCATGATCGCGTCGGGCCGAACAGCCTGATTAAGGTGATGACCGACGGCATCCTGCTGGCGGAGACCAACGGCGAGCGCTGGTTGACTGGTTACGACACGCTGATTATCGATGAGGCGCACGAGCGCAGCCTGAATATCGATTTCTTGTTGGGATACGTCAAGCGCTTGCTTGCCAGGCGTCCGGAGTTGAAACTCATCATCACTTCTGCGACGCTGGATGCGCAGCGCTTCTCGGAGAGCTTTGGTAACGCGCCGGTGGTCGAGGTCTCCGGGCGCATGTACCCGGTCGAAGTGCGCTACCGTGATCCGGCTGCGATGTCGAGCGGTGATGAGCCGGTGGAATTGACCGTGGCGGTGCTGCACGCCGTCGACGAGTTGTGTGCGATGGCGGCGCGCGGCGATGTGCTGGTGTTCTTGCCCGGTGAGCGCGAGATCCGCGATTGCGCCGAGGCGCTGCGCAAACACCATCCACCGCATACGCAGATCTTGCCGTTATTTGCCCGACTGTCGCTTGCCGAGCAGGAGCGGGTATTCCAGCCCTCGGGCGCGCGGCGCATCGTGTTGGCGACCAACGTGGCCGAAACCTCGCTGACCGTGCCCGGTATCCGCTATGTGGTGGACAGCGGGCTCGGGCGTATTAACCGCTATAACCCGCGGCGCAAGGTGAATCAGTTGCAGATTGAGCGAGTGTCGCGCGCCGCCGCCACGCAACGCGCCGGGCGCTGCGGACGTCTGGAAAACGGTATTTGCATACGGCTGTACAGCGAAGAGGACTTTCAGGCGCGGGCCGAATTCACCACGCCCGAAATTCTGCGCACTTCGCTGGCGGCGGTGATCTTGCGCATGCAGGCGCTGGAGTTGGGTGAGGTCAGCGCGTTCCCGTTCGTCGAGGCACCCAGCGCCAAGATGATCGAGGCCGGTTACCAATTGCTCAATGAATTGGGCGCCGTTGACGCGGCGCGCCGCCTCACGCCGCTGGGCCGGCAGTTGGCCCGCATCCCGATCGATCCACGCATCGCGCGCACGCTACTGGCCGGCGCCGAGCGCGGCAGTTTGAGTGAGGTGCTGATCATCGCCGCGGCGCTCAGCGTGCAAGATCCGCGCGAGCGGCCGATGGCCAAGCGCAATGAGGCGATGGCCAGTCACACGCAGTTTCATGACGAGCGCTCGGACTTTCTCGCGCTGCTCAAGTTGTGGGCGTTCTTTGATGACGCGCTGAAGCACAAGAAATCCAATCGCAAGCTGCAGCAGTTGTGCCACGACAATTTCTTGTCCTACCTGCGTCTGAAAGAGTGGCGCGATGTACACACGCAATTGCACGCACTGGTGACGGAAATGGGTATGCGCTGCAACGCGACAGCGGCGACTTACGAGCAAGTGCATCGCGCGGTGCTGACCGGTTTGCTCGGCAATATCGGCTGCAAGGACGTGGAAAGCGATGTCTACCGCGGCGCGCGCGATAGTCAATTTTGGCTTTCGCACGATAGCGGCTTGGGCAAGCGCAGGCCGAAGTGGGTCATGGCGGGCGAGTTGGTCGAAACGGCGCGCTT
>CAZAWU010000405.1:0-2182 GCA_964488915.1 uncultured Burkholderiales bacterium
TGCCGACCTACGGCGAGGCGGGCTACAAGGACCTGGTGATCGAGCAGTGGCTGGGTGTGTTCGCGCCCGCCGGCACGCCCGCCGAAATCGTCGCGCGCCTGAACGCAGAGATAGGCAAGGCGCTGGCCGATCCCGGCATCCGCGAGCGCTACGCCGGCGCGGCGCTGGAGCCGGTCGGCGGCGGCGCGGACGGCCTCGCGCGGCAGCTGCGCACCGACTACGACAAATACGGGCGTCTGATCCGGGAGTTGAGCATCAAGCTGGAGTAAATCCGCACCGGGCAGCGCTGCCTAATGCTGCTCAGTGTTGAGCGGTGTGCCTTGCGCTGTACTGCTCTATTCGATCGCCAAGCACGAAGTTAATGATCGATTGCATGCTTTCCGAGCAGGACTTGAACACCAGTCGTTCAACGATTTTGGGGCCTCGTTCAAGCACCAAAACGCCAATCAGTTCATCTATGAACGATTGAGTGGTCTCTACCCCTTTGAAATCCAACACGACTTCGCTGTACTTGGAAAGGAGCCGCTCAAGCTCATCGCGTAGCGTGAGCGCGCGAAAACGCGTGCCAAGGAATCGCTCCCTGGCAGCATGCTCGTAAAGCGACATTTCAGCTCTCATGCCTCTGCCCAGCGGCCTTGCGGCCGGGGTCCCTTACTCGAATCTTATACCTTTGACCGGCGCATACCCCGGAAGGTTGCGTACGATCGTCCCGACATCCACATTGCGGAGCTGCTCGCGCTTTAGCTCCATGTAGACCCCTGCTCCTTGCCAGCGCGGAATCGTCTTGCGTTCTCTCCCGCTACCAGCCGCGTCCGCTATCCAGCCGTCGCCGCTGAACAACGTCATGAACCCTCCCGACGTCATGGCAATTTGGCGTGTGACGGTCAGGCCTACGCCCTGATTGCCAGAGTCCCGCCCCATCCCGACGTCGCGATTGCGGCTGACGCGTGGTTCCAACGCCGCCTCAATCGCAGCTACATGCGATAGCTCTTTGAGCGCTTGGTTCTCGCGCAATGACTCGAGGAATCCGCAGCCGTCGTCAACGACGGCCAGCCTTACCTTCTTCGATGTGGGGTAGTACTGGGCAGCGATCCAAGCGCGCGCGCCGTTGAAGCCCCGCCCCTTGGCGTGCGTCAGGGCGTTTTCCATGAGTTCGCCGAGCACATAGTTGAGGGGCCCTTCAACAAGGTCGACCTCGGATTTCCCGGTCATTTCATCTGGCTGAGGATCCAGGCGGACGTCTTCGATCTTTCCTACTAGGGTGCGAGCAAGCTTGGGAGCGGCGTCAGCTGCGTCGCGGACTGCGTCGAGGCACTGCAGTTCGACAAACCGTCCTTCGCTCTCCCTGCGTGTGCCGGTGAAGGACGGTGCGCCACCGATTCGGCAGTTCCGAAACAAATCCATCCGCTCAAGGTACTGGGCCATCGGTTCGATAAGGCCGCGAAGCTCAAGTTCGATATCAAGCTGTCCGAGTTGATTTGCGAGAACCGTCAACACGCACAAGCCGGCTGGATCGATGTAGTGCATCTTGCTTGCATCGATGACTACCCCGGATTCCTCCGACGCGACAATCGCGTTCTTGAGGTCGATGAGCGCGCCCAGGTTGTACACGCTAACGCGCTCGGGTAGCGCAAATGGCATGGCGAGATTAAAGCAGCGCTCGCAGGCGCGTCAGTGCAGCATCCACTTCCTTCCCCTTTTCGGCGATTGCGTCCAGCAGTTGCGCGGGAGTCCTGGTATCAATGACCTTGCGCTCCCTCGGGTTGACAGCTTTCAGGTCGTAGACGGCGTCATCAATCGCCTGTGCCTTGGCACTCGATTCGCGCGCGGCCTTATCCGAGGCCTCGATGTCGGGGAGCAGGGCGTCGGCCTTCGTCACCTTACCGTCTTTTCGCAGCGCCTTCGCTTGCTCCCGAAGCGTGGTCGCGCGTTCCCGCTGGGCATCGGCCTCGCGCCTGTGCGGCGCGGCCTCTTCCGCTGCCTTGCGTTTGCGCTCCGCAAAGTCGACTGTCCAGCTGAACTCGGTCTCGGCTTCAGGCGTGCCTCGCTTGTCCAGGAGTTCGAAGAACTTCGAGAACTGGACCATCGTGAGCGGGGTCTTCTTGCCCACCTTGATTTGCGACAGATCGTAATACCAGATGCGCTCGGTCTTCCGGCCTTTGGTGAAAAACACCAGGTTGGT
>CAZAWU010000406.1:0-2182 GCA_964488915.1 uncultured Burkholderiales bacterium
CTTTATCGATAGATTCCACGACAATCTGGTAATACTCGTCGCCCAGCCTGTCGTGTGGGAACAGTTGCCGCACCATCGCTAGCATCTGCTTCGCCTGCGATGCATTGAGTGCGCTGAGATCGGCTGCCAACGCTTCGCGCGGCGCGAGCCACGAGCGCGTTGCGAGATCGGAACCTAGTAGGTAGAGCGAGGCGCCGCCCGCTCCGATAGCTTTAACGAATCCACGCCGTGAAAGTTGCATGCTTTTCTCCTCCAGAGAAGATGCGAGTATCTTGCTGCCGCGCGGTAGTGATGACGTCAGGTGCGCTTGTTGCAGGCTTCTACGAACCTTGACTGCGCAGAGGGCCACTTAAAAGAATCACCGAGCGGTGAAGCAGCTTACGGCCTGCTCCAACCGCTATCCAATGAAAAATTGCCAAGACATTAATCGAATCTATCGATTGATCGAGGCTGATCGATAGTTTGGCTTGACACCGTTGCGCGTTTCGCGAAAGATGACTGACGCTGGAAAGCAAGTCAGCGCTCGGATGCGATGGCTTATCCAAACCCACACTCCACAGGAGGAGAAAAATGAGTTCCATTTATGACCGCCCCAAAGGCGTACACCTAAGCGACGAGGAGATGTCGCGCGTAGCCGGCGCTGAAACAGCGGCGGCACGCTCGCCGATTCCGACGCAAATTATCTCGAACGGCGAATACAACCCGATGCCGCAGACCGAGAAGCAGAAACAAGTTGAAGGTCTGATCAACGAATACGCGGACAAGTATGGCCGCAAGCTTGGCATGGATCGCCGCAAGTTCTTGACTACTTCCGCCGGTATGGCCGCGGCCTTCTTGGCCATGAACAAAGTGCACGGGCACATTTGGGACGTATCGGAAGCCGAGGCGGCCGATCTGGATATGTCGGATGAGCGCGCGAAGAAACTCTCCAAGCAGTTCATTTTCGACGACCAAACGCACTTTGTGCGCGACGAGTTCGACAAGGAAGGTCTGCTCGGCCTAGGCGACTATGCCTCCAAGCACTGGAACCCGTCGATGATCGACGCGAAGAAAGGCGGTGTGCCGATGACCTTGGCGCGCTACAAGTTCCAGAACTACATGAAGGAAATCTTCATGGATAGCGACACCAAAGTGTGTCTGCTCTCTGGCGCCCCGTTCGACGATCCGGCATGGTGGCTGCTCTCCAACGATCAGATCGCCGCTGCGCGCAGTGCTGTCAACAAGATTGCGGGCACGCGTCGCATGTTCTCCCACTTCGTGTTCACGCCGAACTATCCGGGTTGGGTGGAAGAGATCGACCGCGCGATCGCGGAGATCAAACCGGACGGCTGGAAAGGCTACACTGTGGGCGACCCGCTCTCGCCGAGCAGCAAGGGCACGCAGTGGCGCCTGGATGACGAGAAGATGATGTACCCGGTGTACGAAAAGATGCAGAAATCCGGCGTCCGCAACATCTGCTTGCACAAAGGTCTGATGCCGCTGGACTACGAAAAATCCTGGAAAGGCGTGTGGGAGTACAACACGCCGTGGGATTTGGCCAAAGTCGCGAAAGATTGGCCGGGCATGAACTTCATCATCTACCACACCGCGCTGCGTCCGTTCTTGGAGCAACCGGAAGCGGAGATGGCGGAGTTCGAAAAGTCCGGCTACATCCGTTGGGCGACCGACGTGGCCAAGCTGGTTTCCGAGCAAGGCTTGAAGAACGTCTACGGCGAGATCGGCACCTCGTTTGCCAACTCCGCTGTGGCTAACCCTCGCTTTGCGGCGGCCTTCATCGGCCAATTGGTCAACTTGATGGGGCCGGAGAACGTCGTGTGGGGCACCGACAGCGTATGGTACGGTTCGCCGCAATGGCAGATCGAAGCGATGCGCCGCTTGGAAATCCCAGACGACATGATGGCCAAGCAAAAATGGAAGACCAAGCTGGGCGACGCTGACAGCGCCGTCAAGCAGAAGATCTTCGGCATGAATTCCGCCCGCCTCTACAAGTACGACATCAAAGCCGAATACGAATCGCTCGGCCGCGATCAGATCGCTCTGATGAAGAACGAGTACGAGAAGGAAGGCGTGGAGCGTAACAACGCGTTCTACGGCTTCGTGCCAAAGACCGCGTGATTCGTTTAGCTTAAGTAAAACAACAAAGGCCGGGAGAACTCGGCCTTTGTTTTTTGTCTGCCGCAAG
>CAZAWU010000407.1:0-2179 GCA_964488915.1 uncultured Burkholderiales bacterium
AAACACGCTTGCGCTAATCGGCGTTGGCCTCGCAATAGTGCTCGCAGCACGCTGCAACTCCATCGGAAGAAAGAACAGTGTCCGTAGCCAGTGGATGGTGAAAGACGGCTCCGCCTATGTGGACGTCACCTGACCAAGCGACGGCTACTCGTCCCTTAGCGGACGCTAGCCGAACTTAGCGGATTCGCGGCGCGATAGAGCGCGTTGCGCGTGATAAGCAATTGGATTTATTGCGGGCGTGTGCCACGCGAGGGGCGAAAGCGGCTGTAGTGAAGACCTTGCCTATGGCGCGATTGCGATTTGTGTGGATAATTGAGCGCCAAGATGTTTTTGCGCGCCACCACTCGCAAGAAGGACGGCAAAGAGCACCGCTACTTCAGCGTCGTGGAGAACAAGCGCGTCGGTGGCGGACGCGTGTTGCAACGACACGTGCTGTACTTGGGCGAGATCAACTCGTCGCAGGAGCAGGCGTGGCGCCGCTCGATCGAAGTGTTGGACGAGAGCGCACGCGCGCCGCGCACGCTGGCACTATTTCCCGAGGATCGTTGCGAAACGCTGGTGGCCGATGAGTCGGTTGTTCGCTTAAAGCTATCGCGCTTGCGCCTGGAGCGTCCACGTCAATGGGGCGCCTGTTGGCTGAGCATGAAGCTGTGGCAGCAACTCGGACTCGATGCGTTCTGGGCCGCGCGCCTGGCGCCCACGCGCAAGGGCACGCGCTTTGATCAGGTGCTCTTTGTGCTGGTGGCCTATCGGCTGATTTCGCCCGGCAGCGAGTGGCGGCTGCATCGGCACTGGTTCGAGCACAGTGCGCTGGCTGATTTGCTCGGCGCCGATAGCGCGCTGGCCGAGATCCATACGCTCTACGCCTGTCATGAGCGGCTGCTCGAGCACAAGAACGCGCTGTTCGATCACCTGGTCGGGCGTTGGCGCGATTTGTTCAACGTGAGCTTCGACGTACTCTTGTACGACCTGACCAGCACCTACTTTGAATCCGATCCGCCGCTGGCCGAAGAGGATAAGCGCCGCCACGGCTACTCGCGCGATCACCGCGGCGATTGCGTGCAGGTGGTCATCGCGCTGGTGGTCACCCCCGAGGGGCTGCCGCTGGCCTACGAGGTGCTCGCCGGCAACACAGCCGATTGCACGACCTTGGCGGGCTTTCTCGAGCGCATCGAGCGCCAGTACGGCAAGGCACGCCGCGTGTGGTGTATGGATCGCGGGGTCCCCACTGAGGCAGTGCTCGCACAGATGCGCGCCAGTGATCCGCCCGTGCAGTACTTGGTGGGCACCCCCAAAGGGCGGCTCACCCGTCTGGAGGCGGCGCTGCTCGATCGGCCTTGGCAGGCCGCGCGTGCCGACGTGAGGGTCAAGCTGCTGGCCGAAGACGACGAGCTCTACGTCTTCGCCGAGAGTCGTGATCGCATCGGCAAGGAGCGCTCGATGCGCCGTCGCCAGCTCAAGTGGTTGTGGGCGCGCCTGGCAGAACTCAGCGCGATGCGGCTCACGCGCGATGGGCTGCTGATGAAGCTCGGCAGCGCGCAGAGCAAGGCGCCTGCGGCGTGGCGACTGATCGACATCGAGGTGGCCGCCAAAGCCACGAGCTTCACCTACCGGCTCGATCGCAAGAAGCTACGACAGGTGCGCCGACGCGAAGGGCGCTACTTACTGCGCACCAACCTTACCGAGACTGACCCCGCCAAACTGTGGCAGTTTTATCTGCAGTTGGTCGAGGTTGAAGCAGCCTTCAAGACCCTTAAAGGCGATTTGGCGATCCGCCCGATCTATCATCAGCACGAAGCGCGCATCGAGGCGCACATCTTTATCGCCTTCCTGGCCTACGCCCTGCACGTGACTCTCGGCCGGCAACTGAAGGTGCACGCACCGGGTCTTACCCCGCGCGCGGTGATCGAGAAGTTCGCTGCCGTGCAAATGATCGATGTCTACGTACCCACCACCGACGCGCGAGAGCTCTTACTGACGCGTTACACGCAGCCCCAGCCCGAACTGAAACTCCTGCTGGAGAAACTCAAGCTGCAATTGCCAGCCCAGTCGCCACCAAAAATAACCGCCGCCGAGGCCGCTAAACTCCCGGCTTTGTAGTGCAGACCTTCTGAGGTGCTTATTTGCTCAATCAATCACTTGGCCTCAGCATGCCCAGCGAATCCGCCAAGTTCGGCTA
>CAZAWU010000408.1:0-2172 GCA_964488915.1 uncultured Burkholderiales bacterium
AGTGGTGTAACCCGGTTGCGCAGAAACACTTCGCCATCGATATCGAGCGCGATCGGGGTCAACCCATCTCCTACCTTGTACGCCAGCCGGACTTTGTCGAGCATTTGAGCGTCAGCAGCAGTGAGCCGCTTGTCCTGCGTGATTGGCGCGGTTCCGGCCTGACGTTGGCGGTACAGGTCGTCCCTTATGGCGACGCGCAAAAGCTCATCATCAGCCGCGATATCACGCAACTCGAGCGCGCCGAGACCGTGCGGCGCGACTTCGTGGCCAACGTTTCACACGAGCTGCGCACACCGCTCACGGTGGTGAGTGGATTCTTGGAGACGTTGCAGGACATGGAGCGCGGCGACAGCAAAATGCTGAGCCGCTCCATTCATCTCATGCGCGAGCAGACGGCGCGCATGCAGCGCCTGGTCGAAGATCTGCTGACGCTGTCGCGCTTGGAGAGTGGGCAGCCGCTACATGAGGAACCGGTTGATTTGCCGACCATGGTGCGTGGGTTGCATCGCGAAGCCGAACACATGAGCAAGCGTTCGCATCGCATCAGCGTTCGCGTGGAGAGCGCATTCTGGCTGCGCGGCAGCGAGACCGAGCTGCACAGCGCACTGCATAACTTAGTCATCAACGCCGTGCGCTACACGCCGGCCGAGGGCGAAATCAAAATCGCATGGGAGACACGCGGCGCTGAAGGCGTGTTCTCGGTGGAGGACACCGGCCCAGGCATCGAGGCCGTACACATCCCGCGACTGACGGAGCGCTTCTATCGTGTCGACAAAAGTCGCTCGCGCGAAGGCGGCGGCACGGGGCTCGGCTTGGCGATTGTCAAACATGTACTGCAGCGCCATCAAGCGCGTCTCGAAATCCAGAGCGAACCCGGCAAAGGCAGCTGCTTCTGCGCGCACTTTCCCAAACAGCGTTTGCTCAGTTCGCCCGCTCCTGCTCAGACTCGCACCGCCGCGCCTTCGGCGAACGCCTGAATCAGCTCCCGCGCCGGGCTTGGCGCTGATGCGCTTGGGGTACAATCAAAGCGCAGTTGCGCCCCCAAGAGGTTCACCAGAACATGATTGCCTTGTTGATCGTCGCTCACGGCGCATTTGGTGAGAGCCTGATCGAGAACGTCACCCACGTGCTTGGCCGGCGGCCGGAGCGGCTGAGCCACATCCGTGTCGAGGCGCAAGACTCACCCGAACAGGTTAGCAACAAAGTAGAGCAGGCGATCGCGGCACTGGACGACGGCAGCGGCGTGCTGGTGCTGAGCGACATCTGCGGCGCTACGCCATGCAACGTCGCGCAGCGCCTACTCGGGCGCAATGTGGCGATGGTGGCGGGAGCCAGTTTGCCGATGTTGCTGCGCGCCGTGTCCTACCGCAACGAGCCTTTGGAACGCGTTGTGGACAAAGCCATCGCTGGCGGGCGCGAGGGCGTGATGCGCATCGAGCAGGTAGCAACGCATGCCGCGTCAGCAAATTGAAATCACCAACAAACTCGGGCTGCACGCACGTGCGTCGGCCAAGTTGTCGCAGCTTGCCAGCCGCTTCAAGAGCGAGGTGTGGATCACGCGCAACGGCAAGCGCGTGAATGCGAAGAGCATCATGGGCGTCATGATGCTGGCGGCGGCGAAGGGTTCGGCAGTGGAGATCGAGACTAGTGGCGCCGACGAAGCCGATGCGATGAACGCGATTGCAGGCCTTATCGCGGACAAGTTTGGCGAAGGGGAGTAAAGTGAAACGTGAAGCGTGAAAAGTGAAGGGAGACGCCGGAGTTAACACGACACGCTCGCTTCTGACATTTCACGTTTCGCTTCTCACGTTTCACTATCAAGCATGAGCTTCTCCCTCTACGGCATCGGAGTGTCGCGCGGCATTGCGATCGGGCGCGCGCATTTGCTCTCGCACACTTCGCTCGAAGTGGCGCACTACGAAGTCCCCGCCGCGCATGTGGACGCCGAGATCGCGCGCCTCGACGCGGCGCTTGCGACCGTGCGCGCGGAACTTGAATCGCTCATTAAGAGCGCCCCGGCCAGTGCCGCGCCGGAGTTCGGCGCGTTCGTCAATCTGCATTTGATGATCTTGAACGATCCGATGCTTTCCGAGGCGCCGCGCGAACTGATCGCGCGTCAGCACTGCAACGCCGAGTGGGCGTTGAAGCAGCAGATGGACAGTTTGCTGGAGG
>CAZAWU010000409.1:0-2172 GCA_964488915.1 uncultured Burkholderiales bacterium
GCTGGCGGTGCTGCGCGGGCATGAGGGCCAGGTGTTGAGCGCGCAGTTCAGCGCCGACGGCAAGACGGTGGTGACGGCGAGTTACGACAAGACGGCGCGGCTGTGGGAAGCGGGCAGCGGCAAAGAGCTGGCGGTGCTGCGCGGGCATGAGGGCCAGGTGTTGAGCGCGCAGTTCAGCGCCGACGGCAAGACGGTGGTGACGGCGAGTTACGACAAGACGGCGCGGCTGTGGGAAGCGGGCAGCGGCAAAGAGCTGGCGGTGCTGCGCGGGCATGAGGGCTACGTGTTGAGCGCGCAGTTCAGCGCCGACGGCAAGACGGTGGTGACGGCAAGCGCTCTTCGGTTGGCTGACATATATGCGAGCGCTCTTCGATTGGGTGACATGTTCATTGGTGGCGACAAAACCGCACGACTCTGGCGCTGCGCCGTGTGCGGCACAGCGGAAGAAGCCGCCGCATCACTCGCGAAAAAACTCGGCCGCGAACTTGCCCCCGAAGAACGCCGCCGCTTCGGCGTGCCCGACGATCTCGTCACGCAATAGCGCCGCTCGCACGCACACACAAGAGAAAACATGCGCATCGAAACCCTCCTCCCCCTCGGCAAACTCGACCCTGGCCTGCGCGCTGCGGAAAAGCCGCTGGATCTGCGCAACGTCGCTCGCGATGCACACCTGGTCGAGGAACTCGGTTTCGACGGGCTGGCGGTAGAAGAGACCAAACACGATCCTTACCAAATCATGGCGCTCGCCGCCGCGGCGACCGAGCGCATTCGGCTGGCCACTTCAGTGGCCATGGCGTTTCCGCGCAGCCCGACGATCACGGCAATGTCGGCGTGGTCGCTGGCGAAACTCTCGGGCGGGCGCTTCGTGCTGGGGTTGGGCAGCCAAGTGCGTGGGCACATCGTGCGGCGCTTCGGTTTGCCGTTTCACCCGGTGGCGCCGTGGATGCGCGATTACATCCGCGCCGTGCGCGCGGTGTGGAAGTGTTGGCAGGAGGGTACGCCGCTCGACTACCAAGGCGAGCACTACAAGCTTTCGCTCATGGTGCCGCTGTTCGATCCGGGGCCGATCGAGCGTCCCGACATACCGATCCATCTCGCTTGCGTCAATCCGCTCATGTGCCGCGTCGCAGGCGAAGTGGCCGATGGCTTGCGCGTGCATCCGGTATGCACGCCGCGCTATATGCGCGAAGTGATGCTGCCCGCGGCGGCGCAGGGTGCGCAAAGCGCGGGGCGCGATGTGAGCGCCTTGACGATTGCAATGAAACCCTTGGTTTGCACCGCGCCCGATCAGGCGACGTTGGAGCGGCGCATCCGCGACGTGCGCGCACGCGTGGCGTTCTATTGCTCCACGCCCGCCTATCGCGCACCGTTCGAGCTGCATGGCCTCGGCGCGCTCGCTGACGAGCTGGCGACGCTCTCCAAAGCGCAGCGTTGGG
The DNA here is from genome assembly GCA_964488915.1 of uncultured Burkholderiales bacterium. Taxonomy (GTDB): domain Bacteria; phylum Pseudomonadota; class Gammaproteobacteria; order Burkholderiales; family JALYOK01; genus CADEHE01. Next base: position 1,437 of record CAZAWU010000409.1, read on the forward strand.
AGGAGATGCCGGGCAAGATCAGCGATGAAGTGCTCGATCTGTATGCTACCGTCGGCACGTATGACGAGATCGGCCGCAAGCTGGTACAGCGCTACGGCGGGTTGGTGAGCGATATCGAGTTTTCCATTCCGTGCGAGACGGCGCAGGAGCGGGCGACGATGCGGGAGCTGATCGCGCAGGTTCGGGCGGAGGCAGTGCAGTGACGTTGCCGCCGTTCCGACGCAGGCTGCAACCCAGGTCGACACCAAGAAAACCCTGGATCCCGGCTTCCTCCGGGATGACGCCACCCTGTCTTAGGCAAACCTGCATACCCCAAGTGAGTGAGGCATAGAGTAATGAAGCAAGCAAAGATCTTGAGCACCAATCACACCAGCTTCACCGTTTCCAACCTGCAGCGCACGCTCGCGTTCTTCCGCGACGCGCTTGGCTTCGAGGTGACCTCGGTCGCGCCGCGCGAAGCGCACATGATTCAGAGCATAACGGGTGTGCCTGGCGCGGGTGTGATGATCGGCTACGTGCGCGGGGCGGGGCACAGCATTGAGTTGATCGAGTACACCGGCCCAAGCGACCGCGGCCTGGTGCGCCCGCGTCCGTGCGACGTCGGTTTTGCGCACGTGGCCTACAACGTCGAGAATGTCGACGATGCGATTGCTGCGAGCGCGCCGCATGGGGTCGTCCCGCTTGGCGCGGTCGTGACTGTCGACCAAGGTCCGAACAAGGGTAAGCGCGCGGTGTA
>CAZAWU010000410.1:0-2153 GCA_964488915.1 uncultured Burkholderiales bacterium
AACGTCGACGTGGTCGAAGAGATGGTGAACATGATCTCGGCCTCACGCGCTTATCAAACCAATGTCGACATGATGAATACGGCGAAGTCACTGATCGCGAAAACATTGCAGATCGGCCAAGGATAGGAGTAGTGCATGAGCACGATACAAGAAACCTCCGGTAGCAACGCTTTTCTGCAATCGCTCACCGGCACCAGCGCAACCAGCAAGAGCGAAGCTGAGCAAGCGGGCGACCGGTTTCTCACGCTGCTGGTGACGCAGATGAAGAATCAAGATCCGTTGAATCCCTTGGACAACGCGCAAGTCACGAGTCAATTGGCGCAAATCAACACGGTAACCGGGCTGGACAAACTCAACACCACGCTGCAATCGCTGGCGAGCGGCTTCGCCTCGACGCAGATGCTGCAAGCGGCCACGATGATCGGCCGTGATGTACTGGTGCCGAGCGACACATTGTCTCTTACCGGCGGGTCGGCGCGCTTCGGCGTGGAGCTGGACAAACCCGCCGATGAAGTCACAGTCGCGATCCTGGATGCCGCGGGTAACGCCGTGCGCACGCAGAAGCTCGGCGCGCAACCGGCCGGCACCGGTACGTTCGCGTGGAACGGCCACGATGATCTCGGCAATGCGCTGCCGGAAGGCAGCTACACCTTGAGCGTGACCGCGAAACAGGCGGGCAAGACTTTGGCAGTCGACCCGCTCGCTTACGCGCGCGTCGCCAGCGTCGCGCAGAACGGGCAAGACATCGAACTGGAGTTGGCGGGCGTGGGCGCGGTCAATTTGAGCGAAGTGCGCCGCATCAACTAAGCGAATTCAACAACTAAGAACAGCAGGAGCAACAGACAAATGGCTTTTCAACATGGCTTGAGCGGCCTGAACGCCGCAGCAAAGAATTTGGACGTCATCGGCAACAACGTCGCCAACGCCAACACGGCGGGCTTCAAGGGCTCGCAAGCGATTTTCGCTGACGTTTATGCGGCTTCGCTCGCGGGCACCGGTGGCACCGATATCGGCATCGGCACGCGCTTGGCGATGGTGGCGCAGCAGTTCACGCAAGGCAACGTCACGACCACTAACAACCCCCTCGATGTGGCGATTAACGGCGCAGGATTCTTTCGCTTGAGCGACAACGGCGCGATCACCTACTCGCGCAACGGTCAGTTCCATATGGACAACCAGGGCTACATCATCAACACCAACAACTCGCGCTTGACCGGCTATGGCGTGAACTCGAACGGCACCATTAACGCCGGCGTGCTGACCGAGTTGAAAATATCCACTTCCGACTTGGCGCCGCAGCCGACCAGCCAGTTGGATGCCGTGCTCAATCTGGATTCGCGCGCATCCGCGCTGTCCGCTGCCGCCTTCAACCTTTCCGATCCCACGACTTACAACAGTTCGACTTCGGTTTCGCTGTACGACACGCTCGGCAATCCTCACACCTTCTCGACTTACTACGTCAAGACTGCGCCAGACCAGTGGGAAGTGTTTGCCGCGAGCGACGGCGTGCAAGTCGGCGCAGGTAGCATCGGCACGTTGGTGTTCCAACCCGACGGACAGATCGACACCACAACCACGGTATCGCCGTTCGTGATCAATGTGCCGGTAGCCACCGGCGCGGTGACGCCGCTGACCTTCGACATGGTTTTCAGCGGCACCACCCAGTTCGGCAGCGTGTTCAGCGTCAACGCGCTGGCGCAAGACGGCTTCACCTCGGGTCGGTTGTCGGGCTTCAGCGTAGCCGCCGACGGCACGCTGCAAGGACGCTACACCAATGGCCAAGCCGCCATCCTCGGGCAGGTGGTGCTGGCGAACTTCGCCAATCCACAGGGACTGCAGCCCAGCGGCAACAATGTTTGGACTGAGACCGCCGACGCTGGTGCCGCGCTGATCGGCGCACCAAATACCGGCAGCTTGGGCGTGCTGCAGTCGGCCGCGGTGGAAGACTCCAACGTCGATCTTACCGCCGAGTTGGTCAACATGATCACGGCGCAGCGCATCTATCAGGCGAACGCGCAAACCATCAAGGCGCAAGACGCCGTGCTGCAAACGCTGGTCAACTTGCGCTAACCACAGGAGCGCTGAGGCATGGATCGCATGCTCTACGTCGCCATGGGCGGCGCCAAGCAAATCCTCACGCAGCAGGCGGCCAC
>CAZAWU010000411.1:0-2150 GCA_964488915.1 uncultured Burkholderiales bacterium
GCGTTAGGCGTCCGGCCCGCGCTGATTTACAATTCCTCTCATGAATAGCCCGAAGCTAGACATCAAAGCCTACATGCAGAGCGTGGGACGCGAGGCGCGCAGCGCGTCGCGGCGCATGGCTGCGGCTGACACAGCGTCGAAAAACAAGGCGCTGCTGGCGATGGCCGATGCGATCGAGCGTGACAGCGCGAAGTTGCTGGCGGCGAACGCGGCTGACGTGGCCCAAGCGCGCGCGGCCGGTTTGGATGAGGCGATGCTCGACCGCCTCACGCTGACCGCGAAATCCGTGCGCAGTATGGCGGAGGGCTTGCGCCAGATCGCCGCGCTGGCTGATCCGATTGGCGAAATCACCGATCTCAAATTCCGCCCCACGGGCATTCAAGTCGGCCGCATGCGCGTACCGCTGGGCGTGGTCGGCATCATCTATGAGGCGCGGCCGAACGTTACGGCGGATGCGGCAGGGCTGTGCTTGAAGTCGGGCAACGCAACGATTTTGCGCGGCGGCTCGGAAGCGCTCAATTCCAATCTCGCCGTGGCCGCGTGCGTGCACGAAGGGTTGCGTGCGGCGGGTTTGCCGGAGACGGCGGCGCAAGTGATCGAAACCACCGATCGCGCCGCGGTCGGCGAACTCATCACCATGCGGGAATTCATCGATGTGATCGTGCCGCGCGGCGGCAAGGGTTTGATCGAGCGCATCTCGAATGAGGCGCGCATTCCGGTGATCAAGCATTTGGATGGCGTGTGCCATGTCTACGTCGACGACAGCGCGGACGTCGATATGGCGATCCGCGTTGCCGACAACGCGAAGACACAGCGCTATGGTACTTGCAACACTATGGAGACGTTACTGGTTTCCCAAGCGATTGCTCAGGCTATCCTCCCGGCTCTATGCAAGATTTACGCGGACAAGGGCGTTGAACTGCGCGGTGATGAGGCTGCGCGCAAGCTGGTGCCGGCGATGAAAGCCGCGAGCGAAGAAGATTGGTATGCGGAATACCTCGCGCCGATTCTCGCCGTGCGCGTGGTGGAGAATGTGGACGCAGCGATCGAGCACATCACCCGATACGGCTCGCAGCACACCGATGCGATCATCACCAACAACTATCAGAACGCGATGAAGTTTCTGCGCGAAGTCGATTCCAGTTCGGTGATGGTGAATGCTTCGACGCGCTTCGCCGATGGCTTCGAGTACGGTCTCGGCGCGGAGATTGGCATCTCCACCGACAAGTTCCACGCGCGCGGGCCGGTGGGGCTCGAAGGGCTCACCTCGCAGAAGTACATCGTGCTCGGCAGCGGGCAAGTGCGGAGCTAGGGATGACGGGTTCGCGCTCTCGCGGTCGCTAGTGCTGAAGCCAATCGGCATCCTCGGCGGCACGTTCGATCCGATCCACTACGGGCATCTGCGGCTTGCGCATGAAATGGCGCAAACGCTTGCGCTTCCCAGCGTGCGCTTCATTCCGGCGGGCGATCCGTATCATCGTGGTGTAAACGCGAAGACGCGCGCAAGCGCTCAACAACGCCTTGCGATGGTGCGCTTGGCGCTTGCGGGCAACGAGCGCTTCGCGCTCGATCCGCGCGACATCGAGCGCAAGGGGCCGACTTACACCTTCGATACGCTGCAGAGCCTGCGCACCGAACTCGGCGCGCAGGTGCCGATTGTCGTTCTACTCGGCGCCGATGCGTTCGCATTGCTCGAAACTTGGCACCGCTGGCGCGAGTTGTTCGGCCTCTGCCACTTCGGTGTCGCGCAGCGCCCCGGCGCGGAAGGCTGGCGCGCGAAAGCCGGCGCAGCATTAGATGGCGAACTGCGTGTGCGCGAGTGCCAAGAATTGGTTCGCTTGCAACAAGAACCTGCCGGCCGCATCGCCATTGTGGCGATGACACCGCTGGATATTTCCGGCACGCGAATCCGCGCGCAACTGCAGCACGGCTTGAGTCCGCGCTACTTGTTGCCGGATGCGGTGCTGCACTACATCCTCGAAAACCGTCTCTATGCAAAGGAGGTTGATGAGACCTAAGAAACTGCAGAAAACCATCGTCACCGCACTGGAAGATATCAAGGCGCGTGACATCGAATTGATCGACGTGACCAAGCTGACTTCGATGTTCGACTTCGTCGTCGTCGCTACCGCCGACTCCGGCCGTCAGGC
>CAZAWU010000412.1:0-2149 GCA_964488915.1 uncultured Burkholderiales bacterium
ACCGAGTCGTAGCCCAGCTGCTCCGCGCGCGTAGCCATGCCGCGGATGATCGGCGCGGTGGCCAAATGCCGGCAGTTGGGAATCCAGACGCCGAATTGCATGCTCGGTCTTGGCTCGCGGGCGCGCTATAACTGGTACGCCGCTACGCCGGACAAGCGCCGCTTGGTGCGCTGCAGCGTGATGCTGTCGCCGGATTTGAGTGTTTCGTTGCGCGCGATTTGCAGCGTGATGAGCGTGCCGTCAGCGAGCTGGGCCACCAACTTCGATTGCGGCTGGCCCGTTGGGACGTTGATGGAGGTCGCTTCGATGACGGTGGCTGGCACGCGCTCGCCCGGCTCGACCGGGCGGTCGAGCACGAACCATGCGATGACCAAGGCGACGACTACCGCGAAAACCCAGAAATTGGACATCGCTTCGCCTTTAGCGATAAACCAGTACCGGAATCTTGCAGTGCGTGAGCACGCGCGTCGTCTCGCTGCCCATGAGCACGGCGCTCAAGCCGCGGCGTCCGTGCGACGCCATGAAGATGAGATCGCAGCCCTTTTCGTTCGCGGCTTGGATGATCGCTTCCCACGGCGAGTAGCTGGAGAGCGTGTGCGTTCCGCACGGCACGCCCAGCTCCTTGGCTTTGGCCTCGAACGCGCCGAGCACACGCTGCGCCCGATCGCGCGCGGCGTCCTCGAATTTTTCCGGCGTCGAGTTGTCTTCCGGATCGAGTGGCACCCAGCCCTCGTAGTACATCGGGATCGGGTAGCCGGGGCTCGCGTAGAATCCGGTTACGCGCGCGTCGATTTCTTTCGCGAACTGCATCGCGGCGGCCACCGCCTTCTCGGAGAGTTCCGAGCCGTCGGTCGGGATCAAGATGTGGCGAAACATGTGAGCACCTCCGGCGCCTCTTGCGCGATTGCGGCAGAACAGCGCCTATTCTACGCGCTGACCGTTGCACGGCAACTGGCGGGTGGATATAAGTACTGGCGGTGGCATGCATCGAAAAGTGGCTGTGGATGAGATATAAACAAGTATTCTGTCAATGGTATAGCCGATGAATGACACGAATAACGCCGTGGCTGCGCTGGAACAATTGCTGCACGAGCGCATTTCCATCCGCAAGTTCAAGGCGCAGCCAGTGCCACGCACGATCATCGAACGCATTCTGCGCATGGCGCAGCGCACGCCTTCGTGGTGCAATATTCAGCCGTGGCAAGTGGCGTTGGTCAGCGGCGACGCGTTGAGCAGCCTGCGCGAGCGCATGTGGCGACACGCGAGCACCGGCGCGCGCCCACACCCTGATTTCGCTTTCCCGCCGGCTTACGAAGGTGCGCATCGCGACCGCCGCAAGGTCTGCGGCGTGCAGTTATACACCGCGCTCGGCATCGGCAAAGACGACCGTGCTGCCGCTGCGCAGCAGTCGCTGCAGAATTTCCGCATGTTCGACGCGCCGCATTTGGCGCTCATCATGGTCGACGATTACTTGGGTTTCTACGGCGCGTTCGACTGCGGTTTGTACGTCATGAACTTCATGCTGGCCGCGCAGAGTATGGGCGTGGGCACTATCGCCCAGGCCGCGCTCGCCTCTTATCCGGATTTGATACGCGAGCAGCTCGGTCTGCTACCCACGCGCAAACTGATCTGCGGCATCTCGTTCGGCTACGCCGAGCGCGAACATGCGATTCACGGCTATCGCACCGAACGCGCGGACATTGCCGAGGGGGTGCAGTTTATCGAGTAGCGGTGAAGTAAGCCCAGCGAAGGGCGAAGGGTAGAATCGCAGAGTCTTGTACCCCTTGCCCCTCACTGTTTACACTTTCACGGAGACGCTCATGGCCATCATGAAGAAAATCGAGTATGCGGAGGCATCGCCCGCGGTGCGCGCTGTCTACGACGACATCATGACTTCGCGTAACAGCGACTACATCAACAACATCTGGAAAGTGTTGGCGAACGATTCGGTAAGCCTCAAGCGCAATTGGGAGGCGATGAAGGAAATCATGGCGCCGGGCGCGCTGGACAAAATCACGAAAGAGTTGATCTACCTTGCCGTGAGCATGACCAATCAGTGCGACTACTGCATCAACACGCACACCGCGGCTGCGCGCAAGGCGGGGATGACCGATGCGATGTTCGCGGAGTTGGTCGCGGTGGTCGGCGT
>CAZAWU010000413.1:0-2144 GCA_964488915.1 uncultured Burkholderiales bacterium
TGCTCTACGTCGCCATGGGCGGCGCCAAGCAAATCCTCACGCAGCAGGCGGCCACCGCGCAGAATCTGGCCAACGCAGCCACGCACGGCTACCGCGCCGAGACGCACGCGTTTCGCGTCGCGCCGGTGCTCGGCGATGGTTTGCCGACGCGCGCGCATGTGGTGGATGCCTCGATCGGCACCGATTTCTCGCAAGGCCCCATTCAACACACCGGCCGCGACTTGGATGTTGCTATCCAGGGCGAAGGCTGGTTGAGCGTCCAAACCGAGCAAGGCGAAGCTTATACTCGCAACGGTAACCTGCAGTTAGACTCAGCTGGCACTATTGTTACGCACAATGGGATGACAGTATTGGGTGACGGCGGGCCGATTACGGTACCAGCCAACGCCAATGTCCTGGTCGCCAAAGACGGCACGGTCTCCGCTGTCCCGCAGGGACAAAGCGCGGTGCAAGTGCTTGGGCGCCTCAAACTGGTCAATCCGCCGGCAGCCGAGCTGCAACGCGGCGACGACGGCTTGTTCCGCATGAAGAACGGCGGCAACGCCGATACCGACACGAACGTCAGCCTCGCCACCGGGGCGCTTGAAGGTAGTAACGTCAACGTGGTCGAAGCGATGGTCAACATGATCGCGCTGGCACGTTCGTTCGAAATGCACATGAAGCTGCTGGAAAACGCCGAAATGAACGATCGCCAAGCCAGCACCGTGCTCGGCAGCGCGCGCTAACCAATTTTCTCGAATAGGAGTCACGCATGATTCGCTCTCTTTGGATCGCCAAGACCGGCCTGGACGCCCAGCAAACGCAGATGGACGTCATCTCCAATAACTTGGCTAACGTCGGCACCAATGGTTTCAAGCGCGCACGCGCGGTGTTCGAAGACCTGATCTATCAAACGCTGCGCCAACCCGGCGCGCAGTCCTCGCAGCAGACGCAACTGCCATCCGGTTTGCAAATTGGCACCGGCGTACGTCCCGTGGCGACCGAGCGCGTGTTCACTCAGGGCAACTTGCAGCAAACCGGCGATCCACTCGATCTAGCGATTCAAGGCAAGGGCTTTTTTCAGGTGCTGATGCCCGACGGCACCACCGGTTACACACGCGACGGCCAATTCCAGACCGATGCGCAAGGCCAATTGGTTACCTCGAGCGGCTTCCCGGTGCAACCGGCAATCACGATACCGGCCAACGCACAATCGATCACCATCGGCCGCGATGGTACTGTCTCGGTCACGCAAGCCGGCCAAGCGGCGCCCACCCAAGTCGGTGCACTTCAACTCGCCACCTTCGTGAACCCGACCGGCTTACAAAGCGCCGGCGAGAACCTGTTCATCGAGACTGCGTCATCCGGCACCGCCAGCCTCGGCGCCCCGGGAACGAACGGCGCGGGTTTGCTCAATCAAGGCTACGCCGAAACCTCCAACGTGAACGTGGTTGAGGAACTCGTGGGCATGATCCAAACGCAGCGCGCGTACGAGATCAACTCCAAAGCGATCCAGACCTCGGATCAGATGCTGCAGCGCTTGACGCAGCTTTAATTTCAATCGTGACTCGCAACGAGCGGCCACTGTAGATGAAACTATCCTCCGCGTTCTACGCCGCCGCATGTGCGAGCGTATTGCAGCTCGGCGCCTGCGCCACGCTGCAAAGCGAACAACCGATGCCGCCGCACGTCAGCGTGCGGCCGCGCCCAGCCACCCCTGCGCCGCAACACAACGGCGCGATCTTTCAAACCGCGATGGCGCCGCAGACCAGCGCTCAGTACCGCCCCTTGTTCGAAGATCTGCGCGCCCGCAGCGTCGGCGACACTATCGTCATCGTACTAAACGAGCGCACCGCCGCGAGTAAGAACGCTTCGAGCAGCGCCAGCAAGTCGAACGACGTCGAGTTCGGCATTCCGACGTTCAGCAAGCTGCCAGGCAAAACTCTGCAAGGTGCGGAGCTGGAGGCGAGTTCCTCTAACAAATTCCAGGGCCAAGGAGCGAGCGCGGCCAACAACGAGTTCTCCGGCACCATCGCGGTCAGCGTGATCGAAGTGCTTCAGAACGGCAACTTGCTCGTCGCCGGCGAGAAACGCATCGCCATCAATCAAGGCGAGGAGTTGATTCGTTTCTCCGGTGTGGTCAACCCGACCACCATCGGCGCGGG
>CAZAWU010000414.1:0-2127 GCA_964488915.1 uncultured Burkholderiales bacterium
CTGCTGCGCCAATGGGGTTGCCACGTCGTGGCCGCGACTTCGGCGCAAGCCGCACTGCACGAACTGGAATCGCACGAGCGTATTCCGGATCTGATCCTATGCGACTATCAGCTCGGTGGCGAGCAAACGGGCATCGATGCAATCAGGGCTGTACGCGCGGCGCAAGCGCACGAAATTCCCGCGATCATCTTGACCGGAGACATCACCGTGCTCGAACAACTGCAGACGGCGCTGCCGCAATGCACGGTCATCACCAAGCCGGTCCGGGCCAGCAAGTTGCGCCCGGTGCTGCTGCAGTCGCTGGGGTTTCTTGAGCTGTAGCTGCGAAGCGCCTAGTGGTTTGGAAACGTTGCCATGCGTCCAATGTGTTAGAGTCTATGCAACACCACGAGGCACGGGTCTACAGCAGCGACCATCTTGTCTAGAGCGCGCAAAAATAAGAGCAGACGCCGCTAGTCGCTAGCCACCCGGGAAAGGCAGGCCGCAGCGCCGGCAGGTTCATTTGTAGCCGCGTCTGGGCTCGATCGAAACGCCAATTTGCTAGGAGTCATGAATGCTTACAGCTCGCGCGCTGATCGCGTGTGCACTGACGGTCGCCGTGTTCGGATGCGGAGGCGGTGGCGGTGGGGACGGAGGCGCCGCGTCGCAGTCCAGCACGGACGCAACCGGCACGCCGCCGGAATCTTCCGGCAATACCACGACCGTGCCGCCCGCCCCGGTGACAACGCCGCCGCCAAGCTCCGGTTCCAGCGGCAGCGCTCTATACGATCGAACCCCGATCGTTTCCAGTTGTGATGCCGGTCAGCTCAAGCAAAGCGAGAAGACGCTCGCGCTGGACAAACTCAATGCCATCCGCGCGCTGCATCGCTTGCCGCCGGTGGTTTACGACGCGCAGTTCGATATTCAAACTTCAAAGTCCGCGCTGATTAGCGTAGCGAACGCCAAGCTCACGCACGCACCGACCACCGATGATAGGTGCTACACCAGCGAGGGAAAAGACGGCAGCGCGACCAGCAACCTCTACATCAGTTACAGCACCGCGCCGCGTTCACTCGCCTCGGACAGTGCCGTGGTCGGCTTCCTGGTCGACGACGGCGTAGCCAGCCTCGGCCATCGGCGTTGGCTGTTGCACCCGTTCCTGTCGCGTACATCTTTCGGACGCGTCGACGGCGCGCCGCTGGTGAGTTCGCCGTGGAGTTATGTGACCGGCATGTCGCTTAAAGTGATCGGCTTCCCGGCGGCGGACCTATCCGGCAGCAGCATCGAGTACGTTGCTTACCCGGAAGGCGACTACCCAAGCGCTTACTTCAAGCACGGCTGGTTTATGTCGTTCTCGGTGTTGGCCGACAAGAACAGCGGCTCCGCCAATGGCAGCAGCGCAGTGGATTTCTCGAGCGCGACGGTTAGCGTGCGCGCCGCCAACGGGGCTGCGCTTGCGGTGAGCGAGCAAAGCGCGAACTACTCCGGCTACGGTATACCGAACGCGCTGCAATGGAAAGCGCCAGGAACTATGAACAACGTGCAGTACACAGTGCAGATTCAGGGCGTTAAGATCAGCGGCGCGACCAAGAATTATCAGTACCAGTTCCGCATCCAGTAGCGATCAATGATCGTGATCCCAAGGACTGTGCTTGACTTCCGGCGGCACCCAAACGGTTTCGTAGACCTTCTGGAGCTCTTTTTCTTTGGCGAGCTCGTCGCTGATGGATAAGTTAGCGTACTTCGCTTCCGTCGGGCTGGTGAAGCGCTTGGTGTTGAGGTTCGGCGCCGACAATACTTTGCGCAAATCGCCGCCGCATTTCCAGCACTTTTCAGGACGTGCGTCATTCATGCCGTGACGCGTCTGAAAGATCGTTAGGCAAGGGTCGCAGGCGTATTCGTAGATGGGCATTTTTTCTGGTGAAACGTGAAGAGTGAAACGTGAAATGCAGGGGAGATTCCGTACATTTCACTTTTCACGTTTTACGTTTCACTCCTCCAAAATCAAAAAGGGCCGACCCTTGCGAATCGGCCCCGTTATTAACTAACGCGACAACTACGCATGAGCGGTGGCAACAATCTCCGCTTTTGCTGTCATCGCCGCTTTCTTGTCGATGTTCCAAATGCGCGCGGCATTTTCGCCGAGGA
>CAZAWU010000415.1:0-2109 GCA_964488915.1 uncultured Burkholderiales bacterium
GCATTCTTGCGGTTCATGAGCTGGGTAGCGTCCAACGTACCGATCTCGTTGACGCTGCCGTACAGCATCTTTTTCAGCTCCGGCCAAACAACCATGATGCCGCTCACCACCACCAGCAGCACCAAGCCGATATTCTGTTTGATGAAGTCCAAAACGGGGCTCACTTCGAAAACCCAATATTCTAACAAGCACGCCGCCATTGACCAGGGTTACGCTAAAATCCGCGCACCTATCGAATAGATTTCGCTCATGTACAAGCTCGTGCTGCTGCGCCACGGCGAAAGCGTGTGGAACAAGGAAAACCGCTTCACCGGTTGGACTGACGTCGACTTGTCCGAGCGCGGTGTGGACGAGGCGCGCGCTGCTGGGCGATTGCTTCGCGAGCAGGGCTATCGTTTCGATCTGGCACATACTTCGGTGCTGAAGCGTGCCATCCGCACGCTGTGGTTGGTGCTGGAGGAGCTCGACCAGATGTGGATTCCGGTCACTCCGGATTGGCATCTCAACGAGCGCCACTATGGCGCGCTGCAAGGGCTCAACAAGACGGAGACGGCGGCCAAGTACGGCGACGAGCAGGTGCTTGTTTGGCGTCGTAGCTACGATATTCCGCCACCGGTGCTGACGCAAAACGATGAGCGCTTTCCCGGGAGCGATCCGCGTTACCGGGCGCTGAGCGGCGCGGAGTTGCCGCTGACAGAAAGTCTCAAAGAGACGGTCGCACGCGTGGTGCCTTACTGGCAGCGCGTGATCGCGCCACAAGTACAGGCGGGCAAATCGGTGGTAATCGTCGCACACGGCAATTCCATGCGCGCGCTCGTCAAATACTTGGATGAGGTTAGTGATAAAGATATCGTTGGACTTAACATTCCGACCGGTACTCCATTGGTGTATGAGCTCGACGCGAAGTTGAAACCGATCAAGCACTACTATCTTGGCGATCAGGCCGCAATCGAGGCGGCGATCCAAGGCGTCGCCAATCAAAGCAAGCGACAGGCATAGGCAGGTTGAAATTCGGGCGTTCGCGCGGTTACTTCTGCTTCTGGCTGCTGGCGGTTGCGCCGTGGGTTTGGGCGCAAGATCTCGGCGCACCCCGGCAAGAACTCGAGACCTTGCGCCAGCGCATCCAAGCGCTCGAGCAGGCGCTAACAAAGGACCAGTCCACCCGAGATGCAGCGCTGGAGCAGGCGAAAGCCTCCGGCCAAGCCATCGAAGTAACCGCGCGTGAACTCGAAGTGCTCGCTGCCAAGCGCGGTGAAGTGAACGGCGAATTGGCGCTGCTGCAGAGCAAGAAGAACAGTACCGAGGCGCGCGTCAATGCCGCCCAGAAGCGCATCGCCGCAATCTACTATCGCAACTACGTAAAAGGCGAGGCGCCGCTCGCGGCGCGAGTGCTCTCGGGCGAGAACCCGAACGAAACCGGGCGCCAATTGCAGTATTCCTCCTACCTCGCCCGCAGCCAAGCGGCGGTGGTGGGCGAACTGCGCGTGGACCTGGTGGAGCTTAAGACGCTGCGCGACAGTACGTCGCGCAAAGCCGCACAGTTGGCGGCCGTTGCGCGCGAGGAGCGGGAAAAGCACGCGCAGCTGGTCGCTCAGCATGACGAGCAGAAGCGGCGTGTGGCGAGTTTAGAAGCGCGTATCAGCCAGCAGCGCCACACCATCGAGGACTACCGCCGCGACGAGGCGAAACTGGCGCAGGTGATCGAGCGCCTGACGCGCGAGATCGCGGCGAAGAAGAAACGCGAAGCCGAGCGCAAACGCAAGGAGGCGCAGTTGCGGGCGAAGCAGCGCGCGAAAGAGGCGCGGGCGGCACGTGCGAAGGGGCGTCCCGAGCCGCCGCCGGTCAATGTCGAAATCGAGGAGCCGGCGCACTCGGCGCGCGGCATGTTCGGTAAGTTGCAAGGGCGCTTGCCGCGCCCCGTGACGGGGGAACTCGCGCATCGCTTCGGCAGTCAACGCGCAGAGGGCGGCATCAGTTGGAAGGGCGTGTTTTTCCGGGCGGCGCGCGGCGCTAGCGTACAAGCGGTGGCGGCGGGGGAGGTGGTGTTCGCAGAATGGATGCGCGGGTTTGGACAGCTCTTGATCATTGATCACGGTGATGGTTACATGA
>CAZAWU010000416.1:0-2082 GCA_964488915.1 uncultured Burkholderiales bacterium
TCGATCGGCGCGCGGAAATTGGTGTGCGGCTTGACGCGGCACACCAGCACCACGCCATCGGCGCCGTTGGCGTGCTTGTCTTGGTACACCGGCATCCCGCTCGGCAATTTACCAAGTTCAACCACATCCATGTCCGAGCGCACCGGGCAGCCCATGCTCGCTTCGGTGATCCCGTAGCCTTCGAGCACTTCGCGCTGACCCTGCGCCGTGGCGCCGCCGTGGCTGCCCATCGCCGGGAAAATGAACGGCTTGGCGCCGAGCGCTTTCAAGTTGTCGACTACCGCCTTCGCCGATTCGGCGATGTTATTAATGCCGCGGCTGCCGCAGCCGACTGCGACGGTCATACCCGCTTTGACTTTGGCGCGAATCTCCGCGCGCTTGAACTGATCGTTGACCGCCTGGGTAACGCTCGCGAGCTTCTGCGACTTGAACTTCTGGCGCACGTTCACCATGCGCGGCAGGGGAAAATCCAAACCACCAGCGATGTTCGTTTCAATCTTGTCGGGAATCATGTGCTTAGCCTCCTTGTGAAGTGGAATTTTTGCACACTTGCGCTTTTGCAGCCAGTACGAGGTCTGCGACCTGACGCGACCGAAGCTGCCAGCCTGGTCGATCGATTCGTTCGTGCAACCAAGATACTGACCAGTCATTAGTTCCGTAAATGCCTAAAATTCTAGTTCACAGAGCTACACCAAGGCCAGTAGCGGCCAAATCTACCTGCTATCGTGTCCCATCGATGGGAGTAATATCGAAACCGCGAGACCCCTAGGGCCGGCAGATCCAGCGTGCTACTCCCCCTGGATCAAGGGTGGGTACGGCTAAGCTGACGCGACTAGACTCGCACTCGCTCTCACCACTGCAAACGAAAGGGATGAACAATGAGACAAAGCATCGCAACTTCGCTCGTGTTTGTAGCCACTCTTACCGTTGCCGCCTGCGGTGGCGGTGGAGGCGGCGGGGGTGGCGCACAAGCTCCAACCGTAACGATCTCTGGGGCCAACGCCGAACGTATCGCCGAAGCAGCGGTAGCTGCCACCAACGCTGCGAATGCGGCGAATGCGCAAGGCAGTCTAGCGGGCGCGGGTCAGGCCACGGTTCTAAGCGCTACCGCAGTGCGGCGCTTGAGCGGGCACGCCGTGGCGCAGCAACAAGAAAGCGGCACGGAATTTTGCGACACACCCGCAAGCGGGCCAACGGGAACCATCGATTATGTCGTCAACGACGCCGACAACAACTTTGATATATCACGCAACGACACGATCGACGCGACCATGCACAACTGCTTCCTGGCTGACGCGAATGTCACAGCTAATGGCCGCATGTTCCTTCGCGTCGCTTCTGTCGGCACCAGTTCCCTCGGTTTCAACGCACAGTACACCAATTTTTCGCTAGACATTCCCACTATCTCCCGCACACCCACGGTCAACGGCAACATCGACTTTACCGTCAGCCAGACGAGCGCCAATTCCGCGCAAGTGGCGATCACCGGCGGCAACATGAGCGCGCAAGATTCGAGCGACACACTCACCATTAGCTCGCCCAACCTCACGTTGAACGTCAACGTTGGGACCAATCGCTACAGCTACTTCGGCGGCGCGACGGTCAACAGCCAACAGGCCGGCGGCGTGTTCAGCTACAACATCCCGTCGACGTCACCGCTCACCGGCTCGATCGGCTCGGAGCCCGACAGCGGCATTGTCAACATCACCGGCGCCAATTCGAGCATGGTGGCGACGCCGATAGGCGGCAACAGCGTACGCCTGGACATCGATACCACGGGCGATCAAATCGTTGACGAGTCTCGCACCGTAACTTGGGATCAAATCTTTAGCTAGGCCAGCATGCGGGACATACAACGGGCGCCGCCGGAAGGCGGCGCTCGTTTCATTTCTGCTCTGCAACTGAGTTAGACTCCCACAGCAGAAGCCACGCACGCGCCGTAGACCTACTCTCGCTACCGGATTGCTGCACATGATGTCCGACAATATTTCCAGGCTGATACCCTTCCCCAAATGAGCCCGCAACAAACCGTCGCCCAGCGCCTGCTCGAACTCTCCGCCAGCCTGGGCATCGACTACATCT
>CAZAWU010000417.1:0-2075 GCA_964488915.1 uncultured Burkholderiales bacterium
GGTCCTGGAAATTGGAATTGCAGAGGACGAGACGGTTTTCCGCGTCCCAGACCACGAAGGCCTCGGGGATGGTTTCGATGGCGTCGCGCAGGCGCAAATCCGCAGCCACCGTCCGCTCGACGAGATTTTTCTGTTCGGTGATGTCGACCGCAATGCCGATCAGGTGATCGCCCGGCTCGTCGGGCTGGCGGACCAGCTCGCAGCGGGCGCGCAACCAAACCCAATGGCCGCTCGCATGCCGCATGCGGAAAGCGTGATCGACCGAGTGCGCTTTGGCGTCGGCAAGCTGCGCCGCGAGCTCATAAAGGCTGATATCGCTCGGATGCACCAGCGCACTGACCTCGCCAAAGGTGAGCAGGTCGTTCTTCGGGTCCAGGCCCAGGATTGCGAACATGGAATGCGACCAGAAAATACGCCCGCGCGCGAGGTCCCAGTCCCATAACCCGCAACGCCCGCGATTGAGGGCGGTGTCGATGCGGCTGCGGACCGCTTCGTAGATCTGGTCCGCCTCACGCGCGCGCGTGGCCTGCCAGTGGAAGGCAAATCCCAGGATCAAGACGACAAAGCCGGTGGTGGCGGAGAGCGTTACCGTCAGCGTTGTGTCCGAGCGCCACCACGCGAGTGCTTCGTTGCGCGGCTGTATGACGGCGAGTTGGCCGAATGGCGCCTTCAGGTCGCGCACGGTGCCGAGCGCCGCGAAACCGTCGGCGAGCGTAACTTCGAGAACGCCCGCGCCGGCGCCGAAAGTAGTCAACGGTTGAGCGGGTCCAAGCACGTCGAGCAACGAACGGCCGAGCAGAGCGTCGTTGGCGGGCACGGAAGCAATGATCTTGCCGTCGGGGTTTGTTATCAGCATGCGGCGGCCATTGGCCATTGCCCAGCTTGGCAAGCCCGAGCGGACAAAATCTTGCAGCCGCTGCGCGTTCTCGCCCTTATCGGGTGCGCGGCTAAGACGTTGGGTGGTCAGCTCCGCCACGGCCTCGATGTTGATGGCGGCGTTGAGCAGCGCTTGGTGCCGCTGATCGATCAACTGCACAGCGGCACCAACACAGATGGTGACGAGGAAGGCGACGATGAGGACAGGCACCGCGCGGCGTAGCGCGGGCTCAGCGGTGAGGAGGCGCCGATAGGCAGGCTTGGCAATGGATTGCGCAAGGCCTTTGATAGAATCGGAACGCGAAGACGCACTCGCCGTCTCGGCGCGCGCCATTTAAGCCTCCGTTCGGATTGGTCCCCGTCACCCGTGATCAGGAAGGATGCGCTGCATCACTCCCGAATCACCGCCGATAAGAATCGAATCGCCGTGATTTGTCGAGAGTCCCCAGAGTCAATATTTGCGCTGCGACGCCGCACAATTTTTTACGGTATCGGGGGAGGGCCGGCATTGCCGGATTTTCGAGTCACGGCAGATAGTTAGCGGTTCTGCGAAAATCTACGCCGGGGCCTCGGCCAGCGCGCGTTGTACGATATCCGCCACGTCGCGCGAAAGGGTGGCAGTTGCCGCGATACGGCGCAGCGCTGCCTCGGCGTGTGCGCGCCGCGTTGGCTCAAGCGCGCGCCAGCTTTTGAACGCCGCCAACAAACGCGCGGCGACCTGCGGATTGCGCTCATCAAGCGCCAAAACCTTTTCGGCGACGAATTCGTAGCCTTGGCCATCGGCGCGATTGAATTGCGTCGCATTGGCCTGCGCGAATGTTCCGATGAGGGCGCGGACGCGGTTCGGGTTGGCCAGCGAGAAAGCCGGATGCGCGGTGAGCGAGCGCACGCGATCCAGCGTCCGTGGTTCCGGAATCCCGGCCTGCAAGGCGAACCATTTGTCGAGGATGAGCGGATCGCTGGAGTAACGGCGGTAAAAATCGTGAATGGCGGTCTCGCGCTGCGCAACATCGTGCAGCGACAGCGTGCCAAGCGCCGCCATCCGGTCGGTCATGTTGTTGGCGGACTCGTATTGACGCGCCGCGCGCTCGATGCCTTTTTCGTTGCCATCTGCCGCGAGCAGATCGAGGCAGACGTTCTTGAGCGAACGTTTACCCGCGCTTTCCGCGTCGGGGCGGTAAGAGCCATCGTCGCTCATA
>CAZAWU010000418.1:0-2066 GCA_964488915.1 uncultured Burkholderiales bacterium
GTTCAACCTCGCTGCGGTTTGCGCCTTGTCTGACTCGATTTTCGCCATTTTTGTTTGTGCTCCCGCCTGCATGGATGCTCACATAAGTAGCATTAAGAGTGAAGCACTACACTAGCGCGGTGCCCGCGCCGCCACCCTCGCTCCGCCCAGCTTCTCAGCTTCGAACAGCCCGACGAACAAGCTGTAGACGCTGTCCCACTCGGCTTGGCGCGCTTCGCCGAACTTGGCGACAGTGGTATCGCGCAGACCGCGATACATCGCCAGCCGATCGACCAAGATGCGCGTCCAAGTCTGCGACACGTCCTCGAACGACTCGATGGTAAAGCCATGCGCGAGTAGCAGCTCGCGATAGCGCTCGGCGCTCGCCATGTCCGGCGCCCGCTGGCCGTGCGCCATGCGCTCATGTTCGTGGGCGTCGAGCGGCTTGCGCACCACGACGTCGGTGAACGCCAGCGTACCGCCCGGCTTGAGCACGCGTGCGCATTCGCCGATCACGGCGTTCTTGTCGGGAATGTGCAGCCATGCCTCTTGGCTGATGGCCGCGTCGTACGCATGGCGTGCAAGCGGCATGGTTGTGGCATCGCCATGCTGGAAATCGACCAAGCGCTCCAGCCGCACCATGTGCGTCAGGCGCCGCGCCGATTCGACGCGGCTCAGCGTGAAATCCAAGCCCGTGACGCGGCAGCCGATCGTGTGCGCTAGCCAGCGCGCTGGCCCGCCCATGCCGCTGCACACATCCAGCACATGATGCTCGCGGCGAATACCGGCCAAGCGCGCGAGTGTTTCCACTGCTTGCACGCCGCCGTAATGATCTTGATCGAAATCTTTGAGCTGATCCTCTGTGAGCTCATCAAGCTTGTCGCCGCGCGCGGCAAGCTTGGCGAGAATCTGCTCCTCGTTGATGGGATGGGTGTCGTAGTAGTGGATGACACCTTCTTTGTGCGTACCCGCCATCGCCCGCTACACCGCGCGCCCGCCGTCCACAGGCAATTCCACGCCGGTAATGAAGTCCGCATCGTCGGACGCCAGGTACACCGCCGCTTTCGCAACATCGGCCGGTGTACCGAGGCGCCCGAGTGGAATGTTGCTGACGAACTTGGCGCGGTTCTCCGGCGTGTTCGGCATGCCCATGAACTGCTCGATCAAACCTGTTGCCGCCATCACCGGGGCCAGCGCGTTCACGCGGATGTTGTCGGGACCGAGTTCGACCGCCATCGCCTTGGAAATCAAGTTGACCGCCGCTTTGGAACCCGCGTACCAGACCAGACCAGGGCGCGGACGGATACCGGAAACCGAGCCGACGTTAATAATGCATCCGCGTTTCTTCGCGCGCAGGATGGGCACGACCGCCTGCGTCATGAGGTAGATCGACTTCACGTTGATGGCGAACATGCGGTCGAAGGTCGCTTCGTCGCAATCGAGCATCGACGAGTTCTTGTTCGAGTAGCCCGCGTTGTTGACGACGATATCGAGCGTGCCGAAGTGTTTGACGGCGGCCGCAACTAGATTGTCGATGTCCGCGCGCACCGAAACATCGCACTTGACCGCGATTGCGTTGGCGCCGAGCGCCGCAGCCACCTCCTTGGCACCCGCTTCGTTGATGTCCGCGGCCACGACTTTCGCGCCCTCGGCGACATAGCGCCGCGCGATTTCCGCGCCGAAACCGCTTGCCGCGCCGGTAACGATTGCGACTTGATCTTTGAGTCTCATATTTTGATTCCGAGTTGATTTTCAACCAGACGCCAGTCTACCGCAGCGGGCCGCTTGTTCCCAACCATCAAGCCTTGACGCGCAGTACGCACGGCGAGTGTTCGCTTTTGCAGCTACTATTCGCCGCTGCTACCGCTTCGTGCACTTTTCGTTTCGTTGATCAACGACCGCACACACACCCCGCGCAAACGCTTCGGCCAACACTTCCTGCACGAGGCGCATTTCATCGCGCGCATCGTCGACGCAATCGACGCGCGGCCCGGCGATCGCGTGGTCGAAATCGGCCCAGGGCTGGGTGCGCTCACGCGCCCGTTGCTCGAGCGGGTGACACACCTCGATGTGGTTGAAATCGACCG
>CAZAWU010000419.1:0-2060 GCA_964488915.1 uncultured Burkholderiales bacterium
TATCAGCGAATAATCCGATCCGCCCGCTCGATTACGGCTTGCGGGATCTTGATACCCAGTAGTTTGGCGGTTTTGAGATTCACCACCAGATCGAACTTAATCGGCCGCTCGATCGGTAGATCGCCGACCTTTGCACCGCGCAGCACTTTCGCGAGCATCAAACCCATTCGTTCAGAGGTCCAAATATCGCTCGGACCGTAGGCGAGCAAACCGCCGGCGTCGGCGAAAGCGGGGCCCATCGCGGTAGCGGGTAGTCGCTGCGCCATCGACAATTGGGCCAAGCGCGATCCTTCAACATACAGCATGGGGGAGGGAAGCACGATCAACGCTTGCGGCTCATCGGAAAAGGCCGCCCCGGCTGTATCGATGTCTTGGGGTTTGCGTGTTTGCACGATTTGAACACGCATGCCAAAACTGCTGCCAACCGCTTCGAGGGCGCGCACGTGCGTGTCGCCCGGGGTCGGGTCCCACAGCGCGACGGCGCGCTTGAGACCGGGCATGATCTCCCGCATGAGTTCCAGCCACTTCGCCGAGAACTCCGGCGCGTCGACGAAAACACCGGTGACATTGCCGCCCGGCCGGCCATAGCTCTTAGCGTATCCAGCAGAAACGGGATCGTTGGTGTAATCACTGCCGACGATGGGAATCGATTTCGTTTCCTCGAAAGCCGCGCGCACGGCGGGGGCGCTCACCGCGTATATCACATCGACCTTCTGGCGCACCAAATCTGCCGCCGCCTCGCGAAAACGCTGAGGATTGCCTTGTGCGTCGCGCATCACATACTTGACGTTCTTGCCCTCGACGAAGCCTTCCTGAGCAAGCATCTCGAGCGCCGCATTGACCCATGAGGCTAGTGGCTGGCGGTTCGCAGAACCGATGGTGAGCACGCCGATCGTCGGCGGCTGGCTTTGGGCATAACCAAAAGTCGCCGAAACAAGCGCACACAACATCATGAAGACACGCAACGACGACCGCATCATTTCCTCCGATTAACCCGCTTGGCTCGTCGCCACTGCCAGTTGACTGGCCACTGTAAAGGTAAACGTCGAGCCGTGCTGGTATTCGCTCTCCAGCCAGATCCGGCCGCCGTGCATTTCGACGAATTGCTTGGTCAAGGCAAGCCCTAGTCCGGTGCCTTCGCGCTTGGTGGTGTACTCATTCTCTACTTGCTGGAATGCCTCGAACACCGCCGCGTGGTCTTGCGCGCGAATGCCGATGCCCGTGTCGGCAATAGCCACTTGTACCCCGTCAGTGGTCGGCTCGGCCGTGACGGCAATGCGTCCGCCGTCCGGCGTGAACTTGATCGCGTTGGAGAGCAAGTTGAGCAAGATCTGCTTGAACTTGCGCTCGTCGCCGTAGAAGGAGTTCAAGCGCGCATCCACGCTGACATCGAGCGCGAGTTGGTGCCGGTTCGCGCGCTCGCGCACCAGCATCACGGCGCTATCGATCGCGCTCGGCACGTCAAAGTCCGTTACGTTGAGCTCCATGCGGCCAGCTTCGATCTTGGTGAGATCGAGAATGTCGTTGATAAGCGAAAGCAGGTGATGGCCAGATGTGTTGATATCGGTGATGTACTCGTTTTGTTTGTCGTTGAGGGCGCCGAACAGGCCATCCTTAAGTACTTCGGAGAATCCAATGATGGCGTTGAGCGGCGTGCGCAGTTCGTGCGACATGTTGGCGAGGAAGTCGGATTTGTGTTGACTGGCGATTTCCAGCTCGCGGCTTTTTTGTTCGAGTTCTTTGAAGAGGCGCGTGTTCTCGATGGCGATGACGGCTTGATCGGCGAACGTCTCTAGGATTTCAGTTTGCCGCGCGGTAAATGGGCGGGCCTCGGTCCTTCGAATGACTAGCACGCCGATCGCCGCCCCTTCGCGTAACAACGGCACACCCAGCGCCGCGCGATAGCCGTATCTGCGGGCATATTCGCTACCATCGGGGTACTCATCCTCGGCGGCGGTTAAGTCGTTCACTTGGATGGTGCGCTTATCGAGAATCGCGCGCCCGCTCAAGTGGCCGCGCCCGAGGGGGTAGGTAAATCCCACATCCGGGAGTGGCATCGG
>CAZAWU010000420.1:0-2048 GCA_964488915.1 uncultured Burkholderiales bacterium
CGCTTGCCAATACTCAAGCGCGTGCGCAGCGCTTGCGCTCGATCGATCAATGGCAGCCGTTAATGGAGCAGATCGCGACTACCCATGGCGTCGTCGCGGTCTCGCCTACGGTCTCTGGTGCGGCGCTTGCGCTGCGCGGCGAAGCCAATCGTGCCGTGTCGCTGCAAGGCGTGGAGCCCGAGCCGTTCGCGCGCGTGACCAAGCTTGACGAGAAGATCGTCGCCGGGGCGTTCCAATTGAACACCGGCGAGATCGTCATCGGCACGCAGCTCGCGCAGGATTTGGGCGTCGGTGTGGGCGACAAGATCCGCATCCAAACCGCGCGCAATGATGGTGACGCGTTCACCGTGCGAGGGCTGTTCGACGTGGGCAACCGCGACGGCAATCGCCGCAACGTCTACGTGAATCTGCGCACGGGGCAAACGCTGCTCGATCTCGCGGGTGGGGCCTCCAGCATCGATATCGCCATCGACGATGTGTTCAACGCGAAAGAAGTCGCAAGCAGCTTACGCGCGCGCACCCATCAGAAGGTGGAAAGCTGGATTGAAACCAGCAGCCAGCTTTTCGTCGCGATCTCCAATCAAACTTTCTTCACGCGCTTGATCCGTATTTTCGTCGCGATCATCGTCGCGGTGGGTATCACCAGCGTACTGGTGGTCTCAGTGGTGCAGAAGCAGAAGGAGATCGGCATTTTGCGCGCGATGGGTGCGGCGCGAGGGGCGATTCTCCGCGTATTTTTGCTGCAAGGCGCGATCATCGGCGTCGCCGGGGCGATTTTCGGCAGCGCATTCGGCACGCTGTTGATGGCGTTCTTGAGCCGGGTGTTGAAGTCGCCGGATGGCTCGCCGTTCCTAACGTTGCAGCTTGCGCCGGAGTTGTACGCGGCCGCGGTCGCGGTGGCGCTGGTATGCGGCGTGCTGGCGGCGATTGTGCCGGCGCGGCGCGCGGCGGGCTTGGATCCGGCGCAGGCGATACGCGTATGAGCGCACCAATCCTGGCGCTGCACGACATCCGCAAAACCTACAACCCGGGCACCCCGGTGGCGCAGGAGGTGCTGCACGGCATCGATCTGCAACTGGCGGCAGGCGAGTTCGTCGCGTTGATCGGGCCGTCCGGTTCGGGCAAGAGCACGCTGCTCAACATCATCGGCCTGTTGGAGCCGGCAACGAGCGGCTCCTATCAACTCAACGGCCGCGAAGTCATGCACTTGAGCGAAGACGAACTCACACGCGCGCGCTTGGAAACGCTCGGGTTCGTGTTTCAGTTTCATCATCTGCTACCGGCATTTTCCGCGCTGGAGAACGTGCAGATGCCGGGACTCGTGCTCGACGGCGACTACACCGCGGCGCGGCGCGAAGAAGCGTTGCGGTTGTTAGATGCGGTCGGGTTGAAAGGCGCGGAAGCGAAGAAACCGCCGCAACTCTCCGGCGGCATGCAGCAGCGCGTAGCGGTCGCGCGCGCGTTGGCGCTTTCCCCCAAGCTGGTACTGGCGGATGAGCCGACCGGCAATCTGGACACCAAGACGGCCGACGATATCTTCGCGCTGCTGCGCCGTTTCAATGAACAGCGCGGCACGGCGTTTCTGGTGGTGACGCACGATACGGATTTGGCGGCACGCTGTGACCGCATGGTGCGGTTGGTGGATGGCGTCATCGCCGAGGACAAGATTGTTCGTATGGCAACGCAAACGGCATAGCCCGCCGGGGCGATGTGTTCATATACAGGCACTAGAATACTATGAAGAATTATAATAAACGCGATTGAGCATAGTGATCAGCCTGTAGTATGCGTCAGCCACGCAGCCCCGGAAGTGTTCCCCAACGAAGTGCTACCATCTCGCGCCGCAGCGCCTTCTAGCAGGATCAGCATGCAAATGGACATCGAACAAGCACGCTTCAACATGGTTGAGCAGCAAATCCGCACTTGGGAAGTGCTGGATCAAAGCGTGCTCGATCTGCTCTTCGCCATACCGCGAGAGGCGTTCGTGCCACCAAAGTACCGCGCGCTGGCGTTCGCCGATATGGAGATCCCGCTGGGCCACGACGAGG
>CAZAWU010000421.1:0-2005 GCA_964488915.1 uncultured Burkholderiales bacterium
GAGCGCAGCTCGGCGGCGCACAGCGCGGTGCGCGGGCGGCCGAGCGCGGCGAGGTGCGCCTCGATCGCGGCGAAGCCGCGCATGAGCGGCACTGGTTCGCGCAAGCGCACGCGTTCGATGGCGTAGCCCGGTAGTGCGGCGACGCCTTGCGAATAGGGAAAGCCGCCTTTCAAGCAGGCGTAGCCGCCGTCAGCGATCTGGATCAATTGGCTCGTCGTCATGTACCCACTCGGAGCGGTGCGGACAGTTTGCGCAGCAGCGCGATCACGCTTAGCGCGGTGATGCGGCCGGTGCGCGGGTTCTCGGAAGGAACGTTTTCGATCGTCATGGAAAAGCGCGCGCTGTCGGACTCGACTTCGATGTGATGCGTGTTGCGCGTCACCGTGGGGTCAGCCCAGATCTCGACTTGCGTGCGATCCGGGCCGATGCCAGCGAGCGAGAGCGCAACAGCGACGTTGAGATTCGCCGGAAAACCTTTCGCGGCTTCGCGCGCGCTGCCGCTGAACAAACGTAGGGGCGCCGTGATTTGGCTGATGTCGATACCATTTTGCTCTAGAAAGGGTGCGCCCATCAATCCGGCAATAGGTTTGCGCGAGACCATGCGCACGGACTCGATGCGCCCCTCGGCCGCCGCGGTTAGCGCGTCGAGGCCGATCAATGCGCCGGTAGGTACGATGATTTGCGCTGCGTGGCTCTTCGCCAGCTCCGCGAGCTGCGGGTTATCGAGCAGCGCGCCGGCGGAAAGCACGACCAGGCGCTTGCCGGCGCGCAGTACCGGTTCGGCGATTTCTGCGAGTAGTCGCGCGGGCGCGCACTCAATAACCGTATCCGCCTCGTCCGCGAGCGCGGCCAAGGGGACGAACCGCGCGCGCTGCGAGAGGCTGGCAAGAAAAGCTTCGGCTTTGGCCGCGTCGCGTGACGCAACCGCAGCCAGACGCCAGCCCGCAATGCCTTGGTCGAGACTGCGCGCGATCGCTCTGCCGATCGCCCCCAAGCCTGCGATTGCGACGCGTTGCTCGGGGTTGTTCGGCATGCGATTACCTAGAGCTATTTGGCGTTGCGCTGACGATTCTTGTCGCGCAGGAACTCGACGATCTTCCAAATCTCCTCGGGCTGCAACTGATCGCCGAACGGCGCCATGGTGGTGCCGCGGCGGCCTTTGGCGATGGTGTTGAAGATCATCGAGTCGGTGGGCCGGAAGATCCACTCGTCGTCGGTGAGATCCGGGCCGACCGCGCCCTCGGCTTCGTGGCCGTGGCAGGCGTAGCAGCCCATTTTGTGGAACAACTCTTTGCCTTGCGCGGCTGCTTCGGCGTTGCGATCAAAGGGGTTTTTAAGTTCGTCGGCGGCGCAGAAGGGACCGGCGAGCAAGAGCGCGAAAGCGATCGTGCAGGTCTTGGAATTCTGGATCATCTTCTTCGTTGGTGGCGAGTCGTGTGGCCCGGAACGAGCCTGAGCGTGTTCCGGGCCACATTGTGCCTTACTCTTCAAACAACCCAAACACGGTTACGTATCCACCCTTGCGGCTATCCTTCAAATGCGGCGCGCCACCACCGCCGATCGTGGCCCAGCCGGTCCAACCGCCGAAGCCCGACGGCACGGCGACATACTGCTTGCCCCCGATGGAATAGCTCACCGGGCTGCCGACGATACCGGAGCCGGTTTGATACGACCACAATTCCTTGCCGCTATCTTGATCGTAGGCTTTGAACTCGCCCTCCGGCGTACCGGCAAACACCAAACCGCCGCCGGTGGTAAGCACACCGCTCATGAAGGGCGAGGGCGCTTGCACCGTCCACTTCTTCTCGCCGGACTTCGCATCGAAGGCGACCAACTGGCCGTGGCCTTTGTTCCACTTGATGGAGCCGATGCCCCAATGCGGTTTGCCTTCCTCGCGCTCGCCCTTCTTGCTCTTGATGTCGGTGCAAATCTCGCGGCTAGGTACGAACACCATTTGCTTGTCCGGGCTGTAGGCCATCGGGTTCCACCACTTGCCGCCCTCGGA
>CAZAWU010000422.1:0-1988 GCA_964488915.1 uncultured Burkholderiales bacterium
GCCTGAGACTTGGCCCGCGTGGTGCGCGGTGGCTCTTGGAACAATGATGCAGACAACGCGCGCTCGTCGGCCCGCAACAACAACAATCCCGACAACCGCAACGACAATATCGGCTTTCGGGTGTTGTGTGCGTCCCACATCGTGATCTGCTGCAACAAGCGCTCATTTTCACTAGCGGGCGCCGCCGGAATTGCTGGCCAACCACGGTTTGCCAGCCGGGGGGCAGCTGGATCGATGGCGCAGGCAGGTCCCGTCCGCACGTAGCCGGATCGCGTCGGGCGCATATTGAAGCAGGGTGCCGCTTGGATTCGCTCCCGCGGCACCCGCCCTCAAAAAGCACACCCCAGCCAGTAAATTGTGAAAACTCTTTTTGGATATTAGTTTTGAACATACACACCACAGGGTATTAACTTATAATCTTGGCTGAGGAAGCCAGGATCGCCTGCGGCTTCGCTACTGTGCGCGTGCGCACTGTTTGATCCAGCCGCCCAACAGTTTGCCCGCCTCCGCGACCATCATGCTGACGTGCTCGAATTGACCGTCATTCAACCATCGCCATTTGTGCGTCAGGCGCAAATACAAGCGCAGCCGGTTGAGCGCGGCGTCGGCCTCTTCCAGCGCTAAACGCCGCCGCGCGTCGCGGCCGCTTTGTGCGGCGAACACCGCTTCTTGGCAATCGAGTGCCGCATTCATCAAGCGCTGCGTCACGGTGTGGCGGTAGACTCGCGGAAAGCGTTCCGCCTTCGGCAATAACCACGCCAGTAAGTCAAACAAGCGAGAAAGCAAAACGAGTTCATCGGCCATCGGCGAGCCTGCGCATAGCGCTGCGTTTGAGGAACTGTGCAGTCTGCCGCATCTGCTGCGCGCTTTCGAGCGCGGTGCTCGCGGCAAGCGGCGCAAACGCGATGTAGCGGCGGTGGAAGCCAGGCTTATCGACCACTTGCTGCAACTGCGCGACGAACTTGCCACAGGCCGTTACCGGCCCGGCCCCTACGCGCACTTCCTCATTCATGAGCCGAAGCGGCGCAAGATCAGCGCGGCCGCATTTCGCGATCGCATCGTGCACCATGCGCTGTGTGCCATCATCGAACCGCGCTTCGAGCGCGTATTCATCTCCGACAGCTACGCCAATCGCATCGGCAAGGGCACGCACCGCGCCATCGATCGCTTACAACACTTTGCGCGTCGCTATCGGTATGTCTTGCGCTGCGATATCAAACAGCATTTTGCGGCGATCGATCACGCAATTCTGTTGGCCGCTCTGCGCTGGCACATACCGGAAAGCGATGTTCTGGACTTGGTCACCCGGATCATCGACGGGGGCGCCAATGCGCTATCGGGCGAATATGAAATGGCGTACTTTCCTGGCGACGATTTGCTTGCGGTGTGCAGGCCGCGCGGCCTGCCCATCGGCAACTTGACCTCGCAATTCTGGTCGAACTGTTACCTGCACGCCTTCGATCTGTTCGTAAAGCGCGAGTTGGGATGCACCGCCTACCTTCGCTACGTCGACGATTTCGCGCTGTTCAGCGACAGCAAAGCCCAGCTCTGGAACTGGAAACAACAACTAATCGAGCGCCTTGCACTGCTGCGTCTCACTATCCATTCGGCCAGCGCCCAAGTACAGCCCACCGCTTCAGGTATCACATGGCTTGGTTTTGTGGTATTTTCGGATCACCGGTGCGTCAAAGCGCGCAAAGTAAGCTGGGGCACGCGCCGGCTGCGCGAGCGTTACGCGGCCTACTGCGCCGGCCAACTATCGTTCGCGGCATTCGATGCGAGTGTGCAAGGCTGGATCAATCATGTGCGCTACGCCGATTCGTGGGGATTGCGGCGGCACGTACTGGCGCCGTTGAGCTTGCGGCCGGGCGATGCGCCTCGAAGCAAACGGCACGGTGCGTAATGCTTCGACGCAATGGGGCGTAAAAAAATCGCGGCGCCGCTGCGCGGCGCTCAGTGAACAGCAAAACAGCGCTCCAGCGTCCAGC
>CAZAWU010000423.1:0-1971 GCA_964488915.1 uncultured Burkholderiales bacterium
TCCCTCTCCCCTTGCGGGAGAGGGTTGGGGTGAGGGGTTCTTAGAGCTTTAAGTTAGAAATGATTTCGCAGCAGACATTACTGATTATCGTCTTGGCGCCGTTGCTCGGTTCGGCGATTGCTGGCCTATTCGGCCGCGTTGTCGGCCGCAAGGCATCCGCAGCGGCGACCATCGTCGGCGTCGCGGTAGCATGCGGATTGTCCGCTTACGTTCTCAAGCAATTGATCGACGGCGCTCCGGTTTTCAATGCCAACGTCTATACCTGGCTGGTGAGCGACGGCGTGCAAATGAACGTCGGCTTCCTGGTCGATCGCCTGACTGCATTGATGATGGTCGTCGTCACGTTCGTGTCCTTGTGCGTGCACGTCTACACGATCGGTTACATGGCGGACGATGCGGGCTTCCAGCGTTTCTTCTCCTACATCTCGCTGTTCACGTTCTCGATGCTCATGCTCGTGATGTCGAACAACTTCCTGCAGTTGTTTTTCGGCTGGGAAGCGGTGGGCGTCGTTTCGTACTTACTGATCGGCTTTTGGTATACGCGCCCGACCGCCATCTTCGCCAACATGAAGGCATTTCTGGTCAACCGCGTCGGCGATTTCGGGTTCGTGCTCGGCATTGCGGCGATCGTCTATTACACGGGCTCGCTCGATTATCAGACGGTATTCAACGCTGCGCCGACCGCTTTCGCCGGCAAGACGATGCAAATCATCGGCAGCATGCAGTGGGAAGCCATCACCGTCGCGTGCATTTGCCTGTTCATCGGCGCCATGGGCAAATCCGCGCAGATGCCGCTCCATGTTTGGTTGCCGGATTCGATGGAAGGCCCGACGCCCATCTCCGCGTTGATCCACGCGGCCACGATGGTGACAGCGGGCATCTTCATGGTGGCGCGCATGTCGCCGTTGTTCGAGATGTCCGAGACCGCGCTGTCGACGGTGTTGGTCATCGGCGCTTCGACAGCGTTCTTGATGGGGCTCTTGGGTCTCGTCAATAACGACATTAAGCGCGTGGTGGCGTACTCGACGCTTTCGCAGCTTGGCTACATGACCGTGGCGCTCGGTGTTTCCGCTTATAGCGCCGCTATTTTCCACCTCATGACCCACGCGTTCTTCAAGGCGCTGCTGTTCTTAGCCGCCGGTTCCGTGATCATCGGCATGCATCACGAGCAGGACATGCGGAAGATGGGCGGCCTTAAGAAGCACATGCCGAAGACCTATTGGACGTGCTTGATCGGATCGCTCGCGCTGATCGGATTCCCGGGCACCTCTGGTTTCTTCTCGAAAGACGCCATTCTCGAAGCCGTTCACGAATCGCACAACCCGATCGCGCATGTCGTCTACTGGTTCATCTTGGCCGGCGTGTTCATTACCGCGTTCTACAGCTTCCGGTTAGTGTTCATGACTTTCCATGGTCCGGAGCGGTTCGGCCATGACGATCACGGCCATGACGCACACGATCACAACGATCATCATAGCGACTCTCACTCGAGCGACGACCACAGTCATGGGCATCACGGTGGCAAGCCACACGAGAGTCCGCCAGTGGTGTGGTTGCCGTTGGCTATCTTGGCGATTCCGTCGCTTTTGGTCGGCTGGTTCACGATCGAGCCTACGTTGTTCGGCGGCTATTTCGGCAGCGCCATTCAGGTGGCGCACGAGCACGATGTCATTGGGCACATGAAAGAAGGGTTTCACGGGCCGGCGGAGTTTGTCATTCACGGTTTCAAAGACGCGCCGGTGTATCTCGCGTTGTTCGGAGTATTCCTGGCGTGGCTCTTCTATGTGAAGCGGCCTGATTTGCCGGAGAAACTCGCGACTGCATTTGCGCCGCTCTACACGTTGTTCGCGAACAAGTTTTATTTCGACGAATTCAACCAAAAAGTGTTTGCCGCCGGCAGCGTATTGTTGGGTAAAGGTTTGTGGAAGGGCGGCGACGCCGCGGTCATCGACGGGCTCGTGGTCAATGGAT
>CAZAWU010000424.1:0-1965 GCA_964488915.1 uncultured Burkholderiales bacterium
TCCCTCTCCCCTTGCGGGAGAGGGTTGGGGTGAGGGGTTCTTAGAGCTTTAAGTTGGAAATGATTTCGCAGCAGACATTACTGATTATCGTCTTGGCGCCATTGCTCGGTTCGGCGATTGCTGGCCTATTCGGCCGCGTCGTCGGCCGCAAGGCATCCGCAGCGGCGACCATCATCGGCGTCGCGGTAGCATGCGGATTGTCCGTTTACGTTCTCAAGCAATTGATCGGCGGCGCTCCGGCTTTCAATGCCAACGTCTATACCTGGTTGGTGAGCGACGGCGTGCAAATGAACGTCGGCTTCCTGGTCGATCGCCTGACGGCGTTGATGATGGTCGTTGTCACGTTCGTGTCCTTGTGCGTGCACGTCTACACGATCGGTTACATGGCGGACGATGCGGGCTTCCAGCGTTTCTTCTCCTACATCTCGCTGTTCACGTTCTCGATGCTCATGCTCGTGATGTCGAACAACTTCCTGCAGTTGTTTTTCGGCTGGGAAGCGGTGGGCGTCGTTTCGTACTTACTGATCGGCTTTTGGTATACGCGCCCGACCGCCATCTTCGCCAACATGAAGGCATTTCTGGTCAACCGCGTCGGCGATTTCGGGTTCGTGCTCGGCATTGCGGCGATCGTCTATTACACGGGCTCGCTCGATTATCAGACGGTATTCAACGCTGCGCCGACCGCTTTCGCCGGCAAGACGATGCAAATCATCGGCAGCATGCAGTGGGAAGCCATCACCGTCGCGTGCATTTGCCTGTTCATCGGCGCCATGGGCAAATCCGCGCAGATGCCGCTCCATGTTTGGTTGCCGGATTCGATGGAAGGCCCGACGCCCATCTCCGCGTTGATCCACGCGGCCACGATGGTGACCGCGGGCATTTTCATGGTGGCGCGCATGTCGCCCTTGTTCGAGATGTCTGAGACCGCGCTGTCGACGGTGTTGGTCATCGGCGCTTCGACGGCGTTCTTGATGGGGCTCTTGGGTCTCGTCAATAACGACATTAAGCGCGTCGTTGCATATTCGACGCTTTCGCAGCTTGGCTACATGACCGTAGCGCTCGGTGTCTCCGCTTATAGCGCTGCCATTTTCCACCTTATGACCCACGCCTTCTTC
The DNA here is from genome assembly GCA_964488915.1 of uncultured Burkholderiales bacterium. Taxonomy (GTDB): domain Bacteria; phylum Pseudomonadota; class Gammaproteobacteria; order Burkholderiales; family JALYOK01; genus CADEHE01. The sequence continues at coordinate 1,116 of CAZAWU010000424.1, forward strand.
AAGGCGCTACTGTTCTTGGCGGCCGGCTCAGTAATCATCGGGATGCATCACGAGCAGGACATGCGGAAGATGGGCGGCCTTTGGAAACACATGAAGATTACCTATGCGACGTGCTTGGTCGGTTCGCTCGCGTTGATCGGTTTCCCGGGCACGTCCGGTTTCTTTTCTAAAGACGCCATTCTCGAAGCCGTGCACCAGTCGCACAACCCGATCGCACATGTCGTCTACTGGTTCATACTCGCTGGTGTATTCATTACCGCGTTCTACAGCTTCCGGTTGGTTTTTATGACCTTCCATGGCCCGGAGCGTTTCAAGGACCAGGTGCATCATGATGAGCATCATCATGATTCGTCGCACGATGATGCCGCGCATGATGACCACTCGCACGGGCATCACGGCGGAATGCCGCATGAAAGTCCTCCTGTGGTGTGGTTGCCATTGGCCATCTTGGCGATTCCTTCGTTGTTTGTTGGCATGATCACAATCGGGCCGGTGTTGTTCGAAGGCTATTTTGGGTCGGCGATCCAAGTTGCGGCAGCCAACGATGTGCTTGGCCGGATGAAAGAGGAATACAACGGTCCTTGGGCGTTTGTCGTTCACGGACTTACGGAGTGGCCCGTGTATTTGGCGCTGGCCGGCGTCCTGTTGGCGTGGTTCCTTTACGTGAAGCGGCCGGATTTGCCTGCGAAGATCGCCGCGAAAGTGACGCCGCTCTACAAGTTGTTCGCGAACAAGTATTACCTGGACGAATTCAACCAAAAAGTGTTTGCCGCCGGCAGCGTATTGTTGGGCAAGGGTTTGTGGAAGGGCGGCGACGCCGCGGTCATCGACGGGCTCGTGGTCAATGGAT
>CAZAWU010000425.1:0-1910 GCA_964488915.1 uncultured Burkholderiales bacterium
GAAACCATCATGGTCAACTGCAATCCGGAGACGGTTTCGACTGACTATGACACTTCAGATCGCCTTTACTTCGAGCCGCTCACGCTGGAAGATGTGTTGGAGATTGTTCGCACCGAAAAGCCGGCCGGTGTCATCGTGCAGTTTGGCGGCCAGACGCCGCTGAAACTCGCGCGCGATCTGGAAGCTAACGGCGTGCCCATCATCGGCACCACGCCGGACATGATCGATTGCGCCGAGGACCGCGAGCGCTTTCAAAAGATGCTGCACGGACTAGGCCTGCGCCAGCCGGCCAATCGCACCGCGCGCACGGCCGAGGAAGCGCTGCAACTCGCCGCCGAGATCGGCTATCCGCTGGTGGTACGGCCCAGTTATGTGCTCGGCGGGCGTGCGATGGAGATTGTGCACGAGCAAGCGGACTTGGAGCGCTACATGCGCGAAGCCGTGCGCGTGTCCAACGATTCGCCGGTGCTGTTAGACCGGTTCCTGAATGATGCGGCCGAAGTCGACGTCGATGCCGTCTCTGACGGCAAAGACGTGTACATCGGTGGCATCATGGAGCACATCGAAGAAGCCGGCGTGCACTCTGGTGATTCGGCTTGTTCGTTGCCGCCGTTCAGCCTATCGCCGGAGATTCAGGACGAACTGCGCCGCCAGACCATTGCCATGGCCAATGCGCTTAACGTCGTCGGCCTCATGAACGTGCAGTTCGCGATTCAGAACAACGTCGTCTACGTGCTCGAAGTCAATCCGCGCGCCTCGCGTACGGTGCCGTTCGTTTCCAAAGCTACCGGCGTTGCGCTCGCCAAGATCGCCGCGCGCTGCATGGCGGGGAAATCTCTGCGCGAGCAAGGTGTCACGCGCGAAGTGGTGCCGAATTTCTTTTCCGTTAAGGAGGCGGTGTTCCCGTTCATCAAGTTCCCGGGCGTGGATACCATCCTCGGACCTGAAATGAAATCGACTGGCGAAGTAATGGGCGTCGGGCAGACCTTCGCCGAGGCTTTCGTCAAGTCGCAACTCGCAGCGGGGGAACGGTTGCCGCGCAAAGGCAAAGTGTTTGTAAGTGTGCGCGATGCCGACAAGCAGAAATCGGTGGAGATCGCGCGCACGCTCGCCGAGGAGGGCTTTCAGCTTTGCGCCACGCGCGGCACCGCCGCGGCGATTTCCTCCGCCGGCGTGGCGTGTCAGGCAGTCAACAAGGTCGCGGAAGGGCGTCCACACGTCGTCGACATGATCAAGAACCGCGAGATCAACATGATCATCAACACCGTTGACTCCAATCGGCGCTCGATTCAGGACTCCTGGTCGATTCGCAACAGCGCGCTACAAAGCCGCATCCCCTACTACACCACCATTTCCGGGGCGCGCGCCGCAGCGCTGGCGCTCAAGCATCACAAAGAACTCGAAGTCTACGATGTGCAAAACCTGCACCGAGCACTGGAGGCTTAGGCAAGCATGAACCGTGTTCCTCTCACCGTTATCGGCGCGGAGCGTCTGCGTCAAGAGCTAAACGATCTCAAGAACGTGCAGCGCCCCGCGATCATTCAGGCGATAGCGGAAGCGCGCTCGCACGGCGATCTTTCCGAGAATGCGGAGTACGCCGCCGCGAAAGAGCGCCAGGGTTTCATCGAAGGCCGCATACAAGAGCTTGAGGGCAAGATTTCCAACGCTCAGATCATCAACCCCGCGCTACTGGATGCCGACGGTGTGTGCGTGTTCGGCTCCACGGTGGAATTGACCGACACCGACAGCGGCGAAAACGTTACTTATCAAATCGTCGGCGAGGACGAAGCCGATATCAAAGAAGGCAAGATCTCCATCACCTCGCCCCTCGCGCGCGCGCTCATCGGTAAGTACTCCGGTGATGTGGCGGAAGTCAAAGCGCCCGCCGGTATCCGCACTTACGAGATCTT
>CAZAWU010000426.1:0-1902 GCA_964488915.1 uncultured Burkholderiales bacterium
CCCTTGATCGCGGGAATGTTCAACTCCATCGCGCCTGGATGGCTTTGTACGCCCCATGCACCAAGTGACTGCGCGCGTTGGTACGCCTGTGCGGCGTCGCGCACGCGCAGCGCAATCGCGCAAACCGAAGGGCCGTGCATGCGTGCGAACGCTTGTGCGAAGCTATCGGGCTCGGCGTTGAGGATGAAGTTGATGTCGCCTTGCGCGTAGCGCGTGACGTTCTTGCGCCGGTGCTGCGCTGCCTTGCGAAAGCCCATTTGCTCGAACAGCGCGCCGAGTGCTGCAGGGTCGGGCGCGGCGTACTCGATGAACTCGAAGCCGTCCGTGCCCATGGGGTTGATGGCTGGATCTGCTGCGGGGGAAGCCACTTCTAGCGAGCCTTGCAGAGTTGTATGGGTCGGCTAAGGACGCGCGCCGCTCGCTCGTGCCCAGGACACTCCAGCGAAAGCAGGCCTTCTTCGCACGCTTTGATCTGCAACGCGAGAAAGCGCGAGAAAATGCGGCACTGCGCCAGGCTGCCGGCGGTGAACCACAAGCCCTTCTGCGGGGTACGCCGCCACATGTTGCGCAGCTCGCCGCCCTCATCGAAGCCCCATACCGGGCCGATGCGATCGGCGATCGCATCGCCGAGCAGTTTGCGCGCGACATCCTGCTGGCTTAAGTAGCCGGTGGCGAGCACGATGAGATCGGCCGCAACCGTCGAGCCGTCACGCAGCAGCGCGCCCGCGGGCGCGAAGCGCTCGATCTCGCTGTACTGCAGTAGGCCGACTTTGCCGTCGATGATCAAGTTGGAGCATCCCACGTTAAAGTAATAACCACCGCCACGCTGCAAGTAGCGCAATTGAAAGCCACGGTCGTCCGGCTGCACGTCGAGGCGGAAGCCCGCCGCGGCCAAGTCCTCGAGTAGCTTCTTGTCGTTGCGCGTCGAATCGGCGGTGGCGGCTTCGTAAGCGCGCAGCAGCGTTGGGTAAGGGTAAGAAGTCGCGATGAGATCGCAGTCCTCCACCGGGATGCCTTGGGTGTAGATCTTGTAGACGTTCTGCGCTTCTTTCAAACTTACAACATAAGTCGGGCTGCGCTGAACGATGGTCGCGTGCGCACCGGCGGCGGTGAGGTCTTGCGCGACGTCGTGGCCGCTGGTGCCGGTGCCGATGATGAGGGCTTTCTTGTCGCGCCACGGCGTGCCGGTCGTGTAGCTTTCCGAGTGCATCACCGTGCCGGCGAACGAATCGAGACCGGGCAAGTTCGGTTTGGCTGCGATGGGGCTGGCACCGACCGCGAACACGATATGGCGCGGGCGCATGGTACGCAGCGAGCCGTCGGCGCGGCGCAGTTCGACGTTCCAGCATTCGGTGGCGTCATCGTAGTCGCCGCGCACGAACTCCGCGCCGGTCCAGACATTGAGTTCCAATGCTTCGACATAACCCTCCAGCCAGTTGGCGAGCTTGTCTTTGGAGATGTAGACTGGCCAAGTCGGCGGAAACGGCAGGTAGGGCAAATCGTTGACGAACACCTCGTTGTGCAGCGTGAGGCAGTGATAGCGCTTACGCCAGTTATCGCCCACGCGCACGTTGCGGTCGACCAGCAGCGTGTCCACTCCGAGCGCGCCTAGGCGCGCGGCGATCGACAAACCCGCTTGGCCGGCGCCAATCACCAGCACGGCCGGATCGCGATCTTCGTAGGCGAGCGCTTTGCGGCGGTGATCTGCCCAATTTTGCGCGCCGAAATCGCGCAGATCGGACGGCCCGATCGGGCGGCGCGCGCCGATGTACTCTTCATGTCCGCGTAGTTCTTGTAGCGTGGTGGAAAGCGTCCATGCGCGCAATTGTCCTGCCGCGCTGGGATCGGGCACCAGCCTCAGCACGCCGCTGCCGCGGCCGCAAGCGGTGTCGAAAGCGAACA
>CAZAWU010000427.1:0-1887 GCA_964488915.1 uncultured Burkholderiales bacterium
ACCATAGGGCACTTCAACGCTAAGGAGGAGGCAACATGGATAAGAAGCAAGTTGGCAGCGTTACTTACACAACCACCGACAGCAGCTACTTCGCCCAGCGCGGACTGAAACGCTACGCGCGGGTGTGGTCGTTGTGGGCGCTGGGCGTCGGCGCCGTGATCTCAGGGCATTTCTCCGGTTGGAACTTCGGCATCGGCGTCGGCGGTTTCGGCGGCATGTTTATCGCCGCCGTCATCATCATGATCATGTATTGGGGGTTGATCTTCTCGCTGGCGGAGATGTCACCGGCGCTGCCGCACACTGGCGGTGCGTATTCCTTCGCGCGCAGCGCCATGGGTCCGTGGGGCGGATTCATCACGGGCCTGGCGGAGAATATCGAATACGTGCTGACCCCGGCTGTGATCGTTTTCTTCATCGGTTCCTACCTCACCGCTATCTTCGGCACTTCGCCCGCGTTTCAGCCGGTATGGTGGATCGCCGCTTACATCGTGTTCTTCGCGCTCAACTTCATCGGTGTCGAACTATCGTTTCGCGTCTCGGTGATCGTGACCCTGCTCGCGCTCGCGGTGCTGGCGATTTATTGGGTAAGCGCCCTGCCGCATTTCGACTACGCCCGCTGGGCGCTCAATATCGGCGTCGGCGCCGACGGCAAAGCGGTCGAGCTGGCGGAAGGCAACGGCGCGTTCCTGCCGTACGGCTGGTATGGTGTCTTGGCCGCTATGCCGTTTGCGGTGTGGTTGTTTCTCGCGATCGAGCAACTGCCTCTCGCGGCGGAAGAATCGCACGATCCCAAGCGCGACATGCCCAAGGGTTTGATCTTCGGCATGGCGACGCTGGTGTTCTCGGCATTCGTCACCATGTTCTTGAACAGCGGCGTCGGCAAAGCGGAAGAAGGACTCATGCACGGGGCTTTCAGCATCGGCAGCTCGGCCGAGCCGCTGCTGGACGGCTTCCGCGTGGTGTTCGGCACCGGCATCGCGAAAACGCTGGCGCTGCTGGCGGTGATCGGCTTAATCGCCAGCTTTCACACCATCATTTTTGCCTACGGCCGGCAGATTTATTCGCTGTCGCGCGCCGGCTACTTTCCGCCCGGTTTATCGCTGACGCATGGCGCGCGCAAGACGCCGCACATTGCGCTCATCGCCGGTACTCTACTGGGGTTCGCGGTGCTGATCATCGTTTGGTTCGTCGCCGGCGCGGAAAAAGGCGGCGCGTTCATCGGCGGCACGTTACTCAACATGGCGGTGTTTGGTGCGATGATTTCCTACGCCATGCAAGGCCTTTCGTTCATCTTGCTGCGCAGCAAGATGCCCAACATCGCCCGGCCGTTCCGTAGCCCGCTGGGTAACCTTGGCGCGGCCCTGACTGTCATCATCGCCCTGGTGACGCTCTACTTCCAGCTGCAAGACCCGGTCTACCGCAACGGCGTGATCGGTGCCGCGATTTGGTACGTCATCGGCATCATCTACTTTGCCGTGGCCGGCAGGCACAAGCTGGTGCTATCTCCGGAAGAGGAGTTTGCGCTCACCAGGGGCGCGCATGGACACCCGGAAGTTGAAGGTTACGGCAAGACCAAAATATAGCGGCGCGGTAGCGGTTGCTACCGCTACCGCATCATGCCGCGGCGATGACTTGGATTTCCACCTTGTAGTCGGGCGTGGCGAGCTTGGCCTCTACCGTCGCGCGCGCCGGGCACTGTCCTTGCGGCACCCAACTCTCCCATACCGCGTTCAATTGCGGGAAATCCGCCATGCTTGGCAGATAGATGGTGCAAGAGAGTATCTTGCTCTTATCGCTGCCAGCCTCTGCAAGCAGCTTGTCGATCTGCGCGAGCACCTGCTTGACCTGTCCGGTAATATCGGCTTTCGGATTCTCGGCGACCTGTCC
>CAZAWU010000428.1:0-1881 GCA_964488915.1 uncultured Burkholderiales bacterium
TTGTCCACGTTCACCGCGTAGTCCATCGCTGTGACGCTGTCTAAGCCCAGCTCGATACGCTGCAACACTTGGCGTGTGCGCGGCGGCAGTTTTGCGGCCGCATTCTTGTGCAGCACGACGACCGCGCGATTATGCCCGCCGAGCAGGTCGCGCGGCTCTTCAAGCTTGCGCCAAGCATAGGCCTGGTTGAGGTACTGCGGCTGCCACAGCGGGGTAACGAACCAGCGCTTGTCCTTGCGTGCCGCTTCGACGCGCTCGATCCACTCGCGCCCCGGGCTCGGCTCCAGCGTGTAGCCGGCGGCTTCCAGGCCGTATTGCACCATCATCTTACGCGAGGCGAGCATCAGTCCCGAGCCCGGACCAGTGCCTTTGATCAGCTTTTCGATGCGCGCGGCAACTTCGGGTTTCGTGAGATCGTCCACGCGCGATACCAGTTCGGCGGGGACGTAGTCCGGCACCGCCCAGAAGAAGTGCGCGCCGTCATACAACTTGGCCACTTCGACGCAGCAATCGCCGTACTTCTGCCAATACTCGGCGTGACCGTGCGGCAGCCAGGCGGCGACCAGCAGATCGACTTCATTCGCGCCGAGTTTCGGAAAGATATCGGGATGCAGTCCCTGCGTGATCTCAACCTTGTGGCCGAGGCGCTCGAGCACGTCTTGCACGACCTGCGCGGCTACGGCGTAGAAGCTGATCTTGATCTCGCCTAAGCGCACTGTCTCGGACTCTGCCTGGCTGCTAACACTGATGCTTGCCAGAAAAAACGCCACGACTGCTGCGGCAATGCTACCGCGAAAACTGAAGCGCATAGGGGTTTCGCCGGTTCGGATGGGATTCAGAATATGACTTGGTGGCAAGAGCCGAAGTTCAATGATCGGCTCAAAGCACGGTGATCGCTTCGGCCAGCTTGAAAACACTCAGTGGCGCCGACCCCTCGGCCTTGTTGTTGATGATAACGAACGCGTCTTGCCCCTGCGCAGCTTGTTCACCGCACGCGCGTGCGATGTGCACACGCGTCACCGCGTCCTCATCGATCAAGCGGTCGAACGGCGCATAGTGCTCCTTCGCTTCTTCGTAGGCCAATCCGGTATTGGGATTCAAGTTCCAGCGCACGACCAACGCGCCCGGCGGCAGCGCAGCGTGCAACGCCAACTGTTGGGCGATGTGCGGCGTGCGCGGATGGATTCCAACGCAATGACGCGCGTGTGCACGCGCTAGCGCGGCGACGTACTCGGGTGTGAAGAATTCCGGGTTGCGCAACTCCACCGCGTACAGCGGCCCGCGCGGCAGCGCGGCTAAGAAGTCGCCTAACCGAGTTACGAACGCCGCGGGATCGCGCGTGAACTCACGGCGCAGCGGGGGAAACTGAAACAGCAACACGCCAGCCTTTTCGCCCAGACCTTGCAAGCAAGGCTCGATGTAGCGGCGCACGGCGAACTCGGCGTCGAGAAAATGATCGGCATAGCGGCGCGCGCCCTCGCGCTTCGAGGCAAGCGGAGCGGGCGTGGTGAGAGCGCTAGGCGCTTTGATCAGCGCACGGAAGCGCTCGGGCACTTGCTCCGCATAGCGCGCAAACTCGCTGGCAGGCAGCGGTGCATAGTAGGTGCGATCGATGCCGACCGTGCGCAGCAGCGGATGCTGCGCGTAGGCGCGCAAGCCCTCGCGCGCCAGCGTTTTTTGATCCGGCGCGCGGTCCCAGACGATGTCTTTCCATCCGGGGAAGTACCAGGACGACGTGCCGAGAAAAATATGCGGCGACAGATGGCGCGCCAACGCCGCGATGCTTGGCGTGATGAGGGCGGGCCCGACGCCGTCGCTGTGCGCGGGCGATCGAGACGTGCGCGGCGCTTTTACGCGAGCGGCCGGTGTACGGTTTGTGGC
>CAZAWU010000429.1:0-1854 GCA_964488915.1 uncultured Burkholderiales bacterium
GTCTCCACGCCCACAATACGCTCAGGTGCGAGCGCCTGCGCTCTCACCAAGATCTGCATGTCTTCTTTAGTGTAAATGTCGTTGGTAACCACGGCGAGGTTGTAAGTGTCGCGCATGCGCTTGCACAGCGCCTCCACCAGCGCAGTCTTGCCGGAGCCGACGGGGCCGCCTACGCCTACGCGCAGCGGCGCGGTTCTGTTGGATGTTTGCATGAGGTGATGAAGGTTAGGAGCGGAACAATCTGGAATATTGGGTTTCGTGTTGCGCGCTAGCGATAGCCAAACCGGGGGCGAAGTTGACGAGATTTGCATCGGCAACGCCCAGCGCCTCAGCCGCGACTCGTTCGACCACGGGGATAAGCTCGCTCAGCATGCCTTGCCCGGCGGATTGGCCCAGCGGTACGAGTTTCATTGCGGCAAGCACTTGGCTTTCCAGCCACGCCCAAAGATAGGCAAGCACGGCCGCCTCGCGCTGCATGTTCGCACCGGCCGCGGCGCAAGCAAACGCCGTCGCGTAGCATGGCGTCTCGACGGCTCCGAGGAATTCGAGCGTCGCCACCCCAGCGCCCGCGTCGGGCAAGATGCGCCGCAGCGCCGCGCCCATGTTGAGCGTTTCGGCACGCAGTTCCTGGGTCTCGCGCGTGGCGAGCCAGTAGGCGTTCCACTGCGCCAGCGTTGCCGTGTCGTTGCTCTGCGCCGCATCGAACAAGCGGCAAAACAGCGGTGCGTCGTTGCGCGCCAAGTTCAGGGTGAGCTGATCTCGCAACCACGCGCACGCGCTCGCGCGATCGTGCACGATGACTTGTTCGACTGCGCGCTCGAGTCCTTGTGAATAGCTGAACGCGCCCACCGGCATGCTGGGGCTCGCCAATTGCAGCACACGCAACAGCGGAACGCTAACCATGCGTGTGTGCATGCCCCGCGTACGCGCCGCCCTCTGGCTGGAATGGCGCCATCTCGTCGCTCACCTCCGCGCCGAGCTTATCCAGCATGTCCTTGAGCACATGATCGCGCGCGATGCGCAGCCAGCCAGCGCCGATCTGCACCGGCACGTGGCGATTGCCTAAGTGATACGCCAGGCGCGCGATTTGCCCATCGGGGCAAGCAATGCGGTACACCGCCTCAGGCGCGGCGACCACTTCGACCACGCGCCCATCCTCGGCGAGTAGTTTGTCGCCGTCGCGTAGCTGGGCGCCGCGGTCCAAGAACAAGCCGACCTCTTCGCCATTATCTGCCTTCGTGCGCAGGCGGCTGCGTTGGCGCAGGTCGAAGGGGAGGACGAGCTTGACTTGCGTGCGCGCATTGTCGCTGGCGCGGCGTTCGATCAGGAGCATGGTGGAAAAGTGGCAATCAACTTTGGATCATCATCCCCACCCCGGACTACGGCATTCGAGGGCGGGAGCGACTGCGTATACGTCATACATACCGAATACCGCTGCGCCAGACGACATTGCACAGCGCTCAAAACAAAAAGTAGCGCTGCGCGAGGGGCAACACCTTCGCCGGCTCACACGTCAGCGGCTCTCCATCCGCCCACACCCGATACGTCTGAGCATCGACCTCCAGCTTCGGCGTAGCGCCGTTATGCACCATATCGCGCTTGCGCAGCCTGCGCATGCCCTTGGCCGCAACCACCATCTTCTGCAACCCTAGCTGTCCCGGCACGCCCGCAGCGACCGCCGCTTGCGAAAGAAACGTTACGCAGGTCGACTGAACCGCCTTGCCGAATGCGCCAAACATGCCACGGTAGTGTACGGGCTGCGGCGTCGGGATCGACGCGTTAGGATCGCCCATTACCGCGGCGGTGATCATGCCGCCCTTCAGCACCATTGACGGTTTGGCGCCGAAGAACGCC
>CAZAWU010000430.1:0-1836 GCA_964488915.1 uncultured Burkholderiales bacterium
TAGGAGCGCGCGGGCTAAGTTCCCCCGCGGCGATTGCCTTACAATAGCGCCCTTTTTTGACCGCTTCCTGCGCGCGCTCCTTCCGTCATGGCGTACGAAAACTTAATGGTGTTCACGGGCAATGCGAACCCGAAGCTTGCTCAAGACACCGCGCGCCATCTCAACCTCCCGTTGGGGCGCGCCGAAGTTACCCGATTCTCCGACGGCGAGGTGATGATCGAGTTGCTGGAGAACGTGCGCGGTAAGGATGTGTTCGTGCTGCAATCCACCTGCGCGCCGACCAGCGAGAATCTGATGGAGTTGCTGCTGATGGTCGATGCGCTCAAGCGCGCCTCTGCCATGCGCATCACCGCGGCGATTCCGTACTTCGGCTATGGCCGCCAGGACCGCCGTCCGCGTTCGTCGCGCGTGCCTATCTCGGCGAAGGTGGTGGCCGACATGCTCGCTACCGTCGGCGTCGAGCGTGTGTTGACCATGGATCTGCACTCCGATCAAATCCAGGGTTTCTTCGCAATACCGGTTGACAACATCTACGCCACGCCGATCTTGCTGGGCGATATTTGGAAGCACGACTATCAAGATTTGATGGTGGTCTCGCCGGACGTCGGCGGCGTGGTGCGCGCGCGCGCGATTGCCAAACGCCTCGACGCGGACCTGGCGATCATCGACAAGCGCCGGCCCAAAGCCAATGTGGCCGAAGTGATGAACATCATCGGCGACGTGGCCGGGCGTACCTGCGTCATCATGGATGACATGGTTGATACGGCCAACACGCTGTGCCAAGCCGCGCGCGCGCTGAAGGAATCCGGCGCCACCCGTGTGCTGGCTTACTGTACGCACCCGGTGCTCTCCGGCAAGGCCGTGCAGCGCATCGACGAATCCGTGCTGGATCAGGTGGTCGTGACCGATACGATCCCGCTCGGCCCGGCGGCAGCGGCGTCTGAGCGCATCCGCGTGCTGAGCGTAGCGGGGTTGCTGGCGGAGACGATCCGGCGCATCAGCAACGAGGATTCGGTCAGTTCGCTATTCGTCGAATAGAGTGAGTCGTAGTAGAGCGCGGACGCGAGTCCGTATGTAAATGAGCGGCCTGGTCGCGGGCTCGCTCGCAACTTAAGGAGAAAGTGCAGTGAAAATCGAGATCAAAGCAACAGCGCGCAGCGTACAGGGCAAAGGTGCGAGCCGCCGCCTACGCCGCGCGGGGCGCGTGCCGGGCATTCTGTACGGCGCGGCGCAGTCGGCGCAAACCATCGAGCTGGATCACAATGAGCTGTTCCACAAGTTGAAGATGGAAGCGTTCCACGCTTCGATCTTGGACATGCAGCTGGATGGGCAGAAGCTGCAAGTGCTGCTGCGCGATACACAATGGCATCCGTTCAGGCAGCAAGTCGCGCACATCGACTTCCAGCGCGTGGCGGCGGATCAAAAAATCCACATGAAAGTGCCGCTGCACTTCAAGAACGCGGAAGTTTCGCCGGGGGTGAAGACGGCGGGTGGTGTGGTTAACCACGTGATGAACGAGGTCGATATCGTTTGTTTGCCGGCCGATTTGCCGGAGTACGTTGAGGTCGATCTGGTTAATTTGCAGGCGGGGCACTCGATCCACGTCTCCGAAGTGACGCTGCCGAAAGGGGTCGCGCTGACCAATCGCTTGAAGATGGACGACCCGCCGGTGGCGACCATCGTGATTCCGAAGGTTGTGACGGAGGAGGAGGAAGCAGCGGCAGCCGCGGCCGCGCCTGCGGCTGCGGAGGTCCCGACCACCGCCCAAGGTGCGCCGAAGGAAGGCGAAGCTGCCGCCGCCGGCGACAAGGACAAAGACAAGGGTGGCGGGAAAGA
>CAZAWU010000431.1:0-1835 GCA_964488915.1 uncultured Burkholderiales bacterium
ACGCACTTCTATCGAAGCACTTGGATATTCGGAAGAGACGGGACATTCAGCAGCAGCAGTTCGCACAAAACCGGAGCGCACATCAGTTCCAGCAGCGAGGAAGGCACGTACAAACTCGAAGGCTACACGCTGGAACTGCGCTTCAAAGACGGCACGCTGCAGCGCCGCTTCGTGTACACATGGGGTAACAAGGACGAGAACATCGTCATCGGCGGGCGCACGTACTCGCGGCCGAGGTAGGCGGCGTAAGATACAGTCGAACACGGCAAGAAAGGAGACAGCAATGGCGATCGAACAGCGACTACGCGAACTCGGCCTCGAACTACCCAGCATTCCAAGGTTATCAACGGTTGCTCGGATTTGTTCTCTGAACTGTTCGGCGAGAGGCATGCTCGCTCATCCATCGGAGTCGGGAGCTTGCCGTTCGGCATTACGGTCGAGATTGAAGCGGTGGTCGAGGTAAGCTGATCCAAATACGACATGCCGATCTGGATCAACCTACATTTTTCCAGATTCATGCGCCGCGGAACATCATCCAGGGTGAACCTTGGAGCAACGACTGGGAATTCACCCGTGCGAGCGTAGGCGGGCTGGGCTCGAAGGAGCAGTCGAACCTAGAAGGATCAATCCCCTCTCCACGCAGCACTCATTCACTTTGCCGCTGCAAAACAGGAGAACTCCCCATGATCCGCAAATCAATCGCCGCAGCCGCGCTGGCGTTTGCCGCCACGCACATCCCGTTCGGCGTCCACGCTGATGACGCGTTCGTCCGCTCTGGCAACTACCGTTTGACCCAGACTCAAGTCGCGCAGTACATGGAGTTGGTGGAAGCCGTGTTCGACACGCGCTTCAGCGCTCCCGAGCGCGGCGCGATCGCGGACTACTTGAAGATCGAGTTCAATACGGATCCGCCGGCCTCCGTGAAGAGCTGGCAGAACGTCAAGCAAGCGCATGCGCAATTGACGAACGGCGGCCCGCTGCAGCACCTGCGCACGCGCGCTAGGGTGCTGGCGGATTTTCACTGCGCTTTTATCGCAGATGAAGCGTTTCACTCGGGTCCCGGCAAAGCGTTCGCCGATCTCATGTCAGCTAAAGACCCGCTGCTCGCGGAGGATTGCGCGAACAAGAAAGTTGTCACACGTCAAAGCTTCGCCGCGCAAGCGCGCACTGAAGCATTGGTGGCGAAAATCGTCGGGGCGCACACCGAGCCGGGAGCGAATGCGAAATTCGATCGGCGTGCCTTGCTCGAACTCAATGCCGAGACGCGGTCGCAGTTCACCGACGCCGTCCTGCGCGCAGGCGTCACCGAGCGGATCATGGCGGCGGTGCCCAAGGCCGAGCGCAAACGAGTCGGCGACGTTCTCGCCGGCGCGTTGCGCCAAACCAAGTCGCTGCCCGCGGTGGCGCGCGAGCTTGAATCGGAAGTCATGCGAGCGGTTGCGCGCGTCGAGCAAAAGCGCGTCGAACAGAACACCGCCGCGACCAGCAAATACCTTGACGTGATGGGCTACGGGCTTTCGCTGCAGATGATGACCGGCGTACTGCATCCAGGCGGTATGGCCATTCCGAGCGGTCAATGATGGCGCGGGGCACGAACCGATCGTAGGGGAATGCGCGTGCTTAGTCTTCCACACCGTATGGCAGCGCACCCGCGCGCTGAGCCATAGTCGCGGGCGATGGCGGTGGCTTTGGCGCTGCGCCCGGCTGTGCGTACAGGGCGAGCCACGGCGCGATGCGCTTTTCGACCACGTGCAGCAAGAATTCCATGAACCGCGGGTCTTCGACCAAGCGTACATACGCGAATTCATCCGGCCGATGCGTCGGCGGCAGGTCGG
>CAZAWU010000432.1:0-1830 GCA_964488915.1 uncultured Burkholderiales bacterium
GCCATGAACAAGCGGTTGCGCTTGGTGCCGCCGAAAGTGATGTTGCCGACGATCTCCGGCATGCGGATTTGACCGATGCGCGTGCCGTCCGGTGAGAACACATGCACGCCGTCATAGCCGTCGCCGACCCACCCCATGCCGGCCCAGAGGTTGCCGTCTTCGTCGCAGCGGATGCCGTCGGCGAAACCGGTCTTGCCGTTCATTTCCATGCTGGCGAAAGTTTTCGGATTCTTCAATTTCTTGCCGTCGACGTCGTATACCCAAATGATGCTCTTCGCATTGGGATAGTGCGATAAGCCGGTGTCGGCGATGTAGCACTTCTTGTAGTCGGGCGAGAAGCACAGGCCGTTTGGCTTGAATGGTTCGTCAGCGACTTTCTCGACTTTGCCCGGTGCGTCGATGCGGTACACCGATTCTTTCTGAATCGGTTGCGGGCTGCCGGTGTTCAAGCGCTGGCCTTCGTAGTTCATCAAGCCGCCGTAGCCTGGGTCGGTGAACATGAGCCAACCATCCGGATGCGCGGCACCATCGTTCGGCGCGTTGAAACCCTTGCCGTCGGGACCTTTGTCGGCAAGCACCGTGTAGCTGCCATCCAACTCATAGCGCCCGACGCGGCGTGTGCCGTGCTCGAAGGAAATTTGGCGGCCCTGGTAATCGAAAGTATTGCCGTTGCTATTGCCGGCGGGGTAGTGGAAATTGCGCCCGACGTGGCCGTCTTCCTCGCACCAGCGCAGCTGTTCATTGTTGGGAATATCGCTCCATACCAGGTAGCGGCCAACGCCGCTCCACGCGCAGCCTTCGGCCCACATGGTGCCGCGGTAGAGGCGCACGATCGGCGTATTGCCAAGTTTGTACTTGAAGCGCTTATCCAGCACGATGACGTCTGGATTCGGGTAGCGCGCGATAGGACCATCCGGATCGTATTGATCGATAAAGTTGCGAGCGAACGCTTCCGGCGCCATGGCGGTGACCGCCGCCACACCGCCGGCCGCGGCGAGAAACTGGCGCCGGCTCATCGCTTTGGGCTCACGCTGCTTCTGCTCCTGGGTCAAAGGTTTGGCTAGATCGATGAACTCGTGCTCGTGTACTCGATGCATTTGAACTCCTCCTTTTTCACTGTTGACGAGAAAACACGCTAGACAGCGTTGCAACTATACGCCTGTCCGGTGGCGAGGTGTATTCGCGCGGGATCGAATCGTCGGCGGCGGTAGAATGATGAGGTTGACTCCATTCTGAAAAACCGCTCATGGATGCTGTGGCTGTACTGATCGCGATTTTCGTCGGCATCGGCCTCGGCGCCGGCTTGATGTTCCTGCTCCGGCGCGGCAAGGCTGCGCCGCGCACCGAAATCCACTCCGACATTCAAAGCCTGCGCTCCATCGGCGAGCTTTCCGTGTTCAAGGTGATCACGAAAGAGATCGTCACCGAAACCGATCACACCTTCGGCGAATTCGGGCGCAAGTATTTGAGCTGGGTGCTGTCGAAGAAGAAGATGGCGATGATCTTCGAGTTCGAGATCGATTTTCGTTACGATTTGCGCCGGCCGGAGTTTCAGATCATCGCGGGCGACAACAAGACCGCGATCATCCGCATGCCGCCGTGCTTTTACGAAGCGCACATTCGCGACATTCATTTCTACGATGAACAGCGCGCCAAGCTGATGCCGTGGCTGCTGCCGGACTTGCTGAATGGATTTTTCTCCGATGGTTTCTCCGAAGAAGATAAGAATAGGCTCGTTGCCGCGGCACGCGGCCATGCCCAAGACCAAGCCATGCAGCTCATCAACAAGCTGCAGTCCGAAGTGCAGCAATCAGCGAAGACAACCTTGCT
>CAZAWU010000433.1:0-1807 GCA_964488915.1 uncultured Burkholderiales bacterium
CCGATCACCTGGGAACAAGACGGCGTTCAGTACGTCGGCGTGGTGGCCGGCTGGGGCGGCGCGGTCCCGCTATGGGGCGGCGACGTCGCCAAGAAAGTGAACTACTTGAGCCAAGGCGGCTCGGTGTGGGTGTTCAAGCTGCACAAGGGTTAATAAGCACGTAAGGGGCAACTACCCCCTGGTTGGGTGCAGGGCTTTCCTCCAGTCGCTCTGCACCATTGCAGGCCGGCCACGCAAGTGGCCGGTTTGTTTTTTTGCCTGCAACCACAAATACTATGATATCTATAGACCAAGAAGTCACCATGATCCTGATATTCAAAGATATCCTACGTCAAGTACCCGAGTGCGATTTGAGTTTGCGATAGATGGTGACGCGGTTGATGCCCAACTGCCGCGCTGCCGCGCTCACGTTGCCGCCATGCGCTTCAATGGCTGCTTGGATTGCTTGCATCTGCACGTCTTCTAGCTTTTCGGCTGCCGATACCCGCGCAGCCGGCGCCGGTCCCGCCTCACGCAGGAAATCGCGCGGCAAGTGCTCCAGTTCGATCGCCTCCGCGTCGCCCGCCAGCGCGACCGCCGTGCGCAGCACATTCGCGAGTTGCCGGATATTGCCCGGCCAGGGGTGGCGCTGGAACAGCTCCATGACCTCCCCGCTCACCTGCAAGTGCGCCGCCGACTCCTTCTCCAGCACGCAGCGAACCAATGTGGTGAGATCGCTGCGCTCGCGCAGCGCCGGCAGTTCGACCAGTAAGCCGTTCAGCCGGTAGTACAAATCCTCGCGGAACGCGCCCGCTTGAATGCGCTCGCGCAAGTTTCGGTTGGTCGCGCTGATCACCGCAATGTCCACCGGCATCGGCTTGCCGCCGCCGAGCGGCACGACGCTGCGCTCCTGCAACGTGCGCAGCAAGCGCGCTTGCAGCGCGAGCGGCATGTCACCGATTTCATCCAGGAACAGCGTGCCCTTGTCTGCTTGCAGAATCAAACCCCGGCTGCCCTTGCGCCGCGCGCCGGTGAACGCGCCGTCCTCGTAGCCGAACAGTTCCGATTCGATCAAACTCTCCGGGATCGCTGCGCAGTTGACGGCGATGAACTCGCCCTGGCGGCGCCGCCCGTCGCGATGGATGGCTTGCGCCAGCAGTTCCTTGCCGGTACCGGTTTCGCCGCTAATCAGTACGGCGATGTCGCGCTCGAGCACGCGCAGCACCTTCGCCAGTTCGGCTGCGACTTGCGCGTCGCCAGTGGCGAGCGCTTCTAAGTGCGGTGCGGCTGGCACGGTGCTCATCACCCGCGCTCGGCCGTTGGCAAAACCGCCGCAACGCTTCAGCGTGTGGCGCACGCGCGCGAAAAAACCCGCCCCTGCGCTGACCGTGCGCAGCGCCGTGAGCTCGCCGCGCGTTTCCAGCAGCCGCCCGAAATCGCTTTCGAACAGCGCCTCGAACGCCTGGCCGATGAGCTGCGGGATGCCGCCGCCCAGCAACAGCGCCGCGGCGCGGTTGGCGCCGGTGCAGATGCCCGCCTCGGAGAAAACTAAGATGCCCTCTTGCAGCGTGCCCAAATACTCACGCTGGCGGTGCAGATGCACGTGTACTCCTGCGCTCGCCGTGACCGAGTTGGCGACCAGATTGTTCTCGATCATCTGCGCCGATAGGCGCGCCAGCGCCATCGTATGCGCTTGGTAGCTGCGGTGATCGCCGGTGATGTCCAGTACGCCGATTAATTCGCCGTCCGCACCGAAAATCGGAGCGGCGGAGCAAGTCAGGAAATGGTTCGCCGTCAAATAGTGCTGCGCGCCGTGCACCACGATCGG
>CAZAWU010000434.1:0-1793 GCA_964488915.1 uncultured Burkholderiales bacterium
CCGGCGATCTCACGCGCGGTCAGGCCGCGGTTGTCCTTCAGTTTTGGATCGGCGCCGCGTTCGAGCAACAACTCGATCGTTTCGGCGTTGCCGTATCCGGCCGCCCACATTAAGGCGGTAAGATCGTTCTCGTAGCGCTGGTTCACCTCGATGCCCGCGTCTAGCAGCATCTCGACCACTTTGGCGTGCCCGTTCGCGGCAGCGTATACCATCGGCGGTTTGACTTGCCGGTCGACCGGTCCCGGTTTGGCGCCGGCTTTCAACAGCAAGCGCACGACCTCCAGGTGACCGCTGTAGGCGGCGCCGTGCAGCGGCGTGACCAGGTCCAAGTTTTCTTTGTTGGGATCTGCGCCTTTGGCGATAAAGATCTCGCAGATGTCGAGCTTGCCGCGCCGCGCCGCCATATTGAGCACAGTGTCGCCGACACGGTTGCGCGCGTTCGGGGCGCCGCCGGCTTCGAGCGCCTTGAGCACTACATCCCATTCGTTGTCGCGCGCGCCGTTCAACATCTGTGCGTTGAGAGGAATATCCATGTCCGCAGCGCGCGCCGGTTGTGCCACGGCCCAGAGCGCGCAGCAGAGAGCAACTAGAAAATATTTCAAGGTTTCACACTCCTCATTGGTCCGGCGCAGCGCCTTAATACTGCGCGTAGGCGATCGGCTTATAATCCGGGGCCGCCGATTATATAGGCGCTTTCGCGCACATGCTTCTAACGTGCGCTTGCGCCTGCGGTTGGCGTCAATCCAATAGCTAGGGAGAAGCGGTATGAGGAGGTTGTTAGGTTTGTCAATGGCGGCGGCTGCATTGCTCGCCAGCGCGGCTCTTGCGCAAGAGATTTCCGGCGGAGCGACGACTGCCGGTGTGTCGATGTCTGGCAGGCTCACGGGGGTGTCGCAGGCCATGCTCGACGGCGCCGACAAGGAAGGCAGCCAATGGTTGCAAGTCAATGGCGGCTACAGCCAGTTGCGCTACGCACCGCAATCGCAGATCACGGCGGGCAACGTAAAGAAACTCAAACCCGCGTTCGTGTTCCAGACCGCGGTGCTGGAGTCGATGGAAACGGCGCCGCTGGTGGTCGGCGATGTGATGTTCCTGACCACCTCGTTCAACCATGTCTATGCCATTAACGCGGTCACCGGCCAGCAGTATTGGCACTACAAGCACAAGATGGGTGCGGTCACGACCTATTGCTGCGGCCCGAACAACCGCGGCGTGGCGGCGCTGGACGGCATGCTCTACATGGGCACGCTCGATGCGAAACTGGTCGCGCTCGATGCCAAGACCGGCAAGCTGATGTGGGAAACGCAGATCGAAGATCCCGAGCTGGGCTACTCGGAAACGATGGCGCCCGTGGCGGTCGACGGCAAAGTGCTGATCGGCACCAACGGCGGCGAGTACGGCGTGCGCGGCTTCGTCAAAGCGTTCGACGCCAAGGACGGCAAGCTATTGTGGACCTTCTACACCATTCCCGAGAAAGGCCACGAAGGCGTGTGGGCGGTGAACGACGCCACTGGGCGAAACATGCTGCGCGACATCGCGGCGGAAAAAGACGCGTTGGCCAAGAATGGCGGCGATTTCTACAAGACGCTCGGTGGCGGTGTGTGGATGACTCCAGCAGTGGATCGCGAAACCAAAACGGTGTTCTTCGTCGTCGGCAACCCGTCGCCCGACTTGTACGGCGCGGAGCGCCCGGGCGATAACTTGTATACCAACTCGATGGTCGCAGTCGATCTCGATACCGGCAAGTACAAGTGGCACTACCAGTACATCGCGCACGACGTGTGGGATCTGGA
>CAZAWU010000435.1:0-1763 GCA_964488915.1 uncultured Burkholderiales bacterium
GCGGCGCACTGCATCATGGAAGCAGGCAAGGCAAGCGCCGAGGTGGCGCTGGTCGTGGCCGACCTCTGGCAAGGCATGGGGCTCGGGGAGAAGCTGTTGACGACGTTGGTGCACAACGCCGGTATTGCCGGAATTGCCGCAGTCACCGGCATCATCCTGGCCAGCAACGAACCGATGCTGCGCCTCGCGCGCAAGATCGGTGCGCAGTTGCGCAGCGACCCCGAGGATCCTACGCTTTGCCGCTTCAGCGTTACGCTACAGTAGTCCTTTACAATGACGCTCTTTCATTTGCCACAAGACGCCTGCACATGCACGCAGATCAAGCCAGACAAGCCGCCGAGCGATTGTTCAACACCTGGCACGCGCAGCGCCGCATCGACGCGCTGCCGCAAGCATGCCGCCCCGCCAGTCGCGCGGACGGCTACGCCGTACAGGCGCAACTGGCCGAACTATGGCGCCAAAGCGCGATCGGCTGGAAGATCGCCGCGACCAGCACTGCGGGACAGAAGCACATCGGCGTCGATGGCCCGCTCGCCGGACGGCTGTTCGCCCCACGTTTGCATTGCAACGGCGCAACGGTGCCGCTCGGTGCGACGATCATGCACGTGGCGGAGGCGGAGTTTGCGTTTCGCTTAGGGCGCGATTTGCCGCCTCGCGCCGCGCCGTATGTGCAAGAGGAAGTCATGGCGGCGGTCGATGCACTCTGCCCCGCGATCGAGCTGCCCGATTCGCGCTATGAAGATTTCGTCCGCGTCGGCGCGCCGCAACTGATCGCCGACTGCGCTTGCGCCAACTACTTCGTGCTCGGCGAGCCGACCCGAGCCGATTGGCGCGCGGTCGATCTGAGCAAGCACGCGGTTAATGCCTATGTCGACGGCCAGCTGGTAGCGCAGGGCAGCGGCGCGAACGTGTTGGGCGATCCGCGTATTGCCATGACCTGGATCGCCAACGAAGTCGCCACTCACGCGCAGGGCTTGCGCGCGGGCGAAGTGGTGATCACCGGCACCAGCGTCGTTCCCGTTGCCGTGCGGGTTGGTAGCCGCGTGCGCGCGGACTTCGGCGCGTTTGGCACGGTGGAAGTGACGCTTTCTTAGCGGCGCAAGCCTATCGCGCCCAGAGTATGATTGGAACAATGGCTTTCCATCTCACTCTTACGACTATCCTACCGGATGTTTATGCTTTCGTCGGGACCGTATAGCCTAAGGCTGCAGACGTTGCCGTTCGGCCCATCGCCGTGATGGAAGTTCAGCACCTGCAGTTTGACGAAGCGCGCCGTTGCACGTGCGAACTTGAACTCGTGGAACGGCGTGCGCATGTTCTTGTAGTTGGGAATGTCGAATTCACCGATCTTGGTGAACGGGCCGCGCTCGGCATCCGCCTTGAACAACGCTAGCGTTTTCACGTTGTAGCTGGCCTGCGCATCGACGTGCACGGCAAGCGTATCGATCGCGGCCGGTTGCTCGTTGCTCAAGCTCACCAAAGCGAAGCTCTGCGCGCTGATGATGGCGCAAACCGGCTCCTTGCCTTCCAGGATGCGGCGCCAGTTTTCCTCGCCTGCGGCGACGAGTTGCGCACCGTGCTCCGGATCGAGCAGGTTGATGCGCTCCGCAGCAGTGCGCTTCGCACTTGTGGGCGCTGCCACAGCCGGTTCGGCATGGTCGGTGCTCGCGTTAGGCACCCCGGCCTCCGAGGGCTGAGGTGATGCTACCGTGGGCGGCACGGCTGGCGCCGGCTGTACTGTGCTTGGCACCGATCCGATCCAA
>CAZAWU010000436.1:0-1747 GCA_964488915.1 uncultured Burkholderiales bacterium
GAGCCTGGCGCTAGCTCGAGCCGCCGATGCGCAGTAGCTCCACTGCGCGCGCTGCGCGCACGCTGCGTTGTTCCGGATGCAGCAGTTGCGCAAACGTAGGCGCTCCCAACGGGCGGTAGAAGTAGTAGCCTTGCGCCGCGTCGCACCCCAGTGCGCGCAGAAAGTTAAGCTGCTCCGCCGTTTCCACGCCCTCCGCAACCACTTCCTGCCGCAGGCTTTTGGCCATGCTGACGATGGCCGCGGTGATCGACGCGTCATCGGCATCGGTGGTCAGATCGCGTACGAACGAGCGGTCGATTTTCAGCGTATCGATGGGAAAGCGGCGCAACTGGCTTAGGCTCGAATAGCCGGTGCCGAAGTCGTCGATGGCGACGCGCACCCCGAGTTTTCGCAAGTCGCGCAGCACTGCCGCCGTTGCTTCAAGGTCGTGCGTCAAGGTGCTCTCGGTGAGTTCGATCTCCAAGTAACGCGGTTCGATGCCAGCGTCATCCAAGGCGTTGCACACGTCCGAATAAAAGTCGGTGCGCCGGAACTGCGCAGCGCTCACGTTCACCGACGCCGGTACGATGTCTAATCCTGCTTCTTGCCACTCACGCAATTGCCGGCACACCGCGCGCAGTACCGAGCGGCCGATGGGCACGATCAACCCGTTCGCCTCGATCATCGGTATGAATTCGCTTGGCACGATCAACCCCCGCTCGGGATCTTGCCAGCGGATGAGCGCTTCGCAGCCGACCACGGATTCATCGTGTAGATCGATCTTCGGCTGGTAGTGCAGCACGAACTCTTCGAGTGCCAGCGCGCGGCGCAGATTGGTGGTGAGCGCCAGGTGTTCGCGCGCACGCGCATTCATGTCGGGCGCGTAGAACTGATAGTTGTTGCGGCCTTGCTGCTTGGCGTGATACATGGCGGCGTCGGCATTGCGCACCAGCGTATCGGTGTCGGCGCCGTCGTCGGGATACATGGCGATGCCGATACTTGCCCCGATATGGATTTGGTGTCCCTCGATGACGAAGGCGCGAGTGCAGGCTTCGAGCAGCTTGCCGGCCACGCGCGCGGCGGCGTCGGCGTGCACGACTTCGGTGAGCAGCACGACGAATTCATCGCCGCCTTGGCGGCTGACCGTGTCGCTCTCGCGCACGCAGCCTTTCAGACGGCGCGCCACTTCGATCAGCAAGTTGTCCGCGGTCGCATGGCCGAGCGAATCGTTGACTTGCTTAAAATGATCCAGATCGATGAACAGCAGCGCGACCTTGCCGCGATGGCGGCGCGCGGCGGCAATGGCCTGCGCCATGCGGTCGAGCAGCAGCACGCGGTTGGGCAGATCAGTCAGCGCATCGTGCTGCGCCAAGTGCGCCATGCGCAGCGCCATGGCCCGCGTTTCGCTCACGTCGCGGAAGATCAGCACGCCGCCGACGACGTGCCCGGCGCGGTCATGGATCGGCGCGGCGGAATCCTCGATCGCGGCTTCTTTGCCGTGACGGTCGATCAGCAGAGAATCCATCGCCAGGCCGACGATGCGGTTTTCCGCGAGCGCGACCTGCATGGGATTACGGGTGGGCTGCCGGGTCGTCGACTCGATCACGCTGAACACCTCCGACAGCGGCTTGCCTTGCGCCTCAGCAAGCGGCCAACCGGTCATGTCCTCGGCGATGGGGTTCAAGTACGTCACGCGTCCGTTGACGTCGGTGGTGATCACGGCGTCGCCGATCGACTGGAGCGTGACCTGCGCTAGTTCCTTTTCTTG
>CAZAWU010000437.1:0-1738 GCA_964488915.1 uncultured Burkholderiales bacterium
CGTTGTGCCGCTCGCCGCGCGCGCGCGGCTGCTGGCGCTATGATCCCAGCGTCGCGGGCCGCTATGGTCTATTCAAAGCGTCAATGCGCGAACTGTTGAGTCTTCGTCGCAACCCCAAGCGAGAACTGCTCGCACATGAGGTGGTGATCCCGATTGAGCTGCCAGGGAGAGTGCCGGGACGCTCGCAAGTCGACTTGATCGTGCCGCGCGGCAGCAGCCTAGCGGCGCTAGGCAATTTTGCCGTCAAGCGCTTCGCGCGCGACTTGGATGCAGCCGGCACAAGCATCGCGAAGAAGGAACAAAGTCCCACGACACGCCTCTTGCTAAAGCGTCTGGCGCGTGAGGCGGCGTCGGCGCAGCGCATTCACATTGATCTGCAGGCGGCCGGGCTGCGACCGTATCTGAATTGCCCCGACCAGGTCGAGAATGCGGGGCATCGCTACGGCACGCAGCTAAGCTTGGCGGACAAGCGCGCGCTAACTGCCTTTTTGGCCACGCTGTAACTCGCGATGAACGAAGCAAGCGGCGCGGGCAAGATTCTCGTCGGCCTCATCGGTGCGGGCATTCAGCGTTCGCTATCGCCCGCTTTGCACGAGCGCGAGGCAAGCCGGCATGGTATTCGACTGCACTATCAGCTCATCGACTTGGAGCGCATCGCGGGTGGAGCGGAGGCATTGCCGGGTTTATTGAGCGCGGCGCGCGATATGGGTTTCGCCGGTCTCAATATCACCTATCCCTGCAAACAGACGGTGCTGCCGCTGCTCGACGATCTTGCGCCGGAAGCGCGCGCGATTGGCGCGGTCAACACCGTCGTGTTCCGAGGCGGTAGGGCTGTTGGTCACAACACCGACGGCAGCGGCTGGGCGTGGTCGCTGCAACGCTTTATGCCGCACGCGGATCTTTCTCGCGTAGTTGTGCTCGGCGCCGGCGGCGCAGGCAGCGCAGTAGCCGATGCGCTGGTGCGCTTGGGCGCTCAGCACCTGCTCATCGTCGACCGCGAACCGAAGCGAGCGGGGCTGCTGGCCGACCACGTGAATGCTCGCCAAAACCACCAGCGCGCGACTGCGGTGGCCGATTTGACATCCGCGCTGAGCGGCGCCAGCGGGTTGGTACACGCCACGCCTACCGGCATGAGCAGCGCGCCCGGTAGTGCAGTGCCCCTGGAGTTACTGCGGCCCGCGCTCTGGGTTGCGGAGGTCGTTTATTTTCCCATCGAGACGCCGCTGTTGCGCGCGGCGCGCGAGTGCGGCTGCGCTACACTCGACGGTGGCGGAATGGCGGCGGGGCAGGCCGCCCACGCGTTCGAATTGTTCACCGGCTTACGCGCTGAGGCCGATCACATGCACGAACACTTACGCAGGCTGCTCGGCTTGTAAGATCACCACCCGCTAGTAGTGCTCCACGCTATTTGCGACTTATCGCATAAGCGATCTCTCCGGAACGAGTCCGTCATCCCGGCGCAAGCCGGGATCCAGGCGAACGCCTGCTACTGGGTCCCGGCTTGCGCCGGGATGACGGTGGCGATAAGCGGGCGTTTCGGGACGATCGCCAGAGCGGCTGAAATGGCAATCACCATCGCTTAGCCGCTTTAGGCTAGCTCGAGCGATGCGGGTTCGCGACGCGAAGCACAAGAAACTGCGCAGAAGCTTGTGTCAATCGCTGAAGGCGGGCGACTGCGTCTTGATCTTTTGGTCGGGGTGGAGGGATTTGAACCCCCGACACCCTGCTCCCAAAGCAG
>CAZAWU010000438.1:0-1712 GCA_964488915.1 uncultured Burkholderiales bacterium
CACGGAGTTACCATGTGCTTTGTCCCCGTCGGTGACGTGAGACGTTTGCAAATGAGAGCGGGAGCCATAACCCTTCTGAGCAATCCAAATCAAACGCGCTGCGGTTCACGCCGCAGCCAGAAGGGAGGCTCCCATGAGCAAGATAGGAACAATGATGCTGGTCGCGCAAGAAGGATCGCCGGCGGCAGAAGGATCGCCGGCGGCGCGACGACCGCAGCCAGGTGCAGCGGTATGGATCACGATCGATATCTCGCGATCGAAGCTGGTCTATTGTGTGCGTTGGGATGGCGTCGAACAGCGCCGGTTGAGCACGCCATTCGGATTGAGCCACGTGCGCGCGTTGGTCGAACAGTACAGCGGGTGCCAATTGCACGTGGCGTACGAAGCATGTGGCTTTGGGTACGAGTTGGCGTGGTGGCTCGAAAGCCAGCACGTCCGTGTGACAGTGATCGCTCCGAGCCGCATGGAACGGGCACCGGGTTTGCAGGTGAAGACCGATCGCGTCGATGTCGGCAGGATGGCTCGCAAGCTCGAGAAGGGCGAGCTCAAGGGCATCTATGTCCCCGCTCGCATTATTCACGAACAGCGTCAGATCGGACGCACGTATGCGCAGTGCCGCCAAGATCGCACGCGAGCGCAGATCCGTATTCGCATGACTTTGCAAGAGCACGGGCGACTCGGGCCGTTGCCCTCTGCCGGCTGGAAGGTCTACGAGAGCTGGTTGCAAACGCAGTCGTTGCCGGCGCCGGTGCACTCCTGCATCGAGGCGCAACAGCGGCTGCGCACGGTAGCCGAGCAACAAGCCCGCAGCCTGCGGATGCGATTGAACGCACTGGCCCACAGCGAGGACTATCGTGGTTTGATCAAGGCCCTGTGTGCCCAGCCTGGGGTGGGTTGGCTGTCGGCCATTCGGCTGGTTTTGGAGGTCGGCGACATCGGTCGATTCGCGACCACGGATTCCTTTCCGTACTACCTCGGACTGACGCCGAGTCAGTACAGCTCTGGAGAGCTCGATCATCGCGGCCACATCCTGAAATGGGGTCCGGCAGAGCTGCGTGCGATGCTGTTGCAGTGCGCGTGGAGCGCCGCACGACCGGGGCGCGATGCCGCGCTGCGCAAACGCTTCGAGTCTCTGTATCCACGCATCGGGCGCAAGCGTGCGATCGTGGCGGTGGCCAGGCGATTGGCGATCCAATTGCGTCAACGCTGGATGAATTACTTGTCCAGCGGCGAGTCGGCCGCTGTTTCGGCGGCGTAGCTGCGCAAGGCCTCCGTCTATGTCGGCTGACACGGGATCTCGACCTCGACTCCCTGCGTGCCGCGCCTTGGTCCATGGCTTGGGATCGACAGCGATGGACGTCGCAGAGTTTGGCAGGAGTCGATCTTCAAAGAGCACTGGCTGCGGCCACGAATGATAACTTGGTGGGTGTCCCTGCGGGGCGCACACGAATGGCAGATTGGCCCGCTGCAGCCTTCGACGTGACGGAGCGGCATAAGAACTCCACCCCGCCGCGGCGCCTGGCTCGAGAGTCGGCCGCGCCGCCCCCGCACCCGTGTACCTTGTACACCCAATCTCACAAACAACAGCGTTCATGCGAGGACTTGGAAGGCCACAAATGGCTGTAGCTCCTTACCACTTGAACCGAACCGCCATGGCAGACGCGGAGGCACGGAGGGTTTGGATTCTGCAGTTCCAGGGGCACTGCCCGTAA
>CAZAWU010000439.1:0-1698 GCA_964488915.1 uncultured Burkholderiales bacterium
CGGCATCTAGGTGAGCAGCCGCGCGCAGCCGGAATTCTAGCAGCAGCGTTCAACTTAACCCCCGTTTGGGACGGGGACCGCGCTTACGGCCGCATCTCCTCTGGATGCGACGCGCTGCTAACGGCTGAAACAGAGGCGCGTCGTTACTTCGCGCAGGTCAACCTTGCGCGGCCGCGATTCGGCGCAACTGCAATCTCAATTGCGACGGTCGTCTAACGCCAGCTTAAAGCGGCTCATGGTGCCGCGCAGATCATTGGCTACGTTGCGCAACCGCTTTACCGCTTGCAGGTCATCGTGGATCGCGGTGTGATTCTCGGTGCTCAAGCGCGCCATGGCCTCCGCACCGGTGGCGATGCCGGCGGCGCTGCACGCTTGCTCTTTCACTGCACTATTGATCTCTTGTACGCTAGCGTTCGCCTTTTCCGTGGCCTCGCGCGCCTGGCGCAACGAACTAAGCATTTCCTGCACGCCGTCTAGGCTCCCTTTCAGTGCGACCAGTCCCTGGTGCACCGCTCCATCGACGAGCGCGCTCTGCTGATCGAGCGTGCCGGTAACGGTATCGATACGTACCGCCGATTGTGCCGATTTCTCCGCCAGCTTGCGCACTTCATCGGCCACCACGGCGAACCCGCGCCCTTGTTCGCCGGCACGCGCCGCCTCGATGGCGGCATTGAGGGCGAGCAAGTTGGTTTGCTCCGCGATTTCTCTGACTTGCTTGGTCAAGCTGCCGATTTCGCTGGTGCTCTTGACGAATTCGGCGACGGACTGGGCGATGTTGTTCACCGCGCCCTCGACCTCGCTGATGGTTTTCAATACGTTGTCGACGTTGCCGCTAGCGTGCGCGGCATGCGCCTCACTGGTTTGCACCAGGGCGCCGACGCGTTCCGCGCCGTCGGCGATGGCATCGATGGCGTGCTTCATGCTCTCGATCTCGACCACTGTCGACTGCATCTTGTCCGCTTGTTGTTCCGAGCGTTGGCGGATCTGCACAGACGAGTCGTCGAGCTTTTCCGCGGTGGCGATGATGGAGCCGGCGCTTACCCGCACCGCGCCGACTAGTTCGGCCAGTAAGTCCATGAACTGGTTGAACGCCAGCGCCGTCGTGCCCAACTCGTCGCTGGAGCGCGTATTGATGCGTTTGGTAAGGTCGGCCTCGCTCGAGGCCAGCTCGAGCATGAACGCGCGCAGCCTCGCGACGCGGTGGAGAATGCGGTTGCCGATCAAATAGGCCATCAAAACGATCAAGGGCACGAGAACAGCCAGGCCTGCGGCCATTGACCCGAGCACCCAGCTGGCGCGCTGCTTCGCGGCTTGCGCCAATGCTTTGGCCTGCGCTTCGATCGCATCGCCAAGCTGGCCCATGGCGCGCTCAAGCTCTTCGAAGGCGCGAGAAAACGCATCCATCTCGGCTTCTGCCGCTGGCAGATCTGTCTTGGCAATACTGGCGATCTTGCCCGCTTCGTCCGCATAGGCGTCCAGGCGCGGTCGCACTTGTGCAATGTGAGCGACCACGGCTGCGTCCAGTCGCGCCTTATCGAGGGCGTCTAAAGATATACGAAACTCCTTGGCGTGCGCATCGACTTCTTCCACCGCGATCTGGAATTGCTGGTTGTCCTGCTTAGCGGCGGCGCGCAGGACTGCAAGCACGTCGCCGCGCAGCGCGTCATGCATCATGTCGGCATGCATGTGATCGCGAAT
>CAZAWU010000440.1:0-1695 GCA_964488915.1 uncultured Burkholderiales bacterium
TGCTGCTGAATGTCCCGTCTCTTCCGAATATCCAAGTGCTTCGATAGAAGTGCGTAATCTCGCCGACGCCCGCGCTCGCTGTGGTCACGTCTTCGAACAAACCGTTGAGCGCGCTCGCGGCGGCGGGTTTGCCGCAGGAGCCGCGATCCAGCTGTCGCCAGGAATCGCCGTTGTCGGTGGAAATTGCGATATACGCGCCGTCGCGCCTCCAGCGAAACCACTTCTTCGGTTCGCCTTTGCGCGAGGCGGCGGCATCGAAGTCGTGCGGTGAATAGTCCGGGCTGCCGTACGCCCAACCGTTTTTGAGCAGCAGGTCGGTGTCCTCGCTGATTTTCACCAGCCCTTGCCAATCGCTGTCCTGCTTCTGGGTGCGGTAGTAGCACTCGATCTCGGCCATCCTTAAGCCCGCGCCGGGCTGGGTGCGGTACTTGTAGCGCTCGGCCTCGGTCTGCTCGCGCTTTTCGCGCGCGAGCGCCAGCGGCGAGGCTTGCTTGGGCGCACCGCTGTAGGCGCACGTGGTCGAAGAGCGATCGGCGTACTCCTGCAGGCCGTAAAAGAACGCTTGTCCGCGCGCATCGGTGACGTAGCGAAACGCGTTGGTCTTGTTGGGATCGCTCGTCGGTGAGTGGTAGACGCTGTTGATGATGGCGTACTTGCCCATGTCGCGATTATCGTAACCATCCCCGCCCGCGTACAACGCGCCGCTTGCTTCCTTGTAGTCGTAAGCGCCGACGTATTCCTTCGCCTTCATGGTGCGTTCGTCGCTCTCGATCGAAGCGTCGTCGGTGCGCACGCTCAAGTCATCGTACAGATTGAGCGTGTAGTGATACAGCGAGACGTAGCGCCCGTACATGCGCCGCTGCGTGCAGCGGTAAGCGCCCAGCTTGAGCGCGCCGCCCAGCCGCAGCGGCGGCTGCGCGCCCAACTTGGCGAGCGCGGCTTCCACTTTCTGCGGGGACACGGAGCCGATATCCTTTTCGCCCGATTTGCTTTTGGGTGGGAATGCTGCGCGCCGCGCCCGCGCCGGAGCTTTGGCGTCGTCTGCATCATCTTCCTGCGCCCGCGCGTTGGTGTCGTCATCCTTAGGCTTGGCCACGCGTGCGCCTTGGGCGATCTGCTGCATCAACTGTGCGGCGGCTTGCTGGTGGCGTTGTAGCGCCGGCGATTTGTTCGCGAGCAGGCGCGCGAGGCGCGCGTGAGCGTTATCGAGCGTCACCGCGCTGTAGAGGGCAAAACCTTCGCGCTGGCTTGCATCCGTCCACGCGCGATTGGCGGCAGCCAAGTTGGCGGCCTTCGATTGCACTTTCGGTTCGCCTTTCCACGCGCCGCCGCTTGGCTGCTCTTGCGCGGCGACTTGTTGCAGCCAAGCCTCCAGTGCCGCGCCCGCAAGCGGCGCATCGGCATACATGCGCACTTCGAAGAACTCGCCTGCTTGCAAATCGCCGGGTGTGAAAATTTGCGCGCCGTCAGCGTCGCGTACGTGCCATCCCGGCGGCGTCTCGAAAGCGAAAGCGTTGCTCGCGGCCAACAGGATGAGTGTTGCGAACAACGATGCGCGCCGCTGCTCTTGGAAAAGCTGGAGTATATGTCCGAGAGTAAGATGATAGGCGATTGATAGGGCATTACTCATCGGTGTGTAGCGTTTTCGCGCGTAGATATTCGTTGGTCTTTTCGAGCCGTTCACGCAGCTTTGCA
>CAZAWU010000441.1:0-1678 GCA_964488915.1 uncultured Burkholderiales bacterium
CCGTCGGAATTCGTAATGCGTTTGTCAACGGCGAGTGCGGCGCCCTCCGAACGTTTGGCGAGCGCCACCGCGCCTTCCACGTCGATCGCCCACGGGTGATAGAGGTCGAGATCCGCGCCCTCGCCGCGCAGCAGCAAGGCGGCATCGGGCAAGCCGGCGTAGGGATCTTCCGCCGTGTGCCGCGCAATGCTGCACGCCTTGGCCAGCGTATCGCGCAACGCCTGCGGAGAAAGATCGGACGAACTGGCGTGCCCGCGCCGCTGTCCAAAGTAGACGGTGACGCCGAATCCCTTGTCGCGGTTGTGCTCGATGGTCTCGACCTCGCCCTTGCGCACCGTAACGTTCAAACCGAAGCCCTCGGAAACATCGGCCTCGGCGCCGCTCGCGCCCTGCTCTTTCGCCAGGCGCAAGCCATCGGCAACCAGCTGCCGCAGCGCATCGGGCGAATAGGAAAACTGCTCTTGCTTCACAATGAAGAATAAGTCTCTGATTTCAGGTTGGGTATCATAGCAGTTACATGGAAACGGTCAGTAAGTCTCAGCGCAAGCGCGACATGCAAGCTTTGCAGGACCTGGGCGAGGAGCTCGTGGCGCTTTCGCGCCAGCGCCTGGGGCAGCTTGAGCTGCCCGAAACGCTGCTCGACGCCATCCTCGAAGCCCAGCGCATCCGCGCCCACGAAGGGCGCCGGCGTCAGTTGCAGTATGTGGGTCGGCTGATGCGCGACATCGACGCCGCGCCCATCGCGGCACAACTCGAGCGCTGGAAACTGCCGGGCCGCGCCGAGGCGCGTGTGCACCAACAAGCGGAAACTTTGCGCGCGCAATTGCTAAGCGAAGCCAACGCGCTGGAAGCGTTGTGCGCAAAGTTTCCGCGCGCGCAAAGCGAAAAATCGCGCATCGGCGAACTCGTCCAGCAGATTCGCTGGGAGGCTGAACACGGCAAGCCGCCCAAAGCCGCGCGCGCGCTGTTCCGTCTGCTTAGCGACATTCTGCACTCCGACTCCGATAGCCCAACGACACAATCATGAGCAACTTTGTCTACGATCCCATCAAAATCGGCCTAATCACTGTCAGCGACCGCGCTTCCAAAGGCATCTACCAAGACGAAGGTATTCCCGCGCTGCGCGCATGGCTGTCGCAAGTGCTGCTCAATCCAATGACGCTAGTTGAACGCGTGATCCCCGACGAGCGGCCTTTGATCGAAGCAACGCTGAAAGAACTGACGGACAAGGAGGGGTGCAGCCTCATCCTGACCACTGGCGGCACCGGCCCCGCGCCCCGCGACGTCACCCCGGACGCGACCGTGGCCGTCGCCGACCGCGTCATGGACGGCTTCGGCGAAGCGATGCGCGCGGTGAGCTTGAAGTATGTGCCGACCGCGATTCTGTCACGGCAAGTCGCTGTCATTCGCAAGCAATCTTTGATCGTTAACTTGCCGGGACAGCCAAAGTCGATCAAGGAGACTCTCGATGGTATCTTCGCCGCGGTGCCTTACTGCGTCGATCTGATCGGCGGGCCGTACATCGAAACGCGCGAAGAGACCTTGAAAACTTTTCGGCCAAAATCGGCGATTCGTGCGCCGCGCAACGCGTGATTGTAGGTTGGCGGTGAGCGTAGCGAACCCCAACAGTCGGGGGCCAGCGAAGCGCTCGAAAAGTTGGGGGTCGGAACGCGCACCG
>CAZAWU010000442.1:0-1663 GCA_964488915.1 uncultured Burkholderiales bacterium
CGGCAGATTTACAGTCTGCTCCCTTTGACCGCTCGGGAACCCCTCCGCTGAAACGTGCGATTATCGCTCGCAGGCCCAACAGTGTCAAACACTGTGCCCAAATCGGGCAACAAGGCCTCGACACTCATTATTGCCGCCACGGCAACATACTCACAACAGGTTAACTTGGTATATCTCTACCAGACTCATTTACAGGATTTTTCTACCACTAGTATGCTCAAACCTTCGAAAGAGGCCGACCGTGTTTGCTCGTTCCTAGGCCTTCAAGAGTCTCTGTTACTATGCGCTCGGCCCGTCGGCGCGCTCGATCTCGACGTCCGCAGCCGACGCTTCTGATTTGAACCCAGCACTTCCCTCAGCCCCGCCCCCTCAAGCCGAAAACCGCCTGCTGCGGGCGCTCGCCCTGTTGGGCGGGGCAACGTTCCTCATCACCTCCTCCGGCCCCTCATTAGCGCCATTCATGCAGATCATCGCGACCGAAATGCGGACCAGCTTCGTCGCCGTCGCCCATCTGTTCTCCTTTCAAGCGCTCATGTGGGGCACGTCCTCACTGCTCGCCGGGACGCTGTCGGACCGCATCGGCCGCCGCCCGATCTTGATCGGTGCGCTGATCGGCATGGGCGTTGGGCGCGTCGGCTTCGCCCTAGCGCCGAGCTACCCCGCACTGCTCGTGGCGCAACTCGTTACCGGCATGTTCGGCGGCGCCTTCATGGGCGCCGTATTCGCCGCCGTGGCCGACCGCGTGCCGCTGGAAATGCGCGCGCGAGCGCTCGGCTGGATCGTCACTGGCCAATCGCTCTCCTTGCTGCTCGGCGCGCCGATCGTCACCATCATGGGCGCGCTCGGCGGCTGGCGCGGCGCCATCGGGGCACATGGCTTGACCATGATCGCCGCCGGCTTCGCTCTCACCCGCCTCATCGATCCTGATCCCCCGCACCCGCACGGCAAGGCCCGAGCACGCGTGCCGCTCACGCACTTGTTGCGCAGGCACTGGCTCGCCACGCTCAGCGCTGGCGCAACCGAACGCATGTGCTTCGCAGTCGTGGCGATCTTCTTGCCGACTTTCCTGCAGCAGACTTATGGCATTTCGCTCGGCGCGCTTGGGTTCGCACTTGCACTCGTCGCCGCTGGCACGCTGCTGGGCAGCTTCGCCGGCGGCAAGCTTGCTGATCGGTTTCCGCCGCGCATGCGCTTGTTCGCTGCCGCCTCGTTCGCCACCGCGTGCCTGGCGCTGCCGCTGGTCATGTGGCAAGCGGGCATCGCGGTTTCGGTACTGCTCGGCTTCGCCTACTCGTTCTGCAACGCAATCGGCCGGCCGGCCTTCCTCGCCGCGCTCTCGCAAGTGCCGAACGAACTGCGCGGCGCGGTGTTCGGCTTAAACGTTACGCTCGCCAGCATCGGCTGGCTTACCGCCGCATCGATCGGCGCGTGGCTGATTGCCGCTTACAGTTTCACAGCACTTGGCTTGAGCGCGACTGGAATCGCGCTGCTTGGTGCAGTGTTGGCGCTGGCGAGTTTGAGCAGGTCGCCGGATTCGGGTCGAGACGAGACAAGACCATCACCTGGTTAGACAGGTAGTAAGCGGGAACCCCACTTACTATCAGATTCTGACCTTCCCGGCGCACCCAATAACGGGAATCCGGTCCTGCACTACGCGACTATT
>CAZAWU010000443.1:0-1571 GCA_964488915.1 uncultured Burkholderiales bacterium
ATCTTGGGAGAGCCCCCTGAGGGCAGATAACAAGATCAGGCAAAATCTCGAACGGCGGACAGATAGGCCGATTGCCCTAGATTTGCAAGCCGGGCGGGGTTTTTGGTGGGGTCAGGGTTACTGCGGCTTAATGGGGGTAATGGTGCAAGCGCCCGTGGAAATCCTCCACCTCGTAGGCTCCCGGCACTGAAGGATTTTTGGCGCTGCGCATGTAGTTAGGGCCGATCGGCGACTTGCCGTGACCACCGGGAATATCGAGCACATAAGTGGGTTGGCAGAGGCCGGAATAATGACCGCGCAGGCCGCGCATCAGGCCCTGGCCGGTCTCGACCGTCGTGCGCAGGTGCGCCGTGCCCGGCGCCAGATCGCCGTGATGCAAGTAGTAGGGCTTGATGCGGCATTCGACCAGCGCGCGCATCAGATCGCCGAGCGTTTGCGCGTCATCATTGACGCCGCGCAGCAGCACCGACTGGCTGAGAACGGGAATTCCGGCATCGACAAAACGCGCACAGGCGGTGCGTGCTTCCGGCGTCAGTTCGCGCGGATGATTGACGTGAACCACCACGTAGATCGCCTTGCCCGGCGTCTTCAGCGCGCGCACCAGCGCAGGCGTCACCCGCGCCGGATCGACGATCGGCACGCGCGTATGCACGCGATGGATTTTCACATGGTCGAAGGCTGCGAGGCGTTTGACCGCATCCTTCAAGCGGCGCGGCGACAGCACCAGCGGATCTCCGCCCGTCAGGATCACTTCCCAGATTTCTTTGTGGTCGCGGATATAGTCCAGTGCGCGCTCAAGCGCGTTAGCCGACAACGCATGTGCCTGCCCGGGACCGACCATCTCGCGCCGGAAGCAGAAACGGCAATAGACCGCGCAGACATGTACGAGCTTCAGCAACACGCGGTCCGGATAGCGGTGCACAATGCCTTCAACGGGACTGTGCGCATTGTCGCCGATGGGATCGGCATTTTCTTCGGATGCGATCTGAAGTTCGCGCTCATCGGGAATGAATTGGCGCGCAATCGGGTCGTCAGATTTGGACGGATCGATCAAATCGGCGATAGCGGGCGTGATGGCCAGCGCATATCGCTGGGTCACGCGCTCAATTCCTTCCGTCTTATCCCCGGCGATCAACCCTTGTTGCTTCAATGCCGCCGCCGTGCGCAGCGTAGTACGGACTGCACTCATCGGAAAACCTTTCCTTGCTTTGCTGTCGGGCCGTTATTCAGGGTTCCGCAACCGGAGTCCACATCACTTGCTCGATGCGGGAGGCGCCGGTGGCCAGCATCACCAAGCGGTCGAACCCAAGCGCGATACCGCTCGCCGGCGGCATGGCGCCGAGCGCCTGGAGAAAATCTTCATCGAGCGGATAGCTTTCGCCATAGATGCGCTGTTTTTCCGCCATTTCGTTTTGCAGGCGGCGGCGCTGCTCAAGGGGATCGTTGAACTCGCCAAAACCATTCGCAAGTTCAACCCCGCAAGCGTAGAGCTCGAAACGTTCGGCGACGCGCGGGTCCGTAGCTTTTGGCCGCGCCAGCGCCGATTGCACGGCGGGGTACTCGTCGAGAAC
>CAZAWU010000444.1:0-1552 GCA_964488915.1 uncultured Burkholderiales bacterium
GCACGTTCAAAGTCACCGATGCGAAGACCGGCAAGCTGCTGTTCAGCCAAGATCTCGGCGTAGCGGCGAAAGCTGGCCCCGCGAGCTACACCGCGAACGGCAAGCAAATGATCGTGCAGCCTTTGGGTGGTACGCCCGGCTTCGGCCGTGACGAAGCGCACAAGGCCGAGTTCGGTCATATGATCGTGGCCTACACGGTAGAGTAAACCGAGTTCGCTTAAGCTCGTTGTCTTGGAGGCGCGCACGCAAGTGCGCGCCTTTTTTCACATAGGGATAAAACAAGGTCAGGCATGAAGAGATTTCAAAGCGCTGCGGCGATTGCGTTGCTGGCGATTTCCGGCGCGGCCATCGCGCAAGAGGTTCCGGACGTCAATCCTTTTTCAGGCAACGAAGCCGCCATTCGTAGCGGTAAGTCGGACTATCGCGCAACTTGTTCGCTGTGTCATGGCGGCAAAGCAGACGGCGCAGGTGAGCGCGCCAGCAGCGCGCGCACGCCGGCGGACTTGCGCAAATTCAGTAAAGGTTTCAAGAAGTATGTAGAGATCGTAAAGAACGGCGTGCAAGCGCCAGGACGCGATATCAAAGACATGCCGGCGTGGGGCGGAGTGTTGGATGACAACTCGATCTACAAGATCGGGGCTTACCTTGAGACGCTCGCACTCGAAGGTGCGGACTGGAAGGAAGGCAAGAAAAACTGAACGTCATCCCGGCGTGAGCCGGGATCCGGCTTCGAAGCTGGCACTGGATTTCCGGCACGCGAAGGCGGCAAGACCGAGCTTCGCTAGTCCTGCATGGCCGAAATGATGGCAGTTGTGGAGCCTATACTGGCTTTGGTGTATGAGTCGCAGTCACAGCTCCTTTCATTTCTACGAAGAACCTGCCTGCAGTAGCGGGTCAATCGTCCCCATCGTCGTCGTCGCGCTTGATGGCGGTGGGGATCTCAGTGCTGCCGGTGTCGGTGGCTTCCTGCCGGCCAACCGCGACTGAAACGAATTCCGCCGCGCAGTAGCTGGTCACCTCACAAGTCAGCACGATATTGACGTCCTTGCCTTCCCAGCGGTACTGCTCGATGCGCTGGTAAGGTTTGGTCGACGCACCATGTTGGCTGTGCAGGCTCTCGATCAGCGCTTTCTTGTTGGCTCCGCCGTAGGTCTGCACCACACCCGCGCTGAATCGATCCTTGTAGTAGCGATAGGCGATCTTGATCGCTTCGGTTTGTCCCAACGCGAGCTTTTCGCCAGGCCGCGTGAAGTACGCGACGTTTCCTTCGCGCCGCACCAACTTTAGGCTCGCATCGCTTTCGGGAAAGCTACTGGCCCAGGCGATGCCGCGAAATTCGGCCGGTTCGTTTGTCATGTTCTGCGCGTTTGCGGGGACAGCGAGCGCAAGCGTGTAAAGGACGGGAAGTATCGAGCAGCGCATATTTGGGTTCTTGCAGCGGATTGATGTGGGTATCAAAGCATCCATTGGTGTTATCGAGGCAATCGCGCGGCAATCGCCGGATGCGTGAGCACATCGCGATTGACGACGTATTTCGGCGTCCTGCCGTTCG
>CAZAWU010000445.1:0-1516 GCA_964488915.1 uncultured Burkholderiales bacterium
GAAAAGTGTTCCAGCAAAACCGTGCTCGGCACACGCTACGCGAAGAAGCCAGTCGAACTCGACATTCCTATCACCATCGCCGGCATGAGCTTCGGTTCGCTCTCCGCACGCGTGAAAGAAGCGCTCGGGCGCGCCGCGACGGAAGTGGGCACATCGACCACGACCGGCGACGGCGGCATGACGGAAGAAGAGCGCAATTCATCGAAGACGCTGGTGTACCAATGCCTGCCTTCGCGCTACGGCTTTAACCCCGATCATGTGCGCAAAGCCAATGCGATCGAAGTCGTCATCGGCCAAGGCGCGAAGCCGGGCGGCGGCGGCATGCTGCTCGGACAGAAAGTGAATCCGCGCGTAGCGGGAATGCGTACGCTGCCGGCAGGCGTCGATCAACGCTCCGCATGCCGTCATCCCGACTGGACCGGCCCGGACGATCTCACCATCAAGATCGGCGAATTGCGCGAAATCACTGACTGGCAAGTGCCGATCTACGTCAAGATCGGCGCCACGCGCGTATTTCACGATGTGAAGCTGTGCGTGCACGCCGGTGCCGACGTGATCGTGGTGGACGGCATGCAAGGCGGCACCGCGGCGACGCAGGAAGTCTTCATCGAGCACGTCGGCATTCCCACGCTCGCGGCGGTGCGCCAAGCGGTCGATGCGCTGGAAGATCTCAACATGAAGGGCAAGGTGCAGTTGATCGTTTCCGGCGGCATCCGCACCGGCGCGGACGCGGCGAAAGCGCTCGCGCTTGGCGCGGACGCGGTTTCGGTCGGCCAAGGCGTGTTGTTCGCGCTTGGCTGCAACAGCGATACTTGGGTGCGTCCGAATGGAGAACATGTCGATGCTTCCGCCGACTACGAGAAGCTCGGCACGGCCGCGGGCTATTGCCATCACTGCCACACCGGCAAATGCCCGGTTGGGGTCACAACGCAAGACGCCGAGCTCGAATTGCGCCTCGATCCGGCGATCGGCGCCAAGCGCCTGAAGAACTACCTCAAGACCATGAACATGGAACTCACCACTGTCGCGCGCGCCTGCGGCAAGACCGATGTGCATCACTTGGAGCGCGAAGACTTGGTGGCGCTGACGGTCGAAGCTGCGGCCATGGCGCGCGTACCGCTCGCGGGGACGAGTTGGATTCCGGGGCATCAATCTGGGGCGTAGCGTTTCGCTGGCGAGCTTAGCGGGCTAGCGTTGACGCGAGGCAACGACTTGTAGCTATGAGCGCCGCGCCGTAGTAGTAAAATGGCAACGGGTAGCCATTGAGGATTCAACGTGTACCCGGTTCTCTTGCTCGGCGCCGGCAAGATCGGCGCTGCCGCGGCCAAATTCCTCGCCGACACCGGCGACTACGACGTGCTGGTCGGCGATGTCGATCCGGATGCGCTGGAACGCATCGAGTGCACGCGGGCACTGCGCACGCTGCAGCTGAACGGCACGGACCCGGGCGATCTCGCCCACGCCATGGCCGGCCGCCGCGCCGTGCTTTCTGCGCTCAGTTTCTCCGCCAACCCGG
>CAZAWU010000446.1:0-1508 GCA_964488915.1 uncultured Burkholderiales bacterium
CGCACCGATCACGCGAAAATCCGGCGCACGCTCAGCGAATAGCACCGCCACGAGCCGCGCTTCGCCCGCCGCTTCGAGCAAGTGCGCACTGCTGAGCTGCGCGCGGACGACGTCGAGTATATCGACCGACCGATCGCTCTGTGGTGCGAACAGCCCGATCTTGATGTAGTCGACGCGGGTGGCCGCCATCGCACGCACGGCCGGTGCAATGATGTGCAGCATGAACGGCACATCGCCGATCGTGGCGCTGACAGGCACCCGCCCGTCAACGCAGGCCGTCACCGCGCGCGCTGTTGCGTGCGGCACGGCGCCGAGCGCGCCATGAGCGGGTTCCTTTAGATCGATAATGTCCGCGCCGCCGGCAAGCGCAATGCGCGCCTCCTCGAGGTTGCGCACGCTAGCAAGCAGCCTGGTCATCGGCTCAAGCCAAGTTGCCGCCGCTTTGCGCGGCGCGATGATTCTCGATCGCCTCCATTAACCACTGCCACGCGAGCAACTCGTTCGGCCCGGCGGTTTTGTCGATGGCGATCTTCAAGTACTCGATCTCGCGATCGATTTTCTCTGCCGGCAACATGTTCAAGCGGCTGACCAGAATCGCGGCCTCCAGCACTGCCGCGCGCGCCCGGTTGTAGCCCGGAAACGGCGCATGCGTGCGCCGGTGCACGACACGGCAAATCAATTGCGGCCGCGTGGCATCGTCCTCGATCGAATTGAGCATTAGTTCCGCGTGCGCTAGTGTGTGCGCCAAGCGTACGCCGGTAACTTTCTCCGCAGGCAGCGTCGGCCACTCGCGCCGGTCGGTCAAGCAACCGGCGAACACACGCACGTCATCGCAGTAGTTGACGACCGCGCTCCTGCTTTCGAGCACATTCTCGAGCGTCGTCGACGGGCGAAACGGCGCCAGCACGACGACGTCATCGCGCTCGCGAATGCCCATCGGCGCGATGTGCACCACGCCGTCCGAAGATGTGGAGGTAACGACCGTTTCCCAGATCATTTTTTTGTTCGCATTGCGTGAGTCAACGTGCTGCCCGCCTGCTTCTGCTCGCTCAAATCTTCCGGGCGGCGATCGAGCGCCGCGCCCCAATCCAGCTCCTGGTCCTGAGCGTAACGCTTGCCGAGCTGCCACGCAATCTGCGCGCGCGCCAGTTCTACGCCCATGTAAAAAGCGTGGCTGGCGTCCTGCTCGAGCCCCAAGCGCGGCCAAAACGCGAATGGCTCCCACGCGGTGCGCAGCCCGTCGCGGTTGTAGACATGCACGCCTTCGTCGCTCACTTGAATGCGAAAGCTGGGGTCGCGCACGCGCCGGGCGATGGCGCGCACATCATCTTCGCTATCGGGAAACGGCTTCTTGTCGTGCACTTGTAGCAGCGCGCTGCTGTACCCTTTGGGGATGTCGCCGGCCTCTCGCGCAGCGTACATGATGCGGCGCGCCGCATCGGCTTCCTTCACCGCGCGGCGCGCGTGTGGACTGACTTGTGTGGTCAGCAATGCGCCGATGCGCAGCT
>CAZAWU010000447.1:0-1508 GCA_964488915.1 uncultured Burkholderiales bacterium
AGCTGCGCATCGGCGCATTGCTGACCACACAAGTCAGTCCACACGCGCGCCGCGCCGTGAAGGAAGCCGATGCGGCGCGCCGCATCATGTACGCCGCGCGAGAGGCGGGCGACATCCCCAAGGGGTACAGCAGCGCGCTGCTACAAGTGCACGACAAGAAACCGTTTCCCGATAGCGAGGATGATGTGCGCGCTATCGCGCGGCGCGTGCGCGACCCCAGCTTTCGCATTCAAGTCAGCGACGAAGGCGTGCATGTCTACAACCGCGACGGGCTGCGTACCGCGTGGGACCCGTTCGCGTTTTGGCCGCGCTTGGGGCTCGAGCAGGACGCCAGTCACGCTTACTACATGGGCGTGGAACTGGCGCGAGCGCAGATTGCGTGGCAGCTCGGTAAGCGTTACGCTCAGGACCAGGAACTGGATTGGGGTGCTGCGCTCGATCGCCGCCCGGAGGATTTGAGCGAGCAGAAGCAGGCGGGCAGCACGTTGACTCACGCGATGCGAACAAAAAAATGATCTGGGAAACGGTCGTTACCTCCACATCTTCGGACGGCGCGGTGCACATCGCGCCGATGGGCATTCGCGAGCGCGATGACGTCGTCGTGCTAGCGCCGTTTCGCCCGTCGACGACGCTGGAGAATGTCCTCGAAACCAGGAGCGCGGTCGTCAACTACTGCGACGACGTGCGCGTGTTCGTTGGTTGCTTGACCGACCGGCGCGAGTGGCCGACGCTGCCTGCGGAGAAAGTTGCCGGGGTACGCTTGGCGCACACACTGGCGCACGCGGAACTAAAGCTCGATTCGATCGAAGACGACGCCACGCGGCCGCAATTGATTTGCCGCGTCGTGTACCGACGTACGCATGCGCCGTTTCCGGGCTACAACCGGGCGCGCGCCGCGGTGCTGGAGGCCGCGATTCTCGTCAGCCGCTTGAACATGTTGCCGGCTGAGAAGGTCGATCGCGAGATCGAATACTTGAAGATCGCCATCGACAAAACCGCCGGGCCGAACGAGCTGCTCGCGTGGCGGTGGTTGATGGAAGCGATCGAGAATCATCGCGCCGCGCAAAGCGGCGGCAACTTGGCTTGAATCGATGACCAGGCTGCTCGCCAGCGTGCGCAACCTCGAGGAGGCGCGCATTGCCCTCGCCGGCGGCGCGGGCATTGTCGATCTGAAGGAACCTGCCTTTGGCGCGCTCGGCGCCGTGCCGCACGCAACAGCGCGCACGGTGACGGCCTACGTTGACGGGCGGGCGCCCGTCAGCGCCACGATCGGCGATGTGCCGTTCATGCTGCACGTCATCGCACCGGCCGTGCGCGCGATGGCGGCCACCGGTGTGGACTACATCAAAATCGGGCTGTTCGCACCGCAGAGCGCTCGGCCGGTCGATATGCACGACGTCGTCCGCACGCAGCTGAGCGGTGCGCACTTGTCCGAAGCGGCGGGCGAAGCGCAGCTCGTGGCGGTGCTATTCGCTGAGCGTGCGCCGGATTTTCGCGTGATCGGTGCG